>JAKAFS010000002.1 GCA_021817825.1 Deltaproteobacteria bacterium | reverse complement strand
TGAAACGCCGGGGGTATGTGAAGGGGAATGACGGGAAGTGGGGAAAGCCATCCGCTCCGGTGAAGTCTTCGGGAGGCAGCTGGAAGGATTATGACACGGAACCTGCCGCTCCTGCCCCACTGGTTCCCGGAGAAAAGAAACCCAATGGAAATGGTGCAACGAGGGGATTCTGATGCAGCAGATGTGGATGTTCGATAACTTTTTGCTGAAGTACGAGATCGAGGTTGGAAAGGCCCACAAGGAGCTCCTCCCTTTCTTATCAGCCGAAGCTGTCAAGGCGATAAGGCTATCGAGCCCGAAGTATCGCCGTATTGGTCGACACATGGTCTTGGAGGGTTGGGATGGTTCGTCTTCCCTATGTTCGGCGGCACAGGGAAAAGACTCTGCCCCGAAGAGATACGAAATGGTGGGTATCTTATCTGAGTGCCAGGTTCCTGAAGAGGAAAAGCTCTGGTGGGATAGTGTCACTAGATGGAACGACTGGTAAGGCGAGAGCCAAGGAAAGTATCGATAAGAAAAGTTAACCACCTTTACCGGGAGTTTACCGAATGGCTGACCATAAAATCGACAGAGTTAAATTAAACCAGATGCTTACGTCTGGTAAATCCCAACGGGCAATTGCTCAATTTTTTGGCGTCACTGAGGGCGCTGTCTCCAAGGCAAAGAAGGAGCTTAAAATATCCGTTGTACGGAGTGTAACCCTGGAGCGGGCGCACCAGGTAGTCGACAAAAACCTAAACGCTGTCGACCAGCTTCAGAAGATCAACAGTTATGCAAACGAGCTCCTTGATCTTCTGATGCAATGGAACCGGGGAGATAAAACGGCTCTCCAGGTACTAGAGTCGCAGGTCAAAAAGGTCCGAGTCAAAGGGAAGGAAGAGGAGGTCACGGAATTCAAGTTTAAGGATCCCCGAGAGCTTGCATTGCGGGCTATGGCTGAAATCCGGGGGCAGCTGTCCCTCCAATTGGAAATATTCAAGACTTTGTATGACCTGGAGGCTGTGGCAGACTTCCAGCGGGAAGTGCTAACAACGATAGGAGAGGTGGACAGAGATGCTAGAAACAGAATTGTTCAAAGACTCAAGGAAAGAAAAGCTCTACGCGGATCTGTTTCAATCGCTTGACATGCTTGGAATCGAGAAGGCGGAAGAGGCGGTGTTTGTTTCTCTGAGCCGGGGTCTTGCGGAGAGGTTACGTACGAAAATTCGTGCTGGCAAAAGCCTGGATGCTGATGATCTTCGCTCAATATTTGCGGATTTACCTCCTGAATTTGCCGCTGCAGTGAGGAAAGAATTGCTGGAAACCATCACAGCAGGACGCGAACTCGCCAACCCAAACAGAGGGCCGATCGATGCAGCGGTCAGGAGGGCTGTCGCCAAACAGATGCTCGATGAGGTGGATGGTGCCACAAGAGGTTTACCTGAAAAGGCTGGACGATCGTAACAAAGGTCGTGCTAATGTCCTATTCGATCACCATTATTTCATCCTGCCCGTGGTTCGGGTCTTCCATGGGCTTTACATACCGGATTATGGCCCGATCGCCTAATTGCGCCTTGAGCCGCCGAGCCAATACGAGACCCCGCTTATGGAAGGACCCCCAATTGAATTGCGGCAAGTCTGCATAATGCTCGAACTGCAAAACCCAGTCGTCAAAGTCTTCTTTGACTTCTTGAGTCACATGAGAAAGAAAATCATCATTTGGCCAACATTCATAGCTGGCGATATTCGGTCCAACTCCACGGCTGTCAGGGGATCCCTCTTTGAGAATCCAGAGGTAAGGGCCGCTCCCATAATCCGGCATGACTGTCAGAATTGGTTTCATATGGTATCCTCGAAACACCCTGCCTTGGTGGCTATGGCCTGCTATTTCTTTTTGCGTTGAGCCTTCTCATATTTCTTCAGAAGGTCCAGCATTGCTTCTTCAAAGAGGTCGTCGACTTCCCGAGCGAGATCAATAGACAGTTTCTTAACATCCTTGAGAATCGCCATTTGCATGCCTGTAGTGGGAGGAAATGATTCTTCCTTGGCCAAGACGAACGCAATTCCCCCCACGATGATCGTCCCGATCCATTGGATAAGAAGCACAGAAACATTTATGGTTTTGTACCCACGCTTGAAAAGATCGGTAATCCAGCCATAACCCATGTTAAATATTGTGCCATCATGCACCGCCTGAAATGGTGGGTATGCAAGCATGGCCGTAAAAATGGTAATTACCGCAACCAGAATACGCTTTTGATTTTGGTTTATTGAGATTGAAGTATGCATGGCCTGTTGTCCTCACTGATGAGTGCAATGAGCCCGTGGAATGATGGATTCTAATTTATCTGGAGAGCTTATCTATACTCCTGCATTTATGGTGTGTCAAATATTTCACTAAGCCATTGTGTCGGCCCGCGGGTGGATTGAGGATCGGGAGAACATCTTCTTTGAGTCGATAACCGATGGGCGTATATTCTCCGGACGGTCTTAGGGACCGGATCTGGGAGGCATTGCAGAGGCCATAGATGGATCAGAAGAGGGGGACGCCTTTCGGGGATCTGATGATGCTTTCAGACCCTCTTCGATCAGCCGGCGGATGGCTTCAGAGCGTGAATTGATGCGATTCTCAAAACGGAAATCATCAATCCGCGTCAGGAGATCGCCTTCAAGTGTGATCAGAATTTTCGGTTTTTTGGTTGGCATAATTAATATATACATGATGGAGGGGATATTTTCAATATAAAAATTATCTTGACATCTCAGATATAGGGGATATATAATATATCCAAACTTCCGAACCATGAGATAAGAAACAGACGACCATTAAACAACGCCTGAAGATTCCCGCAGTGGTGACGCTGTGGGCGGCCTCTCATGGGCCGGGAGAAATCTTCGGGCGTTTTTTTATGGGAGGTGGCTATGTTCGTTTGGAATTCAGAAGAGGATCGGCAAGAATTTGTCGAAAGCATTATCCAATCGGAAATGGAGAATATTAAAATTTGTAAGAAATGGATAAAAAAAGCAAGAGGGTATATTGAAGACTATAAAGAAAACATTAGAAAAGATACGTTTGGTGATGGGTCCTGGGAAAGACAAAGGGATAACTTGAAATTATCAATAAAGAACGACATGAATTCCATAAAAAGAAGCCAATTCAATATTGATGAATACAAGAGACATCGAAAGCCATCTATTACGTTAATAAATAATTCAAATGCGAAGATTAACACATTAAAAGATCTACCAAGGCTTCCCGAAGAGAAGCTGAAAAAATCAATGCCTAAACTCAAGGTCATCACGGGGGTATCTGCATCGAGATAAAAGTACGACCAGGGGCCGGGCCTGAAATTGGGCCGTGGCCCCACCAATAAAAAACCCCCTAGGCTGGGCAAGTCCAGGGGGGAGGAACTTGGAACACAGTTTCATGGTGATTAAATACTAGCTCAAATAATCTTAAGATCTATAAGGGTTGGACAGGGGTAAAATGGGGGGATGAAACTGGGGCAGGGGCAACCCGGCCATTCAATCAGAGATGAACCTGTGACATCCTGCTCCCAAAGCAGGCGCGCTACGGGTATGCCTGGCTTCCCTTGAACCAGTGACTTCTACCGTGTGAAGGTGGCACTCACTCACTGAAGAGGCCCCCTTATATTTTAAGGGTCTCTTTGAAAAATGGGGGCGTTATTGGGGGCGCACAGAAATAACATTTATATAATAGCTTATAAATAAAGATATTTAGAATGCTATTCAATCCCAGTACCGCCATGAACATTAAGGGGTTGCGACGAAGGTCGCAACCCCTTTTTTCGTAAGCCTGAACCACTTTTAGTTATTACTCCGGCAACTAAACCCATCAGAGGAAGCAAAAAAAGGCCGGCGTCTTTCGGGCACCGGCCTTTTCGCACTATTTTACCTTTCGCTACAGCATCTCATAGATCCCGGCCGCGCCCATCCCGCCGCCGATGCACATGGAGACGATTCCCCGCTTGGCCTTGCGCCTTTTCAGTTCATGCAGAAGTTGGGCGGTCAGCTTGGCGCCCGTGCAGCCCAGCGGATGGCCCAGGGCAATGGCCCCGCCGTTGGGGTTGATATCGCCCGCGGCCAGCCGGTCTTCGATGCCGATCTTGCGGATCGAATAGAGGGCCTGGGAAGCGAAGGCCTCGTTGATCTCAAAGACATCGATATCCTTTGGGGTCAACCCCGCCATCGCGAGAACCTTGGGAATCGCATAGGCCGGCCCCACCCCCATCTCCTCGGCCTTGCAGCCGACGATCGCAAAGTGGGTCAGCTTCGCCAAGGGTCTTACGCCGATGGCCTTGGCCTTTTCCGCCGTCATGAGGAGGCAAAAAGCCGCGCCGTCGGTCATCTGGGAGGAGTTGGCCGCCGTCACGGTGCCTCCCTGTTTGAACGGCGACTTCAGCTTGGCCATATCCTCCAACTTCGCGGGCCAGCGCACCCCGTCGTCGGTATCGAAGACGAACTTTTCCCGGACCCTTTTGCCGTTCTTCTGGACCTTGTATTTGTAGGCGGTAATCGGGATGATCTCCCCCTTGAATTTTCCCGCCTTGATCGCTTCGTAGGCCCTGCGGTTGCTTTCCAGGCCGAATTTGTCCATGTCTTCCCGGGAGATGTTGTAGTTGGCAGCCACATTTTCCGCCGTCACCCCCATGGAGACGTAGACATTGGGCATCGATCCGTCAAAGGCCCATTCCGGATGGGGGCGGAAGATGCTCCCCCCCATGGGGATATGGGACATGGTCTCGCACCCCCCGGCGATCATCACCTCGGACCAGCCGGCCCGGATCTTGGCCGTCGCATCGGCAATGGACTGCAACCCCGAACAGCAGAACCGGTTGACCGTCATCCCGGAGGTCGTGATCGGCAGACCCGCCCCCATGGCCAGCACACGGCCGTAATTCATCCCCTGTTCAGCTTCCGGGAAGGAACAGCCGACGATCACATCGTCGATATCCTCGGGTTTGAGTTGGGGCACCTTTGCCAAAAGACCCTTCAAAACCTGGATCCCGATCTCGTCTCCTCTGGTGGCGGCAAGTCCGCCCTTTTTATAGCGCCCCCCGGGACTCCTGACCGCTTCGACAATCACAGCATCGCTCATCGTATTCCTCCTTTTCAAAGGCCTGAAACCGGAACGGATACCCTGGCGGCGACTCCCCCTCTGGGTCTCTCGTCCCGGCCATCCTAGGGTTTAATTGCGCAAAGGCTTACCGGTGCTCAGCATGTGCATGATCCGGTCCTGGGTCTTCTTTTCACCGGCCAGGCTCAGGAAGGCCTCTTTTTCCAGGTCGAGGATCTCCTGTTCGCTCACCCACGTCCCCTCGGCGCAATCGCCGCCCGAGAGGATATGGGCCACTTTATGAGAGATATGGACATCGTACTCGGAGGCAAAGCCGCCATGCTTCAGGTTGTAGAGGATCGCGTCGGCCATGCCGCGGAAATTCTCGCCCATGACGGGAATCTGCACCGGCCGCGGCTTCTTGTAGAACTTGGCGAGACCGAGGGCCACCTGCTTGGCCTCCCAAAGCTGTTGAGCCCTGCCGAGACTGATGTTCTCGGTCTTCCGGATATACCCCAGTTCCATCGCCTCCACGGCGCTCGTCGCCACCTTGGCCATGGCGATATTTTCGAAGGCCTTGGCATAGATATTCTGTAGGTTCATCCCCCCTTCGACCACGCCGTCGGGAATCCCTTCGGTCAGGCGCACCATGAGTTCCTTGCAGCCGCCGCCGGCCGGGATCACCCCGACGCCGACCTCGACCAGGCCGATATAGGTCTCGCCGCAGGGCTGGCACTTGGCTGCATGCATGGTCATCTCGCAGCCGCCGCCGAGGGCCAGGCCCGCCGGCGCCGAGACGACGGGGCGGGACAGGTACTTCATCCGCATATTGGCATTCTGGAAGTCGGCGATCAGTTTTTCGAGGATGTCCCAGTCCCCTTTCTGGATCGCCACCAGCACCTTGAAGATATTGGCGCCGGCCGAGAAGTTCGTCCCGTGGTTGCCCACAACCAGGCCGGCAAAGTCCTTTTCCACGATCGCGCAGCTGGCAAAGATCATGTCGATCATCCCGTCATCGACGGCGTTCATCTTGGTGTGGAACTCCAGGCAGGCGATCCCGTCGCCCATATCGATCAGGGTGGCGCTCCCGTTCTGCTTGACGATCTTGTTGCGCTCCTTGAGTTCGGGCAGGAGAATGATCCGGGGATTCGGCTCCAGCCTTACATAGTCCTTCTTCTCGAAGTCATAGAAGTAAAGACCGTCCTCCTTTTTCATATAGAAGGACTCGCACCCCTTTTTCAGCATCTCTTCGATCTTCTTGGGGACCTTCTTCTTGAGTTGCTTCATCACCTCGGCGGCCGCGCGCACACCCACGGCATCCCAGGTCTCGAAGGGGCCGAGCTGGTGGTTGTAGCCCCACTTCATGGCATTGTCGATCCCGACGATGGTGTCGCAGATCTCGGGCACGCGGTTGGCGGCGTAGATGAAGTTGTTGCAGAGGTATTCCCGCGTCACGTCGCCGGCGACATCGGTCCCGTTGAACATGACCTTCAGCGTCGCCTCGACGCCGTCATCGGCCTTTTTCTTGGCATCGGAGACCGAGGCGAACTTGGGCTTCCCGGCCGGGTAATACTCCATGGTATTGTAGTCGAGGGCCTGCTTGGCCTTCTTGCCGTTCGTGCCCTTTGTCTTTTTGTAGAAGCCCTGCTTGGTCTTGTTGCCCAGCCACTTGGACTCCATCATCTTTTTCATGAATTCCGCCGGGACGAACATCTCCCGCATCTCGTCGTCGGGAACGGCGGCATAGAGGTTGTTCATGACGTGATAGCCCGTATCGAGGCCGACCAGATCCAGGGTCCCGAAGATGGCCGTCCCAGGCCGGCCCAAGGCCTTGCTGATGATGGCATCCGTCTCTTCCACTTTCAGATTCTTTTCGATGGTGAGCCGGACGGCATTGGAGATGTCGAAGACGCCGACCCGGTTGCCGATGAAGTTGGGGACATCCTTGCAGATGACGACCCCCTTCCCCAGGGTCTCCTCGCAGAACCGGCTCATGAAGGCCACGACCTCGGGCTTGGTCTCCACCCCCGGGATGATCTCCAGGAGCTTCATGTACCGGGGCGGATTGAAGAAGTGGGTCCCCAGAAAATGGCCTTTGAGTTTGGCGCCGAAGTTGGCGCTGATCTCTTTGATGGGAATGCCGGAGGTGTTGGTCGTGACAATGCACTCGGGCCTCACGACCTTCTCGACCTTGGCAAAGAGTTCCTGCTTGATCTTCAGGTTCTCGACGACGACCTCGATGACCCAGTCCACCTCGGAAAGCCAGCCCAGATGGTCTTCCAGGTTTCCCGTCCGGACCATGGAGGCGTTCTTTGCGGTATAAAAGGCAGCGGGTTTCGCCTTGATCACCCCGGCCAGCCCGTTTTCCGCAAAGCGGTTCCGCCAGGCCGGGCTCTTTTCCGTCAGCCCCTGCGCCTTGTCGGCTTCCGTCAATTCAAAAGGGATGATATCCAGCAACAGGCATTCGATCCCCGCATTGGTCAAATGGGCGGCGATGGTCGCACCCATGACGCCGGCGCCCAACACGGCCGCTTTTTTGATTTCGTAAGCCATACGATCCCTCCTTTTTCAGGTCTGCAAGCAGTTGCCGATTTATGTCCGCAGATCCAATCGGTCCCTGTTGCACATTTTCTCTAGTCAACGGTGCGGGAGGATTCCCTTCCCTATTAAGAGGTAAAGGACTCGTCCGCCATTTCGATCGGGATCTTCTCCTCCGATTTGATGGCCTCGCAGCGGGCTTTCACGGTGCAGAGCACCTCCACGGCAAAGAACTTCGCCGCGGCGATCTTGCCCGTATAGAAGGCCACGTCTTTGTTCTCATGAACCAGCGCCCGCTGGCCGCCCCGGGACTCTTCCACCCCTTTTTCGGCATAGATGGCTTTGAGTTTTTCCTGGGACATGGCGGCCGACTGAAGGAGAAAATGGCCTACGAGCAGATCCCCGAAGATATCGAGATAGCTGGAGGCGTTCAGGATGGGGATGAGGAAGCCGGAACTTTTTCCCAACTGGGCCAGCGTCATGGTCATATCGACCACGGCATTGTAGGCCTCTTCCAGGCGCGCCCCATAGGCGCTCAGTTCGACAATCCCCTTGGCCTTAGCGATGGTGGCGCCGATCTCGCCGAACATGGTCATCACATTCATCCCTTTTCGCTGGGCGAGCTTGCGGCCGACCAGATCAAGGGCCTGGATTCCGTTGGTTCCTTCGTAGAGGCAGGCGATCTTGCAATCCCGCATGTACTGTTCCACCGGGTATTCCTGGCAATAGCCATAGCCGCCATAGACATCGATCGCCTTGGAGCAGACCTCCATCGCCTTGTCGGACGAATAGGCCTTGCACACCGGGGTCAGCAATTCCACAAACCCCTGCCACTTCTCCCTTTCGGCAGGGTTCGCCTTGGCCATGTCCATACAGTAGGCCGCAAAGTAGTTCAGTGCCCGGATCCCCTCGACATGGGCCTTCATCCAGAGAAGGTCACGGCGGACATCGGGATGCTGGATAATGGGAACGGCCTGGGCGTCGGGGTTCTTCATCTCCCAGATCGGCACGCTCTGAATACGCTCCTTGGCATAGCCAATGGCGTGCTCCAGGGCGGCGCTGGCGTGGCCGAGGGCCTGCATGCCCACCTCCAGGCGCGCCTCGTTCATCATGTTGAACATGACCTTCATCCCCTCCCGCTCCTTACCGAGGAGTTCGCCGATGCACTTTCCCTCGTCGCCGAAATTCAGGGTGCAGGTCGCGGACCCTTTGATCCCCATCTTGTGCTCGATATTCCCCGTATTGACGTCGTTGCGTTCGCCCACGGTGCCGTCGGCATTGACCCGGAATTTGGGCACGATGAAAATGGAGATGCCGCCCGTCCCGGCAGGGTCGCCTTCGATGCGCGCCAGGACCGGATGGATGATGTTCTCGGCCAGGTCGTGGTCGCCGCAGGAGATGAAGCACTTCGACCCCGTGATGCTGAAGGTCCCGTCAGGGAGCCTTTTGGCCGTCGTCTTCAGGGCGCCCACATCGCTGCCCGCCCCCGGTTCGGTGAGGCACATCGTCCCGGTCCACTGGCCGGCGTACATCTTGTACATGTACTTGTTCTTCTGCTCTTCGGTCCCGTAGTGCCGGATCAGGCCTGCCGCCCCGTGGGTCAGCCCCGGGTACATGAGGAAGGCGAAGTTGGCGGCATAGCAGTACTCGAGGTTCGCCGTGGCCATGACGACCGGCATCCCCTGCCCTCCCACCTCGGCGGGTTCGGTCGGGCAAAGCCAGCCTGCCTCGCAATACTTCTTGTACGGCTCGTGATAGCACTTCGGCGCGGTGACAACCCCGTCCTTCAAGGTGCACCCTTCCTTATCGCCCTCGGCATAGGTCGGAAGGATCTCATTGACGGCGATCTTCTTCGCTTCGGCCATCGTCATCAGGACGTCGTCTTTCGAGAAATCTTTGAACGTTTCCGTCTGGAACAGCTTCTCGATTCCCAGTTGTTCAAAAAGAAGGAATTCCTGATCTCTCTCGTTCACCAACAAATTGCTCATACGATTACCCCCTTTCCCCTCTTCAACACAAAAAGCAAATCGGTTAAACTACGGCCCATTGCCTCGCTGTCCGACGACAACCGGCACCCCCGTCCTGCGCGGGAGATGCCTTCCCTGGCTCTCCGGTCGGACCTGATCTCCTGTCATGCTTCTTGGAGCAGCGGTAAAAAAAGCGGTTGGCAAAGTTTCAACGCGGTTAAGCGGATTTCAGCAGTCCCCGGATGTAGATCTCCAGGCCTTCCCGGATCGTGCTGCGAATCGTTTCCACTCGCCGCGCTTCAATCCCCGTATACAGATGCAGGGAGATGACGCCATTGAGCAATCCCCAAACCACATTGCGATTCAGGCGCAGATTGATCGACGGGGGAAATTCACCCCTTTCCATGCCCAAACGGAATATCTCTTCGATGATGTCGATGGTCCGGTTGGTGGTCTTGATGATGTGATTATTGAGATCCTCCGGCAAATTCATGTCGGCGGTATGAAGCATGTAGGTCATGAGAATCCGGAAGAGTTCCCGATCGTTCAAGAAGAAATCGACATAGATATCCGCATACTTGAAAATGGCAGCCGAGGCGCTGAGGGGATCGTTGAGAATCCCGGTAAAGCGGTCGTGAAACTTGTCGATGTCGCTGAGCAGGATCTGGGTATAGATCTCTTCCTTGCTGTTGTAATAAAGATAAATCGATCCCTTGCTGAGTTCCGCCTTTTTGGCGATGCTCTCGACAGTGACCTGCTTGAATCCCCGCTCGAAAAACAGTTTCCGAGCCGCTTTCAGGATCACATTGCGCCGGTTTTCGCGTTCTCTTTTTCTTCTTTCTTCCAATCCCAAGATTTGAGTCCTTCCGTATCGCTGAATCGCCTTACGTCATCGAAGTAAAGGGTCCTGTCCGTTACAAAGAGAACCTGCCGCAGCAATGACTTAAGACGTTGTGGTAGGAGACGAAATGATTCATCTATCATCCCGGGGAAAATCCCCTGGTGGTTCGCCGGAGAGTGATGTATGACCGCCGATCACATTCTGAACCTAGGTCAACATATGACTATGGGTCATGATTGCATTTCTAGCGCATGCATTTTGGGCTGTCAAGGGATAATTCGAAACTGAAGGTTTTAAGTTGAAGTTCAGCCGATCTTCACAGACCGGATGAGGAGAACGGCCGCCATACACCTAGGCATCAACCGGCAATCCAACCATATCGGCAAACAATAGAGACGATTGATCCATTTGAAGACAGGCGCGAGCAAAGGCCATCCCTTGCCTGTAGTCGCTTTTGCGCCTCTTGCCCCTTGGCGAAACAAGGTGAGCATCCTCACCACAATCGCCATGGTCAGCTTTTCCAAAGGTCCAAGCACTTTCACGATTTCGACCGGGGTCAGTCCCGTTTCCCGGAGTGCCTTTTCCATCTCCGGCAGGTCATAGCGTCTGAAATGACCCACAAAGCGGTCGTCGCAGGAAAAATAGTCTCTGCGATGGGGAAAGGTCAAAATCAGGCTGCCCCCACCAGCAATCACCCTTGCCAGTTCCCCTATGGCCAGCCGATCTTCAGGAAGATGTTCGAGGACTTCGGAGCAGACTGCCTGTGCAAAAACCCCGGGCTTGAAGGGCAGGTTCATTGCATCTGCAACCACATAGAATCCCTGAAGACCAGAATGCCTGAGAGACTGGAGGGCTAAGAACGATAGCTCGGAATAGACGATATCCTGCATGTCAGTCACCATGGGCGACAGTCCGCTCCCGACCTCAAGGATTCGGCCGGCCTTGAGGCCTCGCCTGCACGCATGAACGGCTCTTTTACGCAATCGATAGTTATAGAGGAGGTTCTTAAGCGTCACGTAGGCCCTGTCGGCAAAGAACTCCTCGAAACGGTTGCCATCATGAGTGGTCATTCGTTCACCGGGAACAGCCGTGAGCGGCAGAGTTTGAGCTTTGCCATGCGGAAGGTCAAGGCCGTTGCCAGACACCCGAATCCGTATTTGATGCTGCGCCGTAGATTGATCGATGAAGCCTCGGTGAAGTACTTCGTCGGGCAGCTCACTTCTGCAATGGTGTATCCCTGCCAGACGATCTGTGCCAGCATTTGGTTGTCAAAGACAAAATCATCAGAATTGTTCTCCAGAGGCAGCCTTTCCAGAAGCTCCCGGGAAAAGGCCCGGTAGCCGGTGTGATACTCGGACAGCTTGGCACCAATGAGAAGATTTTCTGTCAGGGTAAGAAAGCGGTTGGCAATGTATTTCCAGATCGGCATGCCTCCCTTTAGGGCATATCCCCCCAGGATTCGCGACCCCAGGACACAGTGGTACAGCCCATTACCGATCAGCGACGCCATCGCCGGAATCAGCTTTGGCGTATACTGATAGTCGGGGTGCACCATGATGACGATGTCGCCACCTGCCTCCAGGGCCATCCGGTAGCAGGTCTTTTGATTTCCTCCGTATCCAATATTTTTTTCGTGGGTATTGACCTGTGTTTTTGGAAGCGAGGCAGCGATGACGGCGGTTTCATCGCTACTTGCATCATCCACGAGAATCACCAGATCCACGATTTCCTGCGCCATGACCTCATTGTAGGTCTTTCTGAGGGTTTTGGCCGCATTGTAGGCCGGCATGACCACAATGAGTTTTTTATTCTTGAACATGTCCGGGTGATATCCTCTCGAAAGATCTTTTCAAGTATTTACTGTCGTTTAGCTTCCTGCATATGAACATTTTTTATCTTATCCAGATTCTCTTTCGCAGTGACATAGCCAGGCATCAACTCCAACGCCCTGGCAAAATGATCGGCAGCCTCTTGGTATGCCCTTCGACTACATAAAACCGCACCGAGATTATTATGCGCTTCGACTAAGTTAGGTTTGTACATGATAGCCTTCCTGAATTCGGCCTCTGCTTCCTTAATTCTGCCTTCTTTTATCAAGATCATGGCAAGATTGTTGTGAGCCTCCGGATAAGACGGTTTGATCCGCAATGCCTCCTGGTAATAGAGTCGTGCAATTTGATCAATGCCTGAGTTTTGCCAGACATCCCCCATACCACATTGAGCAATAAAATTGTCTTTGGTTACCTTGAGGGCATAATCAAATGCCGCAGCACTGTTTCTCCAATTAGGAAGTTGTGACCATGTGGAAAAGGAAAATATCAATATCAGAAATGTCATTAAGGCGTAATATATCCAGCGACTAAAGAGTGTTTGTAGTACTTGTGACAATCCCCAGGTCAGAATCATGAAGATTCCGATTAGGGGTACATAGACATACCTATTGGCCATTGCTTGATATCCCACTTGGATGATTCCGATCACGGGAAGCAGAGTGATGAGATACCAAAACCACCCAGTGACGAGGTTGGGATACCTTTTATGTTTTATTACCACTAAGACTGTGACAGACAAGAGAAAACAGAATGCCGCCGCGGCCTGCCATAACGGAATGTTCGTCGGATACGGGTAAAATATGGCTAGGTCTAGCGGCCAGATCATCTTTTTTAGGTAAGTCACGTAGGAAATAAAGGCATTTTCCGTCCGCATTACTAGTGGCAAATCGTCCATCGATTTGATTGCCCCTCCTATTTTCGCCGCATGGAGCGTAATCAAAACAGAAGGAATAGTCAGGAGGAAAAAAGGAATTTTCTCTTTCACAATAGGCCACAAGGATTTCCAGTCCCATGCCCGGGACCCGGCTCTGTTGCCTAAGCACGAAATACGCCCTAACGGCCAATAGTCGAGGAGCAACAGAATGACAGGCAGGGTTACCAGCATTGGTTTGGCGGTTAACCCAAGAGCGAATACTGTCAGAGTTAGCAAATAACGCATCCAATGTGGTTTCTTTACATAGCGGACATAGGCGAACAGGGTGAGAATCCAGAAAAGGGTACTAAGGACGTTCTTCCGCTCTGCAATCCAGGCCACCGATTCGATATTCAGAGGATGAACCCCAAATAGTGCTGCGACACCGAAGCATTCCCATGTTTTGCCGGTCATTAGTCTCAAAACGTGAAACAGAAGTACTGTGTTAAAAATGTGCAGCAGCAGGCTACTGACATGATACCCATTCGCGTTCATTCCGTAGAGTTCATAATCGGCCAGTAGGGAAAACCAGGTTAATGGGTGCCAGTTGGTCGTGTAGAAAGTCTGCATCGCCCAGGATATTCCCTTCCAGGTCAACCCTTTGCAAATATCCGGATTATTGAAGAGATACAGATTGTCGTCCATATCAATGAATTCGTAACCGGCGACTGGCCAGTATAAGACCAGTATCCAGGCCACTAACATGAGGATGGCGACAATTCGTTGTTTATCCTCACCCACTGGGTTTCCTCACCTCAAGGACCTTTTTGAGATTGTTTCGGGCTTCCTTATAGCCTGGCTGGAGACGGACAGCCTCCTGAAACCTGCTAACCGCCTCTTCCCAATGTTCCGTAAGGAAAAGCGCGATTCCGAAGTTGTTGAGTAGTTCCGGATTATCCTGTACTTCTTCGAAAGCCTTTCGGTAAAGGCGCAGAGCCTCCCCGATCTGTCCCTGGCTCATCTTGACATCCGCGAGATTTTTCAGGGCCGGAACATAGGCCGTATCGATCCGAAGCGCCTTCTCTAACAGGGAACCCGCTTCCTCCTTCCTTCCCTGCGTGAACAGGAGGTGTCCGAGGCCGGTGTACGGAGCCTTGAACGAGGGTCTTATCCGGATCGCTTCACGATAGTATTTCTCGGCCGTTGCCTGATCTCCCGCTTTCTTCATCTCCTCGGCCAAGATATGATACGCTATGTAGTTCCTCTCAGTGCATTGAAGGGCGCGGGTAAATAAGGTGGAGGTGTCCCGCCAGTAACCGATTTGGCTGACTGTCAGGATCATCAAGGCTCCTAGAACCGATACCGCTATAACCACCCCTATAACCCTCCATTTTGATAACTGGTCGAGAATGTCCCCCATTCCCCACACAGCCATAATGAAGATGCCGACTAGTGGCAGATAGGTATAGCGGTCCGCCATGGCCTGCGCCCCCACTTGCACCAGTCCGATGACCGGGATCAGGGTCCCCAGATACCATAACCACCCCATGGCTAAATAGGGCAGGCGTCTTGTCCTTAACAGAGTGAAGACTGTGATCGTAACAAGCAGGGCAAGAATCGCAATCAGCTGCCAAAGCGGCGGAGAAAATTGATAAGGATAAAAGACGCTCAGCCCTGATGGCCAGAATGTTTTCCCCATATAGGCCACATAGGACACAGCGGCATTGGCCAGACGGTCACTGAACGGCACAATCGACAGGGTGGGCATGGCATCTTGCTGGACAATCAGGGTGATGACTGATGAGGTCAACGAAAGAAGAAATAATAAGAACTTCTCTCCCACCAGATGGAACCATGTCAACTGCCTCGCCTCAGCCCGCCGCAGCGGCCAGAAGTCCAGAAGCAGCAGAACGAAAGGGAAGGTGACCATCATCGGCTTGGACAGTAAGCCTAGGACGAAAGTCAAGACCACCCACAAATAGCGGACCAAGCTGGGATGGTTGGCATATCTGACGTAGCTCCAAAGCCCACTCATCCAGCAAAGAGCGCTCAAGACATCTTTGCGCTCTGCTATCCAGGCGACAGATTCCACATGGAGCGGGTGTACCAAAAAAAGTGCTGCTACCATACCACTGCGCCACGGCATGCCTGTTGAACGGTTCAGAAAAGCAAAAAGAAAGAGGCCCGCTAAGAGGTGAAATAGGACGTTAGTCCAGTGGTATCCCGCTGGTTTTAGGCCAAAAAGTTCGCGATCCAGCAGAATCGACAGCCAAGTAAGAGGGTGCCAGTTCTTCGCCTGTTGGGTATCGGTGAAGGCCCAGACGGCTGTTTCTCTGTCCAGGCCCTGTGCTACCCATCGGTTGGCCGTCACGTATAAGGGATCGTCGTAATAGATGAAATCGTTTTCAAGGACGCCCCAGTAAGAAACAAGAACAAGAACTGACAGGGCAATACCGATGATGAACTTCAATCTCGCATTTTCTGCAATCCACATCCCAATCCTCACATGGATCCTTTACTGACTGCCCATAGTGTTCCAGATCGTGTATATAAAAAAGGGCGGGGGTTCGCCCCGCCCATATAATATATCCTGATCATTGCCCCAATTAAGGCGACATTCCACCGGCACTGTCTACGGTGTAAGTGGTTACTGAACTGGAAAGGCTATTGGACGCTGTCATCTCGAGATTTGCCTGGGTGTTTTTACCGCTGCTAATGGTTACAGTGACGCCTGCAGTAGGCTTATAGCCTCCGGTGCCCAACTCCGTCGTGGTAATTGCGGCGGTTGGGTTATCGGCAAAATAAGCCTGTGCCGCCGTGTAAGCGTTCTTCAGGTCGGCCTTAGCGCCTGCATTGTAGCCCCTGGCCTTGTAGGCCGTGAACTGCGGGATGGCGATTGCTGCCAAGATGCCGATGATCGCAATGACGATCATGAGCTCGATCAGGGTGAAGCCCTTCTGTCCGCTTTTACGAAATGCTTTCATCATACTTTTCCTCCTAAATAATTTGTTTTGAATTTCTCTTCTAATACTTGATCAAAAAGAGGCTGACTCATGAAGAGCAATACCTGTGCCATCTTTCATTAAATGTTTCGCAATACAATCAAGCCGATAAAATTTCAACCTTAAACATACTAATTTATTCTTGAGGCCATTGTGGCCAGCGTGGCAGACAACTCTTTTATGGAATAATCCCAGTTTAAATCCTGATATTTTCCATATCACCGCTATTGATCTTTAAATCTTTACGGCCTCTCCCCTCCGTGATAATGATTAATGATTGTTCATTACCTGATAACGGAAATAATGCGATCCATGCTTTTTCATCACGTGATAACGCTTTTTCTGCTGGCCGCCTGGTGGCTGATCACGATCGGTGTGGGGCGGTGCTGCCTGAGATTGACGACGCTTCGCCCTGTTTCACGTAGCGAGGGAGCATTCCTTTCCATCGGCATCGGCCTTACGCTCGGCGGTTATCTCTTCTTCCTTCTCGGCCTCTGCCACGCACTGCACACCCCTAGCCTTATTATTGCCTTGGTCTCCCTCTGCTTTTTGGCCATCACCGGCTGGCTCCGTCCATTGCCCTGCTCTTCGGCCTCGCCTGTCGCCCGTGCCTCTTGGGACCATCCGGCGGCAATTCTGGTTATCCTTCTCCTTATCGTGGACTTCCTACTGGTCCTGACCCCAGAGCTCGGAAAAGATGCACTGATTTACCACCTGGCCGTACCCAAGCTCTATCTTCTCCATCACGGTTTCTACACGATACAGGGAAATATCTTTGCCGGCTATCCTCTCCTGGGTGAAATGCACTATCTGCCCGCTCTCTTCTTCCAGGGAGACATACTGGCCAAGGCGATCCATTTTTCCCTTTTAGGCGGAATACTGCTCGGAATCGGCCTTTTTAGCCACCATGTGCTGTGTGAGCAAGACTTTCCCGCCTTAAGCATATTGATATTTGTTTCCATACCCTCAGTCTTTGCCGTGTCTCACATGGCCTACAATGATCTTTTCTTAACTTTCTTCACACTCGTTGCGATCTACACAATTCTCCGCTGGAGCGAAGAGAATGACCGTTATTGGCTTATCCTCTGCGCCTTCTTCTGCGGTTCGGCAGCGGCCTGCAAATATACCGCACTGCTCCTTTTACCTTTAGGATCCCTCGGTATCCTCTGGATTTGCCGCAAACGTCAGAGCAATACCCGTGAGGTTTTAGGGAATATAGTCCTCTTTGCAGCCGTTGCCTGCCTTGTCGGCAGTCCCTTTTATTTAAAAAATTGGATCATGCTTGGAAACCCAGTCTACCCCTTTTTCTACGGAATTTTCGGGGGCCAGGGGTGGGATGCCGACCAGTCTCGCCTGTATGATCTGTTTATCCAGACCCTTGGGATGGGAAAAACTCTGACTGATTACCTCCTTCTCCCGGTCAATGTTAGTTTCCGTGCCGAAATGGACAGCCACCGGTTTGACGGAATCCTCGGGCCTATCTTCCTGCTGACCCTTCCCTTTTTGGTCGGCATCCGCCACTGGGAGATGCCAGTCCGCTTTATTCTAGTCTACGCCTTAGCGGCTTTTCTCTTCTGGGCCTCCTCTGCCCAGCAAATCCGCTACTTGTTTCCCCTGCTCCCATTGCTGTCCATCCTGGTCGGCTTCATTCTAACTAGCTATACCGACCGCAAGCCTGTTTTTTTTCTGATCGTGGCGATCATTGCCGGCTCTCTGGCCTTCAACGGCTACCATATCGCCCGTGAATATATGAAGATTCGTCCCCTGCCGGTTGCGCTCGGCCTGGAATCCCGCGATGCCTTTCTGACGCGTCTCATTCCTGTCTATCCTATGTACCGGTACGTCAACCAGGAACTTCCATCTGAGAGTCGCATATTTCTCAGCTACATGAAAAATTTCACCTATCTTTGCGACCGGGACTGCTACTCTGATGCCCTGTTCGAAACCTATACACTTCAAAAAATACTACAAGCCTCGTCAGCCCCTCAAAATGTCCGCGATGACCTGCAACGTAGAGGATTCACCCACCTTCTCTATGACGAAGCCTATCTGCTAAAGGACTTAAGCCCCCTCTCCAAAGAAGAAAAACAGCTCTTCATGGCATTCAGGGAACGCCACCTCACCCTGATCAGACAAAGCGGCACCTACCGTCTTGATCGCCTGGATTGAACGCTCCAATTGAGAAAATCAGGATTGGAAAACAGCTCTTTTTCTGCTAGATATAAGATGCAAGGAGCTTTTACTATTGGGCATCTTTCCACCCGGCAAGTAATCCCCTAACAACGAGGTCCCGTGAACGAGCCATTAAACCAGATTCTGATTCTTTTCGCCCATCCGCGGTTCGAGCAGTCGCGGATCAACCGGGCGTTGCTTCGCGCTGCCGCCGGCGTCCCTGGGGTGACGGTCCACGATCTTTATGAAGAGTTTCCCGATTTCAACATCCAGGTGGAGCAAGAGAAGGCCTTGCTGGCAAAAGCGCAGATCGTCATCTGGCAGCATCCTTTATATATGTACGGCGCACCGGCGCTCCTCAAGCAGTGGCTGGATCTGGTGCTCGAGTTCGGCTGGGCCCACGGCAAGGACGGCAGCGCCTTGCAGGGGAAGATCGTCTTCAATGTCCTTACCTCGGGCGGGGCACGGGAATCGTATCGCCGCACGGGCCGCAACCGCTTCACGATCGCCGAACTCCTGGCCCCCTTCGACCAGACAGCCTCCCTCTGCCAGATGATCTACCTGCCCCCCTTTGCCGTCCAGGGAACCTACCTGCTGACCGATCAGGAGTTGGACGACCATGCGGCGCGATACCGCCGGCTCCTGGACAGGCTGGCCAAAGGCGACTTTCAAGCCGATGCTTTAAAAGGGCGCTCTTTTCTTAACGACTGGCCGGATCTCGCTCTACAGGGGCAGACCCCATGAGCCACTCTTTTTTGCAGGAAGCCCTGATCTATCTTGCCGCCGCGATCCTTTTCGTCCCAGTGGCCAAGCGGCTGGGCATGGGATCGGTCCTGGGATATCTCCTGGCCGGGATCACCATCGGCCCCTTTGTCCTGGGGTTCGTCGGCGGAGAAGGAAACGGGGTCATCCACTTTGCCGAATTCGGCGTGGTGATGATGCTTTTTTTGATCGGCCTGGAATTGGAGCCGGCCCAGTTCTGGAGGATGCGTCGCCTGATCCTGGGGTCCGGCGCGCTGCAACTGGGGCTGACCACGCTGCTTTTCACGGGCGCCTTCATGGTCGGCGGTTTTCACTGGCATGCGGCCCTGGCGATCGGCCTTGCCCTTTCCATGTCTTCAACAGCCATCGTCCTACAGACCTTCCGGGAGAAGGGACTCGACCAGACCCAGTCCGGTCGGTGCGCCTTTGCCGTCCTTCTTTTTCAGGACATGGCGGTGATTCCGATCCTAGCCGCCTTACCCCTGCTGGCGCTCGATTCGCTTCAGGCAACCGGCGAACCGGGCACTTTCCTGGCACAACAGCCGGGCTGGATTCAGACCCTTGCCCTCCTGGGCGCCGTGGCCCTGGTCATCCTCGGCGGCCGCTTTCTCGTCGTCCCCTTTCTGCGGTTCATCGCCCGCATCCACCTGCGCGAGCTTTTTACCGCTTCGGCCCTCTTCATCGTCCTGGCCGTGGCCTACCTCATGGAACTGGTGGGGCTCAGCCCGGCGCTCGGCACCTTCCTGGCCGGCATCGTCCTTGCCAACAGCGAGTACCGCCACGAGTTGGAAAGCGATATCGAGCCTTTCAAGGGGATCCTGCTGGGGCTCTTTTTCATCTCCGTAGGCGCATCGATCAACGTTGGGTTGATCCTCCATCGCCCTCTGCTGATGCTCCTCCTAGTCGGCGTCATCATCGGCATCAAGTGCCTTGCCCTGCTCGTCACCGGAAAGCTGACCCGGCTCACCCTGGACCAGAATCTCCTCTTTTCCCTGGGCCTTTCCCAGGTCGGTGAATTTGCCTTTGTCCTTTTTTCCTTCATGAGCCAGTTGCAGATTCTCTCTTCCGAATGGACGGACGCGCTAATGGGGCTGACCGCGCTCAGCATGACCGCGACCCCCTTGCTGCTCCTTTTCAACGACCGGCTGATCCTTTCCCGCTTCTGGCCCCGCTTCGGCGTCCCCGAAAAGGCGGAAAAGGATGCCGACGAGATCGATTTCCACCACCCGGTCATCATCGCCGGGTTCGGCCCCTTCGGCAGCACCCTCGGCCGTTTTCTTAGGGCCAACGGGGTGGAAGCGACGATTCTCGACAACGATTCGGACCGCGTCGATCTCCTGCGGCGGATGGGATTCAAGGCCTTTTACGGCGACGCCACCCGGATCGACATCCTGCAGGCCGCCGGCGCCGACAAAGCCAAGTTCCTGATCGCCGCCATCGGTTCGCCGCCCATCAACCACAACGTCGTCGAGACGGCGCAGAAGCATTTTCCCCATCTGACCTTCCTGGTGCGGGCCGAAAACCCCATTGACGCCTTTGACTTTCTGGAGTCGGGCATCAGGGACATTTACCGGGAAACCCTGGACACCTCGGTGCGCCTGGGGGTGGACGTCCTGGTTCGGCTCGGCCATCGCCGCTACAGCGCCTTAAGGGCAGGGCAAAATTTCATCCGCTACGACGAAGAGGCCATGCACAAGCTGGCCCCCCACCGACACGACAGGAGCGCCTTTATCTCCAATGTCCGCGAACAGATCCAGATTCAGGAGGAGCTGTTGGCCAACGACCGGGCGGCCAACCCCTCGCTCAACGACCATGCCTGGGACAACCAGCGCGGGGTCGGCGCACCGGACCCGAAATAGCGAAAGCCGCGGGCTGGACCCTCAGATCACCACAGCGCTGTGCGCCCCCTTCGGCTACGGCCGCCGCAAGCAGCCGCTATCCCCTTCCGGCGACTGACCATTTTACCGCTTATCCCGGAAGGCCGTTTGTGATATAGTCCTCCCAGAACATTGTCGGAGGCTTAAAGATGTATGAAGTGACGATCCGCAAAACTTTTTCCGCCGCCCATAGGCTCAAGGAGATCGGCGGCAAGTGCGAAACGCTCCATGGCCACAATTTTTTCGTGGAAGTCTCGGTGGCCGCCGAATCCCTCAACGCCGAAGGGCTGCTGATCGATTTTCGGGACGTCAAGCGCTGGACCATGGAGGTCCTCGACGAACTGGATCACAAATTCCTGAACGAACTTGACTTTTTCCAGGGCGAGAATCCTTCTTCGGAACGGATCGCCCGCCTGCTCTTCGAACGGATCGCCCCGCGGGCCAAGGAGGCCAAGGTCACCCTGTCGCGGGTCACGGTCTGGGAATCCGAAAATTCGCGGGTCTCTTACAGCCTATGATCGATATTCAGAATCTCCGGGACGAACGGAACATCGACATCCAGAAGGTCGGGGTCAAGGGGCTCAAATACCCGATCATCGTCCTGGACCGCGCCCACGGCACCCAGTCGGTCAATGCCACGATCAACATGTACGTGAGCCTCCTGCACCACTTCAAGGGCACGCACATGAGCCGCTTCGTGGAGGTCCTCAACGAGATCCGCGAACAGGTCAACATCCGGACCTTCCAGGGCATCCTGGACAAGATCCGCCACAAGCTCCATGCCGAGTCCGCCCATATCGAGATCGAGTTTCCCTACTTCATCGAAAAGACCGCCCCCCGCTCGCGGGCCAAAAGCCTGATGGAGTATCGCTGCCAGTTTTTGGGCACCCTGAGCGACCAGGGGATGGACTTCATTGTCGGCATGGTGGTCCCGGTGACCACCGTCTGCCCCTGCTCCAAGGAGATCAGCCGCGCCGGCGCCCACAACCAGCGGAGCATCGTCACCGTGCGGCTGAGGTTCAAGAAATTCTTCTGGATCGAGGACATGATCCAGCTCATCGAAGGGTCGGCCAGCGGCGAGGTCTACTCGCTTCTCAAAAGGGTGGACGAAAAATTCGTGACCGAAAAGGGGTATGAAAACCCGATGTTCGTCGAAGACGTCGTCCGCAACGTCGCCCACCGCCTCTCCTGCGATCCGAACTTCACCTGGTACAGCGTCGAGGCGGAGAATTTCGAGAGCATTCACAACCACAGCGCCTATGCCTTCGTGGAGAAAGAAACGTCATGAAAGACCGGGAAGAGAAGGAATTTTTCAATCTGTACCGCCATGGGTTCATCCGGGCCGCCGTCTGCACCCCCGAGGTGCGGATCGCCGACCCCGATTACAACGCCGGGCAGACCATCGCCCTGGCCAAGCAGGCGGCGAAGCGCCAGGCCTGCCTGGCCCTCTTTCCCGAACTGGGGCTCTCGGCCTATTCCAACGAAGATCTCTTCCATCAGGAGGCCCTTCTTCAAGGGGTCCGCGCGGCCATTGCCCGGATCTGCGCCGAAACCGCCCCGCTCAACCTGATCCTCGCCATCGGCGCCCCCCTGGCGATCGACGACCGCCTGTACAACTGCGGAATCGTACTCTACCAGGGGAAAATTCTCGGGGTGGCAATCAAGTCCTATCTGCCCAATTACCGCGAGTTCTACGAGGCCCGGCAGTTCAGTCCCGCCGAAGAGGCCGTCGCCCAGACCATCACCCTCTGCGGCCAGGAGAATATCCCCTTCGGCGCCAACCTTATCTTCGAGGCGACGAACCTCCGCCATTTTCGTTTTTTTCTGGAGATGTGCGAGGACGTCTGGGTCCCGATCCCCCCTTCTTCCTTCGCCGCCCTGGCCGGGGCAACGGTCATCGGCAACCTCTCGGCCTCCAATGTGACGATCGGCAAATCGGAGTACCGGCAGGAGCTGACGGCCAACCAGTCGGCCCGCTGCCTTAGCGCCTATCTCTATGCCGCCGCCGGCCCCGGGGAATCGACGACCGATCTTGCCTGGGACGGCCATTCCATGATCTGCGAGAACGGCACCCTGCTTGCCGTATCAAAACGGTTCGCGGGCCGCTCCCAGATCATCACCGCCGATCTCGACCTCGACCGCCTGGCCCAGGACCGGATGCGCCAGACCACCTTCGGCGCCAACGCCCGGACCCATCGGGAGAAGCTGGAGAAGTTTCGCCGGGTGGCTCTGGAGCTCATACCAATTACAGGACGGATTCTGCTGGAACGCGAAGTCGCCCGTTTCCCCTATATCCCGGCCGATCCCGCCAAAAGGGACGAGCGCTGCTACGAGGCTTACAACATTCAGGTCCAGGGGCTGGCGCAGCGCCTCAAGACATCGGGCATCGACAAGCTGGTGATCGGCATCTCCGGGGGATTGGATTCCACCCACGCCCTGATCGTCGCCGCCCGGACCATGGATTTGCTGTCCCTCCCCCGGAATCACATCCTGGCCTTCACCATGCCGGGATTTGCCACCTCCGAGAAGACCTATCGCAATGCGCTGCGACTCATGAAGGCGCTGGGGGTCGAGGCGGGCGAAATCGACATCCGGCCGAGCTGCCTCCAGATGCTCAAAGACATCGGCCACCCCTATGCCGAAGGCGAAAAGGTCTACGACATCGCCTTCGAGAACATCCAGGCGGGCGAGCGGACCTCTCATCTCTTCCGGATCGCCAACCTGCAAAAGGCCCTCGTCGTCGGCACCGGCGATTTGAGCGAACTGGCCCTCGGCTGGTGCACCTACGGCGTCGGGGACCACATGTCCCACTACAACGTGAACGCCAGCGTCCCCAAGACCCTGATCCAGCACCTGATCCGCTATGTGGCGCGGCTGCCGGAGATCCCGAGCGAAACCGCCGCCGTTCTCAACGACATCCTCGCCACCGAGATCAGCCCCGAACTGATCCCGGGGCCGGCGGACGCGGAGCCCGCCCAGTGCACGGAAGCGATCGTGGGCCCCTACGAACTCCAGGATTTCAATATTTTCTACACCACCCGCTTCGGTTACCTGCCGACAAAGATCGCCTTTCTTTCCTACTGCGCCTGGCGCGACAAGACCCTGGGCCGCTGGCCGGACATTCCCGAGGCAAAGCAAAAGGGGTACACGATCGCCGAAATCCGCCGCTGGCTGGAGGTCTTCCTGTACCGCTTTTTCCAGACCAGCCAGTTCAAGCGCTCCTGCATTCCCAACGGCCCCAAGGTCGGTTCGGGAGGGTCCCTCTCGCCGCGCGGCGATTATCGCGCCCCGAGCGACAGCGTGGCCACGATCTGGCTCCAAGATGCAAAAGAGATTCCCGAAAAGGATGGGGTATGAACCGGGAACAGTACCGTGATTTCGACGCCACCGAACTTTTCTGCCCGAAATGCCGCCGCGCCGTGCCGGTGCGCAAAAGGCTGCTCATGATTTTGGCCGAAGGGGATAAATACGATTACACCTGCGCCTGCTGCGGGACCTCGGTGGGCGACAAGCTCGTCACCGAGCGGGACAATCTTCGGATCATCTTGAAATAGGGAAGTGAGCATTCCGGCTCTGGATTCCCGCTTCCGCGGGAAACACCCATGCCCCGTGGGGGCGCCAGGTCGGCATGAAAGTATCTGTCACCCCCGCGAAAGCGGGGGTCCAGAAGTTCTTTGAATGGATTCCCGCTGACCCGGGAATGACGCAGTATGGGTATTTTATCGTTGCCGGATAAAGAAGGCAGCACGCTGAAGCCATCGCCGCTGTGCGGGGGCGCCGCTTTTCAGGAACGGGGTTTTTGCTTTGCTTCCAGGGCCTTTTTCAACTGGTCGGCGAGACTGCCCAGCCCCTTTGCGCCCGCCTCCCCTTCGTCGCGGTAGACCACCGTCTCTTCCCGCGGCGGCGCGGCCGTCCCCTCCAGGTAATCGCCGAGAAGTCCCCGGCTGTGGACGTCTTCGTGGCAGTAGGCGCAGAGGTTTTCCCAGTTGCTGCCGTCGGGCGGATTGTTGAGATGGTTGCCGTCCTTGTGGTGCACCGTCAAGAGATGGCGATTCGCGGCAGCAAACTCACGGCCGCAGCGCCCGCAGATCAGCCCATGGAGGGCGAGCGACCGTTCCCGGTAGGTTTCTTCGCCGGGCTGGCGCGCCGCCTTCAGCTCCCGGACCACCTCTTCGGCGGACCTCGACGGAGCGGCTTTGCCGGCGGCCTTCGTCACGAGCACCCGACCGCCCCGGTTGCCATAGGAGACACCCGCCACCTGGCCTCACCTCTTCCTTTCGCTGCAACCGTTAACCGGACGGTCGCTGAGTAAGTAGGTCATGAAGACGCGAACACCCTTCGCCACTGCAAAACCGGTACGAAAGGCCGATCCGTAGGGGAGGCGCACCCCCATCAGCCCCCGCCGGACGATCTCTTCCAGGCCGACGACGAGGGTCAGGGTCCCCCGGATCTTTTCCGCGAGCAACGAAAAATCCTCGACCTGGCGACTGACCGTGGTGGTCGTCCGGTTGACCTTGGTCGTGATTTCCTCCAGGTTTTTCATGATCGAAGGGAGACTTTCGTTGAATACCTGGAGAGCCTGGGAAAGTCCCTTCGCCGTCTGCCAGATCTGTAGCAGAAAGGGGACGGCAAAGGCCACAAAGAGCAAAACTGCAACGCTCAGGATGATCAGGATGACATTCAAGAATGTGCCGTTCTCCATCATCGTTCCTTCCTCGGCCCCCGGACCCCGGTCAAGCCTTTTTCCCCTGTTCTTCCTTGAATGCTTCGACGCCCGCTTCGATCGCCTTCTTCAGGCGGTTCTTCCCTTCCGAAAGCGCTTCCTTGCCTTGATCGGCGAGGTCTTCGATCTTCTCTTCGGCGTCGTCCACCTTCTCCCGGGCTTTGTCCTCCAATGCCTTGAGCCGCTGAATGGCGGTCTCATAGGTCTTTTTGCTCTTGGCGACGGCGGCCTCGTATTCTTCCCGGGCCGTGGTCAGAAGTTCATCGGCCTTGCGCCCGATCTCTTCCCGCGTCTCTTTGCCGCTTTTCGGCGCATACAAGATGCCGACAACGGCGCCGACCAGGCCGCCAACGATCAGTCCCGCGATAAAATCTCCATTCTTGCTCATGGCACACCTCCTCTGTGAATTTTGCCATCAGAAACCCCGACCCGCGGCAATCGCTTGCCGGAAAAAGGGGTCGCGCCGCGCGTGTTCGGAACGGCGGTTCGCAGCAACCCCGGCCTTGGGGCCGCCAACATGATGAAAAAAATCATACAACAGGCGGAACCGGCCGTCAAAGGGAATTTAGCAAATAATGTCCTGCCGGACCCCGCAGCAAGCCGGGGGGAATGAGGACAAGGGGCGGGTTGCGGGCAAACAAAAACGGTTGGGCATCTCTGCCCAACCGTTTTCATTTACCTTGCGAGCTTCTTCGCCATTACTTCGCTGCAGGAGCCGCAGGAGCTTCCGGAGCTGCAGGAGCGGGCGTTGCCTCGGGCGCGGGAGCCGGAGCAGGCGCTGCCTCAGGTGCGGGCGCTGCCGTCTCAGCCGGTTTCTGCTCTTCTGCCTTCTTGCAACCGACCACTGCGAACGATAGCGTCACGAAGAAAAGCATCGAAAGAATAATTGCAAATACCTTTTTCATCAACAAGTCACCTCCTTTCGCAGATTTCACAGCCGAACGTCGAATCGCCACTCTGCGACCGACGCCGGGGCGGATCATACGTTTTTTTTTTACCTTGTCAAGATAATTTTCTCATTATATAAACCCCCTGCGCCAAGGATGGGAGGCCTCATGATTCTGGGTATTGATGTGGGCGGTACGCACACCGATGCGGTTCTCATCGATCGTTTCCGGGTGGTCAAAAAAGTCAAGGTTCCGACGGAGGGGGAAAACCTCCGGGCCTCCCTACAGGAAGCGACCCGGTCGCTCCTCGACCGGTTGTCCGGCGACGCCGTCCAGAGGGTGGTCATGAGCACCACCCTGTCCACCAATGCCATCGTGCAAAACAAGATCGACCGGGTAGGCATGGCGCTGCTCAGCGGACCGGGGCTCGCGCCGGCGCTCATGGAACTTCCCGAAAACACCTGCCTGCTGAAGGGCTACGTCAACCATCGCGGCATCGAGATCTCGCCCGGCGATCCCGGCGAGGCATTGCGCATCGCCGAAGTTTTTCAGGCCCAGGGGATCACCCATGCCGGCGTCGTCGGAAAATTTTCCGCCCGCAATCCCGGACAGGAAATCGCCGTTGCCAAAGCCTTGGAGACCAGAGAGCTGCACGTCTCTTTGGGCCATCGCATGTCGGGCCATCTCAATTTCCCGCGCCGCATCGAAACGACCTATCTCAACGAGGCCATCGGGGATCTCTACCGGCGCTTCGCCACCGACGTCCTCCGGTTTGTCCGGGAACAGCGGATGACCGCGCCGATCTACATCCTCAAGGCCGATGGGGGAACCTTCGACATCGAACGATCGCTCGAATTCCCCGTGCAGACGATCCTTTCGGGACCGGCGGCAAGCGTCATGGGCATCATGACCATGACCGGCGCTTGCGAGGATGCAATCGCCCTGGATATCGGCGGTACGACGACGGACATCGCCCTTTTTGCCGACGGCGTTCCCCTCTTCGAACCCTTCGGTCTCACCATCGAAGGACGCAAGACGCTGATCCGGGGGATGCGGACCAGATCCATCGGCATCGGCGGCGACAGCGCCGTGCGGCTCCAGGGGAAGACCCTGTCCATCGGCCCCGACCGCGTCGGCCCGGCCGCCGCCTTCGGCGGCCCCCTGCCGACGCCGACGGACGCCATGGTCGTTCTGGGCCTCACCGCCATCGGCGACGGCGACCGGGCGGCGGCCTCGCTTCGCCCTCTGGCCTGCGCCCGACGGGAATCGCTCGCAGAAACGGCGGCGCAGATTTTTGGCGACACCTGCGCGTCGATTGCCCTCCAGGTCCGCGCCTTCATCGACGAGATCAACAACCAGCCGGTCTATACGATCCATGAGTTGCTGGAGGGCAAGCAGCTCCGGCCCCGGCTTCTCTATGTCGTGGGCGGACCGGCCCAACCCATGGCGGCGGAACTGGGCCGTCTTTTGGAATGCGAGCCGCGCATCCCCGCCCATGCGGAGGTTGCCAACGCCATCGGGGCGGCGCTCGCCCGAACCACGGCGGAACTGACCCTCCTGGCCGACACCGAGCGCCGGATGCTCTCGATCGCCGAAGAGGGCATCCAACTCCCTATCCCCCATGGGTTCACCAGCAGCGATGCGATCCGGCTCGGCAAGGAGAAGCTCCGGGCCAAGGTTCTACAGATGGGCGGCGGGGAGGAGGCCCTCGCCATCGAGGTCGTCGAGGTTCAGGAGTTCAACATGGTCCGGGAGTGCTCCACGGCGGGGAAAAATATCCGCGTCAAAGTCCAGATCAAACCGGGCGCCATTGCCGGCCTCATGCAGGAGGCCCGCTGATGCCGACAGCGAAGCGACGCACCGGACTGGTCTTTTTCCCGGCCTTCGACTGGGCCATCTCTCCCAATCACCCGGAGCGGGAGGAACGCCTTCTCTATACCCAGGACCAGGTTTTCGAAGAGGGGCTCCTGGACATCGACGGCATCTGCGAATACAAGCCGGGACTGGCCACCGTCGAGGACATCCGCCGCGCCCATATCTGCGTCCCTGATGTCCAAAACGTCGTCACCGAATCGCACCTCATTTCGGCGGGCGGCGCCATCACGGCGGCCGACAAGGTTCTCTCCGGCCTGGTGGACAATGCCTTCGCGCTGGTCCGGCCGCCGGGCCACCATGCGATGCTCGTCGTCCACGGCGCCCGCGGTTTCTGCAACATCAACATCGAAGCGATCATGATCGAGCACATCCGGAGCCATTACGGTCCCAAACGGATCGCCGTGGTGGATACGGACTGTCACCATGGCGACGGAACCCAGGACATCTACTGGAACGATCCGGACACCCTCTGCATCTCCCTCCATCAGGACGGACGGACCCTCTACCCGGGCACCGGTTTCCGCGACGAGTTCGGCGGGCCGAACGCCCTGGGGTCCACGATCAACATCCCGCTTCCCCCCCAGACCTCCGACGAGGGGCTGCACATGGTGCTCGACCGGGTCATCCTGCCGATCCTCGATGAATTTCAGCCGGACCTCATCATCAATTCCGCCGGCCAGGACAACCATTACACCGATCCGCTCACCGACATGCGCATCTCCGCCCAGGGGTATGCCCGCCTCAACGAACGGCTCGCCCCCCACATCGCCGTTCTGGAGGGCGGCTACTCGATCGAAAAGGCCCTTCCCTATGTGAATGTGGGGATCATTCTGGCCATGGCGGGCCTCGATTACAGCCGGGTCCTGGAACCGGACTACAACCCCGCCGCGCTCCGTCAGTCCGCCGCCACCACCCAGGCCATCGAAGCGGAGATCACGGAAGTGCTGGCCCTCTGGAAGGATCGGCATGACCTGAAGAAAAAGCTGTTCGAGAACGCCGGCTACGCCCGACGGAAGAAATTCATCTATTACGACACCGACGGCATCAGCGAGCATCAGGAAGAGACGGTGCGTCTCTGCGACGACTGCGGGGGGCTGGTGATGATCGAATCCGCGGCCGATACGGGAACGCGGATCTTTGCCGTCATTCTGCCCGGCCGTTGCTGCCCGGAGTGCCGCAAAAACGGCGAAATGTTCTTCGCCAAGACCAACCGGGGAAAGCATGACCGGGTCTATTTGCAGGATCGGGAACGAAATATCTTTTTAGTCAAGTAAAGGAGAAGAACCATGGCAGATGCAATCACCGAGAAAACCCAGGAAACGGCGAAGAAACTGTTTGCAGGAGGGGTCAAGATGGATCCGCCCTACCTGCTCTGGAAAGCCTTCGACCGGGACCTGGCCAACGACTTTTCCCGCTTCATCACCGGCAACCTCTACTCCCGGACCGTGCTGACCTTGCCGGAACGGCAGATGGTCGCCTGCGCCGTTCTGACGGCGCTGCGGGCCACCGACGAGTTGAAGCTCCACGTCAACGCCGCCCTGAACGTCGGCTGCGACCCCAAGAAGCTGACCGAGGTCTTCTTCCAGGCCGCAACCTATGCGGGGATGCCCGCCGTCAACGAGGCGTTGACGGTGTACCGGGAGGTCCTCATCGAGCGCGGCGAGTGGCCTCTGGAGAAATAACCGCGGACAAGCCTCGGAACTGAACCGCTCCCGACTTCGGGCGGGACCGGTTCAGCCGAGCGATTTCATCAGCGCCACGACCGACGTGGCGTCGGGAGCGAAGCCGTCGGCGCCGATCTCGGCGGCGAATTTCGCCGTCACCGGCGCCCCGCCGACGATGACCCGCACGGACTTGCGCAGTTCCGCCTTTTCGAGGGCCAGAAGGGTCTGGCGCATCTCTTTCATCGTCGTCGTCAGCAGGGCGGAGAGGCCGACAAAGGCGGGCTTGTGGGTCCGGACCGCCTCGACGAACCGTTCGGCGGCCACATCGGCGCCGAGGTCCACCACCTCATACCCCCCGCCCTCCATCATCATGACGACGAGGTTCTTGCCGATGTCATGGAGGTCGCCCTTCACGGTGCCGATGACGACCTTCCCCGCGCCGCCCCCGGCAGTCCGCACGAGAAAAGGCTTCAGAACCGCCATCGCCCCGTGCATGGAACGGGCGGCGAGCAGGACTTCGGGGATATAGATCTCGCCGTTGCGGAACTGCTCCCCGACCACTCCCATGGCGGGAATCAACCCCTCCTGGAGAACCCCTTCCGGCCCATTCCCCTCCTCCAGGGCTTTTTGGGTTTCCCTGACCAGCGTCTCCGTGTCCCCCGTCAACAGGGGTTCCAGAAAATTGTCCTTGTCCATCGTTTTTTTCCTTCCTATGGCGTTCGAATATCCCCAATGTCGCGGCCTGATCGTCCGCGGCCGGCGGTCACGCTTTTTGCCGGCCTCTGAAGAGCGTTGCAGGTTTACCTTTTTTGTCCCTCCCGCGCAAGCAGGAATTGCGGCTCTCGGCTCCGCGGGCTCGAATGCAGCAGGGCTGCGGGAAATCCGCCCGGACTTTTTTCATCTTGACACCCCGGTGCGGGCCCATATATACCGCCCCTAGGGACCGGCGCAAAGGGCGCCCGGAAATGAATGGACGGTTGCTAACCCTATGGAAACACTTACAATGCCGGCGGAAGAAAAGCTCCGGTCGCTGTTGGCCCTGGTCGCCCGGCTGAGATCCCCGGAAGGCTGTCCCTGGGACCGCTCCCGCAAACCCGAGGATATCGGCCGCTACCTGATCGAGGAATGCTACGAGGTCCTCGACGCCCTGGAGTCCGCCTCCCCGGAAGCGCTTCAGGAAGAACTCGGGGATCTCCTCTTTCAGATCCTCTTTCTCGCCCGGATGGCCGAAGAAGCGGGTCAGTTCGACTTCGCGGCGGTGCTGGAGGGGATCACGACCAAGATGATCCGCCGCCATCCCCACGTCTTTGGCGACGTCAAGGTGAACGGTTGCGACGACGTGAACCGCAACTGGGAACGGATCAAGCGGGAAGTCGAGCACAAGGGGAAACAGGAAACCGCCCTCAGCGCCGGCCTCTCCCGGTCCCTTTCCACCCTGATGAAGGCGCAGCGGATCACGACCCGGGCGTCGGCCCTCGGATTCGACTGGCCTTCTCCTTCCGGAGCGCTGGAAAAGATGGAAGAGGAACTCGCCGAATTCAAGGCGGCCCTGGCGGCAGGCGATCCCGGACGGATACGGGAAGAGGCGGGCGATCTTCTCTTTACGGCGGTCAACCTCTGCCGGTTCGCCCATGCCGACGCGGAAGCGGCGCTGCGGGGCTCGCTGGATAAGTTCGTCACCCGCTTTGCCTATATCGAGCAGGCGTTGGCGGCCCGGGGAAAAACACCGGCAGAATCCGATCTCGCCGAGATGGACGCCCTCTGGAAGGAAGCCAAAAAGAAAGGAACGCCTGCGGCAAAATGAAATACTTTCTCTGCGTCATCGGCATGGTCTTCGTCGTCGAAGGACTCCCCTACATGACCTTCCCGGAACGGATCAAGCAGTACCTTCTGAAATTGGCGGCCGTTTCCGACGCGCATCTCCGGATCATGGGCGCCCTGGCCGTCGTCATCGGTCTGGCGCTGGTCTACTTCGGGACGCAATAACCTCAAATCTCATTGACTTTGTGTCTTTCTTTGTGCTTATGTGCCCCACTTTTGTTCGACAGGCGGCGTAGGAAACCATGCAATTAGAAGAGTTCTCATACGATCTTCCCGAGGAGCTGATCGCCCAGGAACCGGTCGCGGTCCGGGACCGATCCCGGATGATGGTGGTTTCCCGCAAAACCGGCGCCATCGAGATCCTTTCCTTCCGCGACCTGCCCAACTTTCTGGGCCGGGGCGACGTGGTCGTCGTCAACGACTCCCGGGTCTTTCCCGCCCGCCTCATCGGCCGGAAGGAGACCGGCGGCCTGATCGAAATCCTGCTCCTTTCCCGGCAGCCCCTCGAATCGGCCGATGAAACCTGGGAGGTCCTCCTGCGTCCCGCAAAACGGGTCGCCGAAGGGATGGTCATCCGCTTCGACGCAGGATGCCAGGCCCGGATCGTCCGCCGGCGCTCGGAAAAGCAATGGCTGCTGACCTTCGCAACCCCGATGCCCTTCCAGGACTTCCTGGCCCAACAAGGCAGGGCGCCCTTGCCGCCTTACATCAAGCGCCGCAGGGACAAGTCCCGCTCGGAACAGGATCTGGAACGGTATCAAACGGTCTACGCCCAGGTGAGCGGCTCGGTGGCCGCTCCGACGGCGGGGCTCCATTTTTCGGAAGAGGTCCTCGCCGAATTGAAACAGCGGGGCGCGGCCGTGGCCCCCGTGACGCTCCATGTCGGTTACGGGACCTTTCTGCCCATTGAGGCGACGCGCGTCGAAGACCACGTCATGGAAGAGGAGCGCTATTCCGTCGGCGCCGAGGCGGCGGAGCAGATCAATGCAGCCCAACGGGTGATCGCCGTCGGAACCACGGCGACCCGGGTCCTCGAATCGGTCTCCGACGAAGCCGGACGGATGCGGCCCGCGACCGGAGCCACCCGCCTGTTCGTCTACCCCGGGTATCGCTTTCGCCGTGTCGATGCCCTGGTGACCAACTTCCACCTCCCCCAATCTTCGCTTTTTCTGCTCGTTTGCGCCTTCGCGGGCCGGAACTTGGTGCACGAGGCCTACCGGGTTGCAATCGAAAACCGTCTCCGCTTCTACAGCTACGGAGACTGCATGTTGATCCTATAGGCCGCGGCCATGGAATTTAGGAAAATCAGCCAGGACCCCGGCTGCGGGGCGAGGCTGGGAAAAATCACCACGCCCCACGGCGAGATCGAGACGCCGATCTTCATGCCCGTGGGCACCCAGGGGACGGTGAAGTCGCTGACGCCGGAACAGGTGCGCGCCCTGGGCGCCCAGATCATCCTCGGCAACACCTACCATCTGTACCTGCGGCCCGGTCACAAGTTGGTTGCCGACCTGGGCGGACTGCACCGGTTCATGAACTGGCCCCATCCCATCCTGACCGACAGCGGCGGCTTTCAGGTCTTCAGTCTCGGCGCCCTGCGGACCATGGCCGAAGAAGGGGTCACCTTTCAGTCCCATATCGACGGGTCGCGGCACCTGCTCACCCCCGAGTCGGCCATCGGAATCCAGGAGGCCCTGGGAAGCGACATCATGATGTGCCTCGACGAGTGCATTTCCTATCCGGCGGACCGTTCCGCCGTGGAAAAAGCGCTCGGCCGCACGGCCCGTTGGGCGGCCCGGTGCCAAGCCGTCCGCAAAAATCCCGATCAGGCGCTCTTCGGCATCGTCCAGGGCGGCGTCTATCCCGATCTTCGCCGGCAGGGGGCGGAGCAGATCAGGGCCATCGATTTCGACGGCTATGCCCTGGGCGGGCTCAGCGTCGGCGAACCGAAGGATCTGATGATCGAAAATCTGGCGGCGGCGACGCCGCTGCTTCCCGGCGACAAGCCCCGCTACCTCATGGGGGTGGGAACGCCGGAGGATCTCGTCGAGGGGGTCTATCACGGGATCGACATGTTCGACTGCGTGATGCCGACGCGGTCGGCGCGGAACGGATTGTTGTTTACAAACGGTGAAAAGGTTGTTATAAAAAACGCCCGTTACCGGGAGGATGCGGCGCCCATCGACAGCGAATGCGACTGTTATACTTGCAGGAATTACTCGCGGGCCTATTTGCGGCACCTCTATGTGGCAGGCGAGATACTGGCCATGGTGCTCAATACGATTCACAACCTGCGCCATTATCTGCGGCTCATGGAACGGATCAGGGAGGCGATCCGGGAGGGAAGATATGCGGAATTCCACAACCGCTTCCTGAAAGAGCGGCCACCGCCGGCGCCGACCGACCGATAGTCGGGGCGCTCTATCACAGATATAAATGACATCACTATAAATGGAGGGATTGACCGTGACGAATCTGGCTTATGCAATGGGGACCCAGGGAGGGGGAGGAGGCGCCGCCGGCGGCGGTGATTTCAGCTTTATCATCATGATGGCCGTGCTTTTTGCCATCTTCTATTTCCTCATGATCCGGCCGCAGCAGAAAAAACAAAAGGAAGTAAAAGACATGATCGCCAATCTGGCCCATGGGGATTTGGTGATGACCGCAGGCGGCATCCAGGGCAAGGTTGCCGGGCTCACGGACACGGTCGTGACCATCGAGATCGCCGACAAGATCAAGATCAAGGTCGGACGTAATTTTATCGCTACCGTCCTGCAAAAGGCGCCCAAGGAATAATCCTGAAAGGGGTAAACCATGTTCAATAGCATCCGCATCAGGACCGCCGTCACGATCGTTCTTTGCCTGGCTGCGTTCGTCTATCTGGCGCCCACCCTGACCCCCGATCTTCCCGACGCGTGGAAGAAATACCTCCCGACGGACAAGATCCACCTGGGACTGGACCTCCAGGGAGGCATGCACCTCGTTCTGGAGGTGGAAACCGCCAAGGCGGTGGAGAGCACCCTGGAGAGGTCCATCAACGATCTGAAGGAAAACCTCATGGACAAGCGGATTCGCTTCCGCCTTCAGGAGCCGACCAAGGACCGGAGCGCGGCGTTCCAGTTCCCCGACGCCGCCGCGCGCGACGCCTTCGACAAACTGCTGAAAAACGAATATCCCGATCTGGAGATCGCCACGTCCGAAACAGCGGACAGCAAGGCGCTGGTCTCCCTGAAGATCAAGGACAAGCGGGCCGCCGACATCAAGAAGATGGCCGTCGAGCAGAGCCTGGAGACCATCCGCAACCGCGTCGATCAGTTCGGCATCTCGGAGCCGGAGATCATCCCCCAGGGCATCGACCGGATCATCGTCCAGTTGCCGGGCGTCAAGGATACGACGCGGGCCAAAAGCCTGATCGGCCGGACCGCGATGCTGGAATTCAAGCTCGTCGACGACGAGCACAGCCTCGATGACGCCCTCAAGGGGAACATCCCCGACGGCGATGTGGTCGCCTATGAATCGCGCATCGACCGGGATTCGGGTCGCCGGTCCCAGATTCCGATCCTCCTGAAAAACAAGTCCCTCCTGACCGGCGAAGGGCTGGAGAGTGCCAAGGTCCAGATCTCGGATCGCTTCGGCGAACCGAACGTCTCCATCAAGTTCAACGCCCAGGGGGCCAAGGATTTCGACCGGATCACCGGTGAAAACGTCAAGAAGCGTCTCGCGATCATCCTGGACGGCGTCGTCCATTCGGCCCCGGTCATTCAGGAACGGATCTCCGGAGGCCAGGCCCAGATCACCGGCTCCTTCACCATGGAGGAGGCGACCGACCTGGCCATCGTTCTTAGGGCCGGCGCCCTGCCCGCCCCGGTCAATATCCTTGAGGAGCGGACCGTCGGTCCCTCCCTCGGTCAGGATTCCATCGACAAGGGAACCTGGGCCAGCATTATCGCGGGCCTCCTGATCCTCCTGTTCATGGTCTTCTACTACCGGACGACGGGCATGATTGCCGATGTGGCGTTGGCGATGAACATGCTGCTGCTTTTGGGCATCATGGCCGCCTTCAAGGCGACCCTGACCCTTCCCGGCATCGCGGGCATCGTGCTCACCATCGGCATGGCCGTCGATGCCAACGTCCTGATCAACGAGCGGATCCGCGAGGAGATGCGCCTGGGGAAAACGCTGCGCGCCGCCGTCGAGGCCGGCTACGCGAAGGCCTTCCTGACGATCTTCGACTCCAACGTGACGACCCTCGTGGCGGCCCTGTTCCTCTTCGGTTTCGGGACCGGCCCGGTGAAAGGGTTTGCCGTGACATTGACCATCGGTATCGTGGTCAGCATGTTCACCGCCGTCTTCGTCACGCGGATCATCTTTGACTACCTGATTTGGAACCGGAAGGTCCAGAAGATCGGCATCTAAGGGGACGGATGCGGGCCGGCGGCTCGTCCCCGGACGAGCCATCGGGCGCTTTTTGTTTTTAGGAGAATGTAATGGAAATCATTAAAGCGGAAACGCATTTCAATTTCGTCAGACTGATGAAGTCCGCCACGATCCTGTCGATCGCCGTGATCCTCATCGGCATCGGCTCGTTGATCTGGCATGGGGGACCCAACTACGGCATCGATTTTGCGGGAGGCTCCCTGATCCAGGTCAAGTTCCAGGCCGAACCCAACGCCGACAAGATCCGCGCCGCCTTCAAGACGGCAGGCTTCGAGGGGAGCATCATCCAGCAGTTCGGCCCCAACGAGGTGATCGTCCGGACGGCGGAATCGGGCGCCGATCCCAAAAATTTAACGGCACGGATCGACGAGGCCCTTACCACCGCCTTCGGCAAAGGGGTCTACGAGATCCGGCGGATTGAAATCGTGGGTCCCAAGGTCGGCAAGGACCTGACCCGGAAGGCCCTCCTGGCCATCGTCTTTTCCTGGCTCGGCATCCTGATCTATGTGGGGGTGCGGTTCGAATTCCGCTACGCCCTGGGCGGCATCGTTTCGCTGATCCATGACGTCCTGGTCACGATCACCTTCCTGTCCCTCTTCAACAAGGAGTTCGACCTCAACATCGTGGCGGCCCTGTTGACCATCATCGGATTTTCGATCAACGACACGATCGTCATCTTCGACCGGATCCGGGAAAATTCGAAGAAGAACATCAAGATGCCGCTCATGGACGTCATCAACATGAGCGTGAACCAGACGCTCAGCCGGACCATTCTGACCTCCCTGACGGTTTTTATGGTGCTGCTCATCCTGTTCTTCTTCGGCGGCGCCGTCATCCATGACTTCACCTTTGCGCTCTTGGTGGGCACCGTCGCCGGCGTCTACTCGACGGTTTTTATCGCCAGTCCGATCGTGCTGCTCTTCGAAAAGATCAAGCCCACGGGGCTCAAGAGGAAGGCCTAATTTGACCCCATTGGAGATCGGCGGACTGACCCTTTTCATCCTGACGCTCCTGTTCGGCGCCTTCTCCATCCTCTTCGGCCTGCCGGGGACGATCATCATCCTCAGCGATGCGTTCCTCTACGCAGCGCTGACGGGGTTCGAGCGGATCGGCTTCAAGGTGCTCCTCACCCTGCTGGTCCTGACGGTGCTTGCGGAGATCGTCGATTTCGCCGTCGGCATGTCGGTGGCCCTGAAGTTCGGGCTTTCCCGCAGCGCCTTTCTTTCCTTCCTCCTGGGAGGGAGCGTGGGCGCCTTTGTCTTGACCCCCTTCCTCCTGGGCCTGGGACTGATCGTCGGCGCCTTTTTAGGGGGTCTGGCGGGCATGCTCGTGGCGGAGCTGCTCCAGCGCAACGCTCTCAAACCGAACCTCCGCGAGGCCTGGGGAGTCATTCTGGGCCGCACGGCGGGGATCTGCGTCAAGGGATTTTTTTCCCTGATCATGGTCATCATCACGTTAACCAGCGCCTATTCTTAAGGAAAGTTCTATGAGCAAACCAAAATCCAAAGTGCAGGAATACATCGAAGCGATCGTCATCGCCGTCGTGATCGCTTTTTTCATTCGCACCTTCGTCATCCAGGCCTACAAAATCCCTTCGGGATCGATGAAACCGACGCTCCAGATCGGCGACCACATCCTGGTGAGCAAGTTCAATTACGGGGTCAAGCTCCCCTTCCTCCGGACGACCCTGATCCCCATCGGGACGCCGAAACGGGGAGACATCCTGGTGTTCATCTATCCCGAAGACCGTTCCAAGGATTTCATCAAGCGGCTGGTCGGGCTGCCCGGCGACACCGTCGAAGTCCGGGACAAGCAGATCTTCCTGAACGGCCAGCCCTGGAAGGACGACACCCACGGCGTCCATTCGGACCGCCTCGTCATCCCCGGGGCCGTGCAGCCCCGGGACAATTTCGGCCCCGTGACGGTCCCGACAGGATCGATTTTCGTCATGGGGGACAACCGGGATGAAAGCTACGACAGCCGCTTCTGGGGATTCGTCAAACAAGAGGACATCCTGGGAAAGGCCCTGGTCATCTATTGGTCCTGGAACAGCGAGGACCACTGGGTGCGCTGGAATCGGATCGGAACGATCCTGCATTGATTACCCAAAGAGGGCAAAACCGAGCATGGTGACCGACAGGACGATCAGGATCGCCACCGTCGCCCAGGCGGCGATGTTCAGCGCCGGACCGTTCGTGTAGGCGCCCATGATGCGCTTGTCGTTGATGAGCAGCAGCATGAAGATCAGGACGACGGGCAAAACCGCTCCGTTGATGACCTGGGAATAGTACATGATGGTGATCAGCGGCGTCCCGGGCAGCAGGATGATCCCGGCTCCCAAAAAAACCATCAGCGAGTAGAGGCCGTAGAACTGGGGGGCCTCCAGAAACTTTCGGTTCAGGCTCGACTCCCAGCCGAAGGCCTCGCAGATCGTATAGGCCGTGGAGATCGGCAGGATCGAGGCGGCAAAGAGCGAGGCGTTCAGGAGCCCGAAGGCGAACAGCCAGGAGGCGTATTCTCCCGCCAGCGGGGCCAGGGCCTGGGCGGCGTCCTTGGCGCTCTCGACCCGGATGCCGTTTTGGAAGAGGGTCACGGCGCAGAGCAGGATGATGAAAAAGGCGACCACGTTGACCGTCACCGAACCGATGATCACATCCATCCGGGTGTAGGGGTAATCTTCCGCCTTGAGCCCCTTGTCCACCACCGACGACTGGAGATAGAACTGCATCCAGGGGGCGATCGTCGTCCCGATGATGCCCACCGACATGGCCAGCCACCCTGCATCCATCCGGATCGTCGGCGTCATGACCGCCGTGCCGATGGCCTGCCAGTCCGGTTTTCCCATAAACCCCGAGACGATGTACGAGAGATAAAAGACGCAGGCGAAGAGAAAGACCTTCTCCACCGATTTGTAGGTGCCCTTGACCACGAGCCACCAGACGATCACGGCGCTGACCGGAACGGAGAGGTACTTGCTGACGCCGAAGAGCTCCATGCTGGCGGCGACGCCGGCAAATTCGGAGATCGTGTTGCCCAGATTGGTCAGAAACAGCAGGATCATCAGGTAGAAGGTGATCTTTGCCCCGAACCGCTCGCGGATCAAATCGGAGAGCCCCTTGCCGGAAACGACCCCCATTCGGGCGCACATCTCCTGGATGATGATGAGCGCCCCGGTAATCGGAATGAGCGTCCAGAGCAGGGAAAGGCCGTATTCCGAGCCGGCGAGCGAATAGGTGGTGATGCCGCCGGCGTCGTTGTCCACGTTGGAGGTGATGATTCCCGGTCCGATGAGGGCAAAGAAGATCGCCAGCGATCGCCAGTAGCGCTTGCCGGCAAGCGCTCCCCAGAGCCCGCGGAAGCCGTCAGTCAGATTCTCAGCCATGGATCGGCGCCCCCTCCCTCAACGCTTCCTTCTACCTGCCCAACTGGGGCGCCACCAGTTCCAGGAGGTTCTTGAACAGAATGACCCCCTTGAACCGGTTATCGTCATCGACGACCGGCATCGCCAGTATGCCGTACTTGGCAAAATCTTCGGCGATCCGGTTCTTCTTTTCCTCGATATTCACCGCCACGATGCGGGTGTCCATTAACTCCGCCAGCGTCGTTTCCGGCGCGGCCACGATCAGATCGCGCAGACTCAGCACGCCGAGCAGCCGCTCCTCGGCATCCACTACATAGAGGTAATAGATCAGATCCGCGTCTTCGGCCTCGCGCCGGATCGTCGCCATCGCCTCCTGCACCGTCTTCGCGGGCGCAAAGCTGAGAACCGAGGTGGTCATGAGCCCCCCGGCCACCTCTTCCGGGTGGGCGAGCAGCTCCTTGACGTCCTCGGCCACGTCCCGCTCCATCTCCTTGAGGATCCCTTCCGCCTTGTCCTTGGGCAGATCCCCCAGGAGATCCGCCGCCTCGGGCAGGGACATCTCCTCGATGATGTCGGAGGCATTGGCCAGCTCGAGCCCTTCGATCAGACTCACCTGGATCTTCGGATCCGTCTCTTCCAGCGTCTCGGCAGCGGTCTCCACGTCGAGGGAGCGGAAGACGGCGGAGCGGTTGTGGATATCCAGCTCCTCGATGATGTCCGCCAGATCCGCCGGGTGCATATGGGAAAGCCGGTTCTGGGCGACGGTCAGGCGGAGCAGATCGGGCGAGGACACGGGCTGGACGAACTTCCAGGAAATCAACTGATCGGTCATCTGGTAATCGAACAGCGTCCGGAGGACAAAGCCCGTCGGCCGCACCAGCCCCACCCGCCGCAAAAGACCGTGAAATCCCACATCCACGTGCACCAGGTAGAGGATCTTCAGCGTCTTGAGAAACTGTAGATCGTTGACCCGCCGGATCTTCGCCCCGTCGGTATCCACCACCTGCTTGTCCAGCAGGGTCTCTTTGAGAAAGAGTTCACCGGGACGGAGCGCGGGTTCCCGCAAATCCTCCGGCTGTAGGGACTGAGCGACCAGCGCATCGCCGACCATGGAAAGATGCCGCCAGGGCAGGAGTGCGATCTTCCCGCTCGCGGCGGAGCGCAGCAGCACCTCCGTCACGGGCGGATAGGTTTCTCCGAGATTGCCGGCCAGATCGAGGACCCGGCCCACGGGGCGACCTTCGGAATCGACGATTTTCCGCCCCAGCAGTTCACTCAAAAACAGGAAAACTTGAGGTTCTTGGTTCACGGCCATGCTTCGACGCCTCCCGGGGATATGTGCCTATAACACCAATCAGGGAGATTGCAAAAGTTTTTTTGCAGCCCGCCTTCCGACTTGACACCGCGCGGCACTTGTTATAGAGAGTGAACCGTAAGCGACAGACCGTTGAACCCCTTTAATTGAATCCGAGAGATTAAAAAGGGACATGCCAGTGAAAGAACAGCCGTCTTCAGATCATGTTATTGTCGGGCCTTCCCGTTGCCGGGGGAAGGCTTTTTTTTTAATCCCCGAAAGAGGTTAGCCATGGAGCACAAAAAGGTGGTGATGGATGCGGAAGGGATGGACCGGTCACTGACCCGCATCGCCTATGAGATCCTGGAAAAAAACAAAGGCGTGGAGGAGCTGGTCCTCGTCGGGATACAGACGGGAGGCGTCTTCCTCTCCGAACGTCTGCAACAGAAGATCTCCGATATCGAAGGGAAGCGCGTTCCGGTGGGACTCCTCGACATCACCCTGTACCGCGACGATCTTTCCGGCTCCCATCGCAAACCGCGGCCGGGCAAGACGGACATCCCCTTTTCCCTGGACGGAAAAAAGGTCGTCCTGGTGGACGATGTCCTGTTTACCGGTCGGACGATCCGGGCCGCCATGGACGCCCTGATCGATTTCGGGAGGCCGAAACTGATTCAGCTGGCGGTCCTCATCGACCGGGGCCACCGGGAACTTCCCATCCGCGCCGATTTCGTCGGCAAGAACCTCCCCTCTTCCCTCTGGGAAGCGGTCAGCGTTCAGCTCTTAGAGAAGTGCGGCAAGGACGAAGTGGTCGTCGAAAACGAGGTGCAACCATGAAATGGAGCAGAAAAGACCTCCTCGGGATTCAGGAACTCGACGGGGACGAGATCAATCTGATCCTCGATACGGCCGAATCCTTCATCGAAGTGTCGACCCGGGAGATCAAGAAGGTCCCCACCCTCCGCGGCAAGACGGTCATCAATCTCTTCTACGAGGCCAGCACTCGCACCCGGACCTCCTTCGAAATCGCCGGGAAACGGCTGAGCGCCGATACGATCAACATTGCCGCCTCGACGAGCAGCGTCGTCAAGGGAGAGACGCTGATCGACACGGCCAAGAACCTGGAGGCGATGAATCCCGACCTCATCGTCATCCGGCACAGCGCCGCCGGCGCGCCGCACCTCCTGGCCGGGAGGCTGCGCCAGCCGATCATCAACGCCGGCGACGGGGCCCACGAGCACCCCACCCAGGCCCTCCTGGACCTGATGACGATCCGCGCCAAGAAAGGGCGGATCGAGGGACTCAAGGTGGCGATCGTCGGCGATATCGCCCACAGCCGCGTCGCCCGCTCGAATATCTTCGCTTTGACCAAGATGGGGGCGACCGTCTCGGTGGCGGGGCCGGCCACCATGCTCCCCCGGGACATCGAAAGGCTGGGGGTCGCGGCCTACTCCCGCATCGACGCCGCCATCGGGGATGCCGACGTCGTCATGATGCTCCGCATTCAGACCGAAAGGGAAAAGCACAACATCTTCCCTTCGCTGCGCGAATATGCCCAACGCTTCTCGCTCAACGCGCGGAACATCGAGCTTGCCCGTCCGGACTGCATCATCATGCATCCGGGCCCCATGAACCGGGGCGTCGAGATCTCGCCCGACATGGCCGACGGACCGCGCTCGGTCATTCTCGACCAGGTCACCAACGGCGTCGCCGTCCGGATGGCCCTTCTCTATCTGCTGACAGGAGGCAACGAGTCATGAAACTCTTACTCAAAGGCGGCCGGGTCGTGGACCCGGCCGGAAAAACGGACGGCAAGGCGGACCTGCTCATCGAGAACGGCCGAATCGTCCGGACCGGAAAGGATCTGGCGAAAGAGGAATGCGCCTCCGCGGCCGAGGTCATCGACTGCCGCGGCAGGTTCGTCGTCCCCGGTCTCATCGACATCCACACCCATCTGCGGGAGCCCGGATTCGAGTACAAGGAAACCATCGCGTCCGGCTGCGAGGCCGCCGTGGCGGGCGGGTTCACCTCCATTGCCTGCATGCCCAACACGGACCCCGTGAACGACAGCCGGTCGGTCACCGAATTCATCCGCCGCAAGGCCGCGGAATGCGGCATCGCCAACGTCTACCCCATCGCGGCGATCACCCTGAAGTCGGAAGGCGCCTCGCTTTGCGAATTCTGGGATCTCAAGGAGGCGGGCGCCAGCGGATTCTCCGACGACGGCAAGTCCGTCATGAACGGCGCTTTGCTGCGCAGGGCGCTGGAATATGCCGCCTCTCTCGAACTGCCGGTGATCGTCCACTGCGAAGACCGGCACCTCTCCGCCGGCGGGGTCATGCACGAAGGCGCCGTGTCCACGGAGCTCGGGCTGACGGGAATCCCCGCCCTTGCCGAGGATGTCATGGTCGCCCGCGACCTGCTGCTTTCCGAATACACCGGGGCCCCGATCCACATCGCCCACGTGAGCACCGCCGGGGCGGTCCGTCTGATCCGGGAGGCCAAGGCCCGGGGGGTCCGCGTCACCGCCGAAACGGCCCCCCATTACTTCACCCTCACGGACGAAGCCGTCCGCGGCTACGACACCTTTGCCAAGGTCTATCCTCCCCTCCGCGGCGCCGAGGACCTCGCCGCCATCCGCGAGGGACTGCGCGACGGGACCCTCGATGCGATCGCCAGCGACCATGCGCCCCACGCCCGAACCGACAAGGAGGTCGAGTTCGATTATGCGGCCAGCGGCCTGACGGGACTCGAAACGTCACTCGCCCTTTCGCTGCGCCTCGTCGCCGACGGCGTCCTGACCCTTTCGGCCTTGATCGCCGCCCTGACCGTCCGCCCCGCCCAGATCCTCCGGATCGCCAAGGGGACCCTGGCCGACGGCGCCGATGCCGATGTCGCCGTCATCGATCCCGAAAAAGAATGGACCGTCGATCGCGCCGGCCTGCGCTCCCGCGGGAAGAACACCCCTTTTCAGGGCTGGCCGATGAAGGGCAAGGCCGTCCTGACCATCGTCGGAGGGGTGATCCGGTACCGCGATTGCTGATGCAGACCTCATGAACGCCAGGCCAACCCAGCGGACGGAAGCGATCGTCCTGCGCCTCTTCGATTACGGGGAATCGGACCGGATCGTCACCTTCTCGACGCCCGAATTCGGGAAGCTCCGGGGCATCGCCAAGGGGGCGCGCCGCAGCAAAAAGCGGTTCGCCAACGCCCTGGAACCCTTCTGCCGACTGGAGATCCTCTTTTCCCGCCGGAATCCGGACAGTCTGGCCCTGATCGAGGGGGCCGAGGTGGTTTCCCACTACCCCCGGATCCGCGCCGATCTGGAAAGGACCCTGATGGCTTCCTACCTCATCGACCTGACCGATCAGTTCCTGCCCGAAGACAAGCAGAACGCGGCGCTGTTCACGCTCCTCGAAAGCTTCCTGGGGCTCATCGAGGCAGGACCCGCCCCGGAATCCCTCTTGCGCTTCTTCGAGATGCGCCTCTTGAAGCTCGCCGGCTACGACCCGGTTCTGGACCGCTGCCTGGCCTGCCGGGAACCCATCGAAAACGGGAACGCCTACCGGTTCCACGCCGCCGACGGAGGACTGCACTGTGCCGCCTGCCGTCCCGAAACGCCGGAGGCCCTTCCGGTATCCCTGGGAACGATCCGGACGCTGCTGATGAGCCGGGAACTCGAAGCCGACCGGCTGGGACGGCTGGTCTGGTCGGGGCAATCGGCCGACGAGAGCCGCCGGCTTCTGGCCCGCTTCATCCGCCACATCCTCGGAAAAGAGCTCAAATCGGTACAGGTCCTGAATGAAATCCGGCGGCTGGCAAAGTAGGGCGGTTCAAATACGTATTGACGCCCGAGGGTTTCCGTGTTAAGAACGCCATCGTAAAAATCGCAATAAATTAATGAAATAGCACGTTTTCACCCCTAGGAGGAGTTGTGACCTATCAGGAATTGATCTTTGCCCTCGAACGCTACTGGGCTGACCAGGGCTGCGTCATCCAGCAGCCCTACGATGTGGAAAAAGGGGCCGGCACCTTCAACCCCGCCACTTTTCTGCGCTCCCTGGGCCCCGAGCCCTGGCGGGTGGCTTACGTCGAACCCTCCCGCCGGCCCACCGACGGCCGCTACGGGGAAAACCCGAACCGGCTCCAGCACTATTACCAGTACCAGGTGATCATGAAGCCCTCGCCGCCGAACATCCAGGAACTCTACCTCGATTCGCTGAAGAGCTTCGGCATCGATCCTCTGGACCACGATATCCGCTTCGTCGAAGACAACTGGGAATCCCCCACCGTGGGCGCCTGGGGCTTAGGCTGGGAGGTCTGGCTCGACGGAATGGAGATCTCCCAGTTCACCTACTTCCAGCAGGTCGGCGGCCTGGATTGCCGGCCCGTCAGCGCTGAGCTGACCTACGGCACCGAGCGGATCGCCATGTACCTCCAGGGAATCGACAACGTCTACGACCTGGAGTGGACCAAGGGGATCAAATACGGCGATGTGCACCACCAGAGCGAGGTGGAGTGGTCGGTCTACAACTTCGAGATGGCCGACATCGGGGAACTGCGCAAGCGGTTCGACATGTATGAGGCCGAGGGGATCCGGATGGCGGAAAAAGGACTGGTCCTGCCCACTTACGATCATTGTCTCAAGTGTTCCCACACCTTCAACCTCCTGAACGCCCGGGGGGCGATCAGCGTCGCCGAACGGACCAGCTATATCGGACGGGTCCGGAACCTGGCCCGCCTGAGCGCCGAAGGGTATCTGAAGCAGCGGGAGACGCTGGGCTACCCTTTGCTCCACAGACCGTAACCAAACCGGAGAACCGACAGGTTCCCGCTAAATAGATGAGACTGGATGGGAGAATACCGATGGGCAAGGAACTGCTGCTCGAAATAGGCACTGAAGAAATCCCGGCCGCCTTTCTGCCGAAGGCGCTCAAAGATATGGAGGCGATTTTTCGCAAGGAACTGGCGACCCACCGCATCCCCCACGGAGAAATCCGGACGCTCGGCGCCCCGCGCCGCCTCTTGCTGGCGGCAAAAGACATCGCCGACCGGCAGGAGGATCAGCTGGTCGAAAAGCTGGGCCCCGCCAAAAGGGTGGCCTTCGACGATGCCGGGCGCCCTTCCCAGGCCGCCCTGGGATTCGCCAAGGGACAGGGGCTCGCCATCGAGGCGCTTTGCACGGTGACGACCGAAAAGGGGGAGTACCTCTGCGCCCGCAAGGAGATCGTCGGCGCCCCCACGGACGGGCTGCTGCCGGCCATCGTGACGAAGGTGATTACGGAAATCCCTTTCCGCAAGTCGATGCGCTGGTCCGATCTCGACTTCCGTTTTGCCCGGCCGATCCATTGGATTCTGGCCCTCTTTGGAGGGCAGATCATCCCCTTGACGATCGCCGGGATCGAAAGCGGCCATCAAAGCCGCGGTCACCGCTTCATGAGCCCCGACGCCTTTGCCGTCTCCGGTCTCGATGATTACCTGGCCCGGACCCGGGAGCGGTTCGTCATCGTCGATCCGGCCGAGCGCAAGCGGATCATCGCCGAGGAGATCGCGAAGGCCGCCGCAGCCGTCGACGGCCGGGTCTTCACCGACGAGGCCCTTCTCGACGAGGTCACGTTCCTCACCGAATATCCGACCGTTGTTTGCGGGAGCTTCGATCCCGAATACCTGCGGCTCCCCCGGGAGGTGCTCATCACCACCATGATGTCGCACCAGAAGTACTTTCCGGTTCTCGACGCCAAAGGCGCGCTGCTTCCCCACTTTTTGACCGTCAACAACACCCTGGCCCGCGATCCGGCCGTCGTCCGTCGGGGGAACGAGCGGGTCATCCGGGCCCGCCTCGCCGATGCCCGGTTCTTTTTCGAAGAGGACCGGAAGGTCCCTCTGGAGAGACGCGTCGAGGGACTCCAGAAGGTCGTCTTCCACACCCTCCTGGGAACTTCCTACGAGAAGGTGGTCCGTTTCCAGACCCTGGCCGCCCGGATTGCGGGACGCATCGCCCCTGACCTCACCGCCCAGGTCGAGCGGGCGGCCTGGCTGGCCAAGGCCGATCTCGACACCCAGATGGTCTGCGAGTTCGCCGAATTGCAGGGAATCATGGGACGCGAATATGCGCTTCTGGCAGGCGAGGATGCGATCGTCGCCCGGGCGATCCACGAACACTATCTCCCCACGGCGGCGGGCGGCGACCTTCCGGAAACGGACGTGGGGGCCATCGTCGGCATTGCCGACAAGATCGATACGATCTGCGGGTTCTTCGGCGTCGGCCTGATTCCCACCGGAACCGCCGATCCCTACGCCCTGCGCCGCCAAGCCCTCGGCGTCATCGCCATCATTCTCAACCGGGGCTACCGCCTGCCGCTGCCCGAACTTTTGGACGAAAGTCTCGCCATTCTGGGACCGCTGGCGAAGCGATCCCCCGCTGAGATCAAGGCCGATGTTCTCGAGTTCTTCCGGGGCCGTTTCGAAAACCAGCTGATCTCCCAGGGCCATCCCTACGACGTGGTGGACGCGGTGCTGGCCACGGGCGCCGGCGATCTCGTCCTGGCCCTGAAGAAGATCCAGGCCATGGCGGCTTTCAAATCCCATCCCGATTTCGAGCCCCTGGCCGTCGCCTTCAAACGGGCCGTCAACATCACCAAGGATTTCCCCGGCGGCGCCATCGATTCCGCCTGCTTCGCAACCTCCGAGGAAAAGGAGCTCTACGCCGCCTATCAGGGCATCCGCCGGACCGTCGAGGGGCACCTCGAAGCGGGCGACTATCCCGCCGCACTGACGGCCCTGGCCGGCCTTCGCAAGCCCGTCGATGCCTTCTTCGGAGCGGTCCTGGTCATGGACAAGGATGAACGGGTCCGCCTCAACCGGCTGGCGCTGCTCGGGGCAATCGCCGCCCTTTTCCACGGCGTGGCCGACTTTTCCCGTATCGTGACGGAGGCCTGAAAGGCGCCGCTCTCATCGGGCTTGCCTATCTTTAAGTAAAGTCTGCGCTCGGGATCACTTGGCTGGACGATAGGGCATCGGGGCGCACAAAGAGAGTTATTATGGACCCAATGAAAAACATCGCTGTCAGCGAACTCGAAGAAATGCTCCAGTTGCGCAAGGCTCTGGTGGATATCACCAACCGGATCCATGCCGCGCAGAATATCAAGCAGATCCTCGTCGATCTCAAAGACGGGATATTGAATCTCTTTTCCGCCCACTCCATCACCATCTACGTGGTCGATCAGGGGCGCAACGAGATCTACTCGATGTTCGTCTCCGGCGCTCAGGTGAAGGAGATCCGCGTCCCGATCAACAATCGCAGCATCGCGGGCTATGTGGCCAACAGCGGCAAGACCGTCAACATCGCCGACGCCTACGACATCGCCGAACTGAAAACGATCGACAAGGAACTGGCCTTCGACGTCAGCTGGGACAAGAAATCGGGCTTCCGGACCAGGCAGATTCTGGCCGCGCCGATCTTCCACGACAAGAAGCTCATGGGGGTCGTCCAGATCCTCAACAAAAAAGGGGGATCGGGCAAGTTTTCCGAGTACGAGCAGGGATTTCTCCAGGAGATCTCCGAGGTCCTGGCGGTTGCTTTCTACAACCAGGAGCGATACGCCCGGCGGCGCAAGACCCGTTTCGATTACCTGATCAGCCGCGACCTGCTCAAGGAAGAGGATCTGGAGAGCGCCTGGGAGGAGTCCCGGGAGGCCAAACAGACCATCGAAGAGTATCTGATGAAAAAATACGGGCTCTCCCGGGACGACATCGGAAAATCCTTCGAGGAATTCTTCCGCTGCAAGTTCATCCCCTTTTCGGACAAGATCCCGATCCCGGGCGACCTGCTCAACACCCTCAAAAAGGAGTATCTCCGCCGTGAACTCTGGCTCCCGCTGGAGAAAAAAGACGGGATCATCCATGTCATCGTGGACGATCCGAACAATATCCTGAAAAGGGATATGATCGAGAACCTGCTGAAGACCAAGGCCGTCCGCTACGATGTTGCTCTGGCCGAAGACATCATCAAGTACATCAACTACTTCTACCAGTCTCCGGAAGACGAATCGTCGATCAATGAGATCCTGGGCAAGCTGGACGCCGACGAAGAGGAGGGATTCGGCGAAGACGAAGAGGCGATCACCGAATCGGACAGCGTGATCATGCAGCTGGTCAATAAGATCATCCTCGACGCCCAAGCCAAGCGGGCCTCCGATATCCACATCGAGCCCAACGTGGCCAAGAAGAACGTCGAGGTCCGCTACCGGGTGGACGGCGACTGCGCCATCTACCAGTCGCTCCCCTTCAGCTACCGCGCCGCGGTCGTGTCGCGGATCAAGATCATGTCGAACCTCGACATCACGGTCCGACGGCTCCCCCAGGACGGCAAGATCAAATTCAAGAAACCGGGCGGCGAAGAGATGGAGCTGCGCGTGGCCACCATTCCGACGGCAGGCGGGGTGGAAGACGTGGTCATGCGCATCCTGGCCAAGGCCGGCGATACCCTGCCGTTGACCGCCATGGGGATGTCGCCGCGCAATTTCAAGGAGCTCCGGGCCGTCCTGGACAAACCCTACGGCATGGTCCTCGTCGTGGGTCCGACCGGTTCCGGCAAGACCACCACCCTGCACGCCGCCCTGCATGAGATCAACCGGCCGGACCGGAAGATCTGGACGGCCGAGGACCCCGTCGAGATCACCCAGTACGGTCTTCGGCAGGTGCAGGTACAGGCGAAGATCGGCTTCGACTTCGCCGCCGCCATGCGCGCCTTTCTCCGCGCCGATCCGGACGTGATCATGGTCGGCGAAATGCGCGACTTCGAAACGGCCAAGACCGGCGTCGAGGCCTCCCTGACGGGCCATCTGGTCTTCTCCACCCTCCATACGAACAGCGCCCCGGAAACGATCGTCCGGCTCTTGGACATGGGGATCGACCCGCTCAATTTCGCCGATGCCCTCCTGGGCATTCTGGCCCAGCGTCTCGTCCGGACCCTCTGCAAGAACTGCAAGGAAGCCTATCATCCGGATCGGAAAGAGTATGACGAGATCGTGGAGAGTTACGGCGAGGAGTGGTTCCGGAAACTGAACATCCCCTACGACGACAAATTCACGCTCTACCGGCCGAAGGGGTGCGAGATTTGCGGCAATTCGGGATACAAAGGCCGAATGGGCATCCACGAATTCATCGTCGCCACCGACGGCCTCAAGCGCATGATCCAGAAGCACGAAACGGTCGAGGCGATGCGGGACCTGGCGATGGAAGAAGGAATGACGACGCTGCTCCAGGACGGCATCATCAAGTCGCTCCAGGGGGTGACGGACTTCAAGCAGGTAAGGCGCGTCTGCATCAAATAGGACTGCGCTCCGGGACCGCCGAACCGTCTGGACAGCCGGCGTGAAAACCGCGAACGACGCCGGCAAGGCAAGCGGCTACGCTTTTCAGCGCCCCTTTTTCAAGGCGGCATCGATATCGCCGATCGCCTGGGCGGAAAATTGGGACATGGCCCGGCTCATGGCTTCCGCGAGCCCCGCCGCCCCTTCCTGGGTGCACGCGACCTCGTAGCGATAGGATTTCTGAAAGACCACCCGTTCCTGAATCCCGCGCCCGGCGAGGTCCAAGAGCGTCAGCGTCGCCGCCAACTGCGCCTTCCGATCCCGGCCGGGACCCTCGACCTCAAGAAACTCCTCCAGCCCCCCTTCGAGGGCAAAGCGGGGCTCTTCCCGATCGCGCGTCGTGAGCACCGCCTGAAAAAGGCCGGCCTGCCGCAGATCGCGGCGCAGCAGGTCGGTCACCAGATCGGCGGGACTGATGCGCCAGCGCCGATCGCGGTAGGCTTCCCGCTGGAGGGCACCCCGGCGGAAGATCATCTCGGGACCGGCATAAAGACGGGCCGCGGAAAAACGCTCCACCCGGAGCGGGGCGGGGATCGGGACCGGGCTTTCCATCCGGGGCGGCGGATATTCCAGCACATAATGCTTCACCAGCGGCGCGGGCCGCGTCCCGCCCAGGCAGCCGGTCAATCCCATCAGCAACAGCAACCAAAGTCCTGTCCTTTTCATATCACCTTCCCCCTCTGTCTGAGTCATCCCGATCGGGGCTGCTGAAGAGCAGATCGGACGGATTCGCCCGGAGCCGGTCGATGAGCTGTCGCAGACTTTCCACGGCTTCCCGGATCCCTTCGGTGGTTTCATCCAGTTCCAGGCTCATCCCCCGCGTCCGCCGATCGAGCGACTCCATCAACACCTTCGCCTTTTCCGCAATTTCCCCGGCCTTCAGGGACGCCACCTCCGCCCGCAGATCGGCCACGAGACGGCGCGTCTCGGCAATGCCCTCCCTGGTTTCGCCGAGCCCCGAACGGGTTTCATCCAGAATGCCCGCGATCTTTTTCTCCGCCAGCAACGCATCAACCCGGCGGATGGCCCGATCGAGGCTTTGCGTGGTGGAATCGATGTTGGCCAAGATGCTCCTCATCTGCCTACCGGCGAGGAAGGTTTCCATCGCCTGCGAGGTCTGCTTGACCTGATCGGAAATCCCCTTCAGGTCGACCTGCTCCATCCGTTCCATGATCCTATCGACGCTGGAAAGCATCTGTTTGGTCTGCGAGGTCTGGGAGGGGATGGCGGGATAGGGACTCTGCACGTCCGGCGGCGGCAGCAGAACGAGATCCTTGGGATTCCTCCGGTCCAATTCGACAAAGACGATCCCCGTGATCCCGGCGGCCCGGAGTTGGGCCACCATGTTTTTTTCCGCCTCGCCGGCGAGATCGATCTTGACGATCACCTCCACCAGCTTTTGATCCGAGGCGACGCCGATCTGCTGGACCTTGCCGACGTCGACGCCCCGGTACTTGACCCGGGAATCGACCTGCAACCCCTGGACGGACTCGTCGAAGTAGATGACGTAGAGTTTTCCGGCTTCCAAATAATTCGACGCCCCCAGCCACACGACGGCGGTCACGCCGAGCAGAACCCCGGCAGTCACGAAAAGACCGACCATGAACCGCGATTTTCGTTTCGCCATCTCTATCCCGTCTCCTTCTCCTTGGCGCAGGGGGTCCGAAAGAGAAAATTCCGGACCCGCGGGTCTTGGGCCGACCGGCGCAATTCCTCCGGCGTTCCCGCAGCGATAATCCCTTTTTCTTCTCTATCCAGCATGATCACCCGGTGGGCGATGTCCAAAACCAGATCCACCTGGTGGCTCACGACGACCATCGTCGTTCCGAGACCTCTATTGAGCGCCCGGATCAATGTCGCCAGTTCCGCCGCGTTGATGGGATCGAGTCCCGCCGACGGCTCGTCGAAAAACAGCACCTTGGGATCGAGGGCCATGGCGCGGGCCAAGCCCCCCCGCTTGCGCATGCCCCCCGAGAGTTCCGCCGGCGTGTGGTTTTCGTAGCCTCCCAACCCCACCATCCCCAGTTTCATCCGGACGATCCACTGCACCGTCTCGGGGGAAAGGGAGGTGATGACGCTGAGCGGCAGGGCGATATTCTCTCCCAGGGTCAACGATCCCAGCAGGGCATCGGACTGGAAGAGCACCCCGATCCCTCTCCGGACCCGGTTGAGCTCCTCGTCCTCGGCAGCGGCGATATCGGTTCCATCGACGACCACCTTGCCCGCCGCAGGCCTGAGCAGACCGATCATGTGTTTGAGGAGCGTCGATTTTCCGCAGCCGCTTCCCCCGACGATGCAGAGGATTTCCCCTCGCGCCACCGTGAAGCTTACCTTGTCCAAGATCGTGGTCCGTCCGAAACGGGCGGTCAGCGCCTCCACCACGATGACCGGCGCATCGTTCCTCTTTTCCGCTGCTTCGCCCATCCCCGCCCATGCCCCCTCAGTTGACATAATGCAGAACCACGGCAAAGGCCGAATCCACGACGACGATCAGCAAAATGGAGGTCACGACCGCCGAGGTCGTCGCCTCGCCCACCGCTTCCACTCCTCCCTGGACCTGAAAACCTCGTTGACAGCCGATCCAGGCGATCACGAAGGCGAAAACCAACGATTTCACCAGGCTGGAAAGGAGAAAAAAGAGGGTGATGCTCTGCCGGCTGGTGTTGAGAAAGGTATGGGCCGTCAGATCCAGCCCCATGATCCCCACGATCATCCCGCCCAGAATCCCGAACAGATCGGCGTAGAGCGTCAGCAGCGGCAGGACCAGGAGCGTGGCGATCAGTTTCGGCACGGCCAGAAAGCGGATCGGGTCGAAACCCATCGTGGCCAGGGCGTCCACCTCGTCGTTCACCCGCATCGTCCCGATTTCGGCGGCAAAGGCCGACGCGGAGCGTCCGGCGACCAGGATCGCGGTCATGATCGGTCCCAGTTCGCGGACGATGGCGACCGCCACGAGCGCCGCCACGTAGAGGTTGGCCCCGAATTGCTTGAGTTGCAGCGAGGACATGAAGGCGATGATGAGCCCGATGAGCAGGCTGATCAGGGCCACGATCGGCAGGCCGTCGGCCCCGGCCCGACGCATGTAGAAAAATACGTCGTCCCAGCGAACCTCACGGGGGTGAACGGCCAGGTGGACCAGCGCCGCCAAAAGGTCGCCCAGAAAGGTCATCAGGCAGTCGAAATCCCTGTAAACCCCTAGACTGACCCCGCCTACCCGCTCCAGGATCCCCCCGGAACGGCTTTCGGCATGAAGCGGCGGCCGCCCGATCCCCTCCCGGTCGATGAGTCCCATGATCCGCTGCACCTCGTCGGGCACCCGGAGATAGGACCAAGGGACTCCCTTTTCCTTGAGCCTTTGCTCCCAGCGCCAGAGGGCCAGGACGCCGGCGCTGTCCAGATAGGAGATTCCCGCCAAATCGATCCCGACCGAAGCGGGCCGCCGATCCTCCGGCAGGCTTTCCAGGGCGGCCAAGAGGCGATCGGCGTCGTCCAGGGCGATCCGCCCCGCCAGGGCGACCAGGAGCCTGTTTCCTTCCTCCTCCGTCGTACGAACCGTAAAGCCCGGTTGCGCCGCCGCCACTGTCATAGCCGCTCCTCGATTCATCCCAGCCGTTTCTGCCAATCGCCCAGGCGCTGCATCGCCTCCAGGGGCGTCAGGTTCATGAGATCGAGCCCCAGCAGTTCCGCAAGAACCGCATCTTTTTGATCCGTAAAGAGACTGAGCTGCGGGTCGTCCTTGCGATCCGACTTCCGGCCCCGGGCGATCTTGGGCATCCCGACCTCGTCGAGTTCCCCCTTCTCCAGGTTCCGGAGAATCTCCCGGGCCCGGACGATCACCTCGTCCGGCACGCCGGCGATCCTGGCGACCTGGATCCCGTAGCTCCGGTTGGTCCCCCCCTCCATGATCTTGCGCAGAAAGATGATCCGGTCTCCCCACTCGCGGACGGCGATATTGTAATTCCGGACCCCCTCCTTGGTCACCGTCAGTTCCGTCAGTTCGTGGTAATGGGTCGCAAAGAGCGTCCTTGCGCCGAGGGGGACCGCGTCATGGATATATTCCGCGACCGCCCAGGCGATGCTCAGGCCGTCGAAGGTGCTGGTCCCGCGTCCGACTTCGTCGAGGATGATCAGACTCCTTTTGGTGGCATGACTCAAGATGTTCGCCACCTCGGTCATCTCCACCATGAAGGTGCTCTGGCCGCGGGACAGGCTGTCGGCGGCGCCGATGCGGGTGAAGATCCGGTCGCAGACGCCGATCCGGGCTTTGGCGGCCGGGACGAAGCTCCCCATCTGGGCCAAAAGGACGATCAAGGCGACCTGCCGGATAAAGGTCGACTTTCCCGCCATGTTGGGGCCGGTGATGATCAAAAAGCGGTTCGTCTCCAGATCGAGGAGCAGATCGTTCGGAACGAACCCTCCCGCGCCGGTCATCCGTTCCACCACCGGATGGCGGCCGTCGGCGATCGCGATCGTCTCTCCGGCATCGACCTGGGGGCAGCAATAGCCGTTGCGTTCGGCCACTTCGGCGAGCGACGCCAGCACGTCGAGATCGGCGACCCGGGCCGCCGTCGCCTGGATCCGCTCGATCGCACCGGCGATCTGCTGACGAAGGGCGCAAAAGAGATCGTACTCCCGGGCCTGGCGCTTCTCCTCGGCATGGAGGACCGTTTCTTCGTACCCCTTGAGTTCCTCGTTGATGTACCGCTCCGCGTTGACCAGGGTCTGCTTGCGGACGTATTCGGGCGGTGCGAGGGCGGCATTGGCCTTCGTGATCTCGATGTAGTAGCCGAAGACGCCGTTGAACCCGACCTTGAGAGAGTGGATGCCGGTCCGCCGGCGCTCCTTTTCCTCCAGGGCCGCAATAAACTGCCTTCCGTCCCGCATCACCGCGATCAGGCGATCCAGTTCCGCATCGTATCCTTCGCGGATGATCCCCCCTTCGCGGATCGTGAGCGGCGGATCGTCCACGATCGCCCGCTCGATGAGGGCCAGAAGTTCCGGCATCTCGTCGATGCCGGCGTGAATCGTCCGCAACAGCGGCGCTTCGCAGGCCGCAAGGTGGGCGCGCAGCGCCGGCAGAGCGCGCAGAGAGGCCCCGAGCGCCGCCAGATCGCGGCCGTTGGCGAGCCCGACGGCGATCCGGCTCCCCAGCCGCTCCAGATCATAGACCGACCGGAGGGAGTCGCGCAGCGCCGCACGGAGCAGATGTTCCTCCCGCAGTTCCGCGACGGCGGCGAGCCGTTCCCGGATCCGGAGGGGATCGCGCAGGGGATGGCCGAGCCAGGTCCGCAGCCGCCTTCCCCCCAAAGAGGTGACCGTCTGATCGAGAACGTGGAACAGCGACCCGGCCTTCTTTCCCTCGACGATGGTCGCGAACAGTTCGAGGTTGCGCTTGGCGATCTCGTCGAGGATCAGATCGACGCCGCTTTCCTGCCAAAGGAGACGGTTGATATGGCCCAGTTGATCTTTCTGCGTCTCGGTCATGTAGGCCAAGACCGCCCCGGCGGCGGCCGTCGCCGCCGGCCGGCTTTCCAGCCTCAGCTCCGCCAGCGGCCCGGCGGTAAATTTCTCCTGTAGTCCCAAAAGCGCCGCAGGAAATGCGAAGCGCTCCTTCGGAAAGCGATTGATCCGGCACCGTTCCCCATCGCCGGCCAGGGCCGCGATCAGTTCGGGATCTTGCAACTCCTCGGCCACGAGCAGTTCCCGGATCTCGATCGCAGCCGACTCGGCGAGAAAGGACTCGCGGTCCTCGGTTTCCGTCACCCGGAATTCGCCGGTGGAGATATCGACCCAGGCCAGGCCGAAACGCCCTTCTGCAACCACCAGGGCGGCCAGATAATTGTTTTCCTTCTCCCGGAGATTCTCCTGATCGAGGACCAGCCCCGGGGTGACGACCCGGACCACCTCCCGCTTCACGACCCCCTTGGCAAGCTTGGGGTCCTCCATCTGTTCACAGACGGCGACCTTGAACCCCTTTTCGATCAGTTTGGCGATATAGCCGGAGCCCGCGTGGTAGGGCACGCCGCAGAGCGGGATCGCGTCCTTGCTGTTCTTGTTGCGCGACGTGAGGGTGATCTCGAGGACCTTCGAGGCCGTCAGGGCATCGTCGAAAAACATCTCGTAGAAATCGCCCATCCGAAAAAAAAGAATGCAGTCGGGATAACGCTCCTTCATCTCCGCATACTGGCGCATGGCGGGGGTCAGCTCACTCACTCCCATCGATCACCCCGTTTTTGCAGATCCACATAGGAGGTTCTCTCCACTTTCCCGCGCCCGCCGATGAAGCTGTTGAGCAGCCCGCTCACCACGCTGACGATCAGGGCGCCGAGCACCGCCGTCCAGAAACCGTGCACCGCAAAGCCGGGAATCAGGGAAGAGACGATCTGGAGAAGCAAGGCGTTGATGATAAAAGTAAACAGGCCGAGCGTCAGGATGTTGACCGGCAGGGTCAGGAGAATCAGGAGGGGGCGCAAAAAGGCGTTCAGAATGCCCAGCGTCGCCGCCGCAAGGATGGCCGGCAGCAGACCGTCCACCTGGATCCCGTCCAGCGCCCAGGAGGCGATCAGCACTGCCGCCGTCAGGATCAGCCAACGTATCAAAACTCCTCTCATGGTCGCCTTTCTCGCTCTCGATTCAGGAAAAGGGTTCGAACCGGTCGGGTTTCGCGCCGCAGACCGGACAGGCCTCCGGAAGCGCGCCGTCGGCCACGTAACCGCAGACCCGACAAAGGTAATAGGTGGTTTCCCGCTCTTCCAGGAGGTGGTTCATGGCCTCCTTGTAGAGTTTGGCGTGCGTCTCCTCCACGTCCCGGCTCTGGCTGAAATGGAGCGCCGCGGCCCGGTTTCCCTCGGCTTCGGCAAGCCTCACGAAATCGCCATAGGCGACCTCGGCCACCTGCGCCTCGGACTCGAAGCTCTCGGCCAGATTCTCCTCCGTCGATTTGACCTCCCGAAGCGCCTTGAGGGCCCGTGCGCCATGGATCTCCTCGGAACGGGCGATCACCCGGAAAAGTTTGGCGATTTGCGGGAGCCCCTCCTCGGCGGCTTGTTCGGCGTACAGCTTCAGGCGCAGGGCCGCCTTGGCCTCTCCTACGTAGGCCTCACGCAACGCATCGTTCACGCTCCCCATGCCGGCTCCCTTCCGTCCTTTGCCGAGGCATCAAATGCGGTCATTCGGGATTGAATTCACTCTTGGGCGCGCCGCAAACGGGGCAAGCCCAATTCTCCGGAAGGTCCGCAAAGGCCGTTCCTTTGGCGATGCCGTTCTCGGGATCCCCCTCCGCCGGATCGTAGATATAACCGCAGATACTGCATACATATTTTCCCATCTCGTCATTCTCCTTTCGCTCGTTAGGATTTCCAGCCGTCGCACCGGGCTTACAGACGGTCTTTCACCTGCGCCGCCATCTTCAGCCCCAGGGCATAGCAGCGGGACAGGACCTCGTCGTCGGGGGCGTTCTTCTCTCGGATTCCCTCCCCCGCCGATTCCACCTTCATCTCCGTCAGGATCTCCTCCAGCTGTTTGACCGCTTCACCGCTCCAGCCGTAGGAGCCGAAGGCGGCCCCCAGGAGGTTCCTCGGCTTCAGCCCCCGCAGGTAGGTCATCACATCGGCCATGACGGGCAGCATCTGGTTGTTGAGCGTCGACGAACCGACCGCGAGCGCCCCGGCGCAGAGGATTTCATAGAGAACATCGCTCCGGTGCACCGCATCCATCGACATGAGCTTTACCCGCAGGCCGCCCGCCGCCAGTCCCTCGCCGATCGCCAGGGCCATTTTTTCGGTACTGTGCCACATGGTCCCGTAGACGACCACGGCTTTGGCCTCCGGCTTCTGGGCGGCCCACTTCCCGTAGCGCCCGATGATCCCCGCGATGTCCTTCCGCCAGATCGGGCCGTGGTCCGGGGCAATACACCGGAAAGCCAATCCCAAGCCGGTCACCCGTTCCAGGAGTTTCAGAACCAGGGGCGAATAGGGCAAGAGGATGTTGGCATAGTAAGTCGCCGCCTCGTAGTCGAGGATCGCAGGATCGCTCTCGTCGTCGAACCGCTCCAGGGAGGCGTAGTGCATCCCGAAGGCGTCCTGGGAAAAGAGGAGCTGCTCCTCCTGAAGATAGGTGAACATGCTGTCCGGCCAGTGAAGCATCCGGGTCTCCAAAAAAGTGAGGGTGCGGTTGCCGAGGCTGAGCGATTCGCCGTCCTTGACGGCCGTCAATATTCCCCCGAAGTGGAGGAGTTCTTCGAGGGTCTTGACCCCCACGGCCGAGGCGTAGACCTTCTCGGGCTTGACCGCCGCGATGACCTCGGGCAGGCACCCCGAGTGGTCCAGCTCCGCATGGTTGGAAACGATATAGTCGATCCGCGCGGGATCCACCACCGAGGCGATCCGGGCCAGCATCTCCTCCTTGAAGGGGGCCTTCACCGTATCGATCAGGGTGACCTTGTCGGCCATGATCAGATAGGCGTTGTAGGTGGTCCCCCGTTGCGTTTGGTAGCCGTGGAATTCCCGGATGTTCCAGTCGATCGCCCCGACCCACCAGACATCTTCCGTCACCGGGACGGCCTTGAATGAACTGTTCATGACACCTTCCTTTATCTCATTTTTTCAGCGCCGCTTCGCCGATGGCAAAGGCGCGCAGATTGGCTTCGATCCGGGCCGCCGGCATCCCTTCCTGGATGACCGCCTCGAAAACTTCCCGGTCGATGGGCAGGACTCCGAGACCCGCAACGGCGCCGATCATGACAATGTTTCCCAGGATCGGATTGCCCAGACCGATCGCCTCATCCGTCGCCGCGAGGAACCCGGAGCGGGCCGAAAGCGCCTTTACCGCCTCGCGGATGGCCTCGTTCGACGGATATTCCGCTTCCCCCGTGATCACGCCCACGGGATAGATGGGCCGCATGTTCACGAGGACCCCGACGTCGGGATTGCCGTAATCGGCCAGGACCCGCAGGGCCTCCAGAGGTTCGATGGCCACGATCAGGTCCGCCCTGCCCTTCGGAATCTGGGGGCTCCAGACGGCCGTCCGGGAGACGCGCAGATGGCTCATTACCGAACCGCCGCGTTGGGACATGCCGAAGGTTTCCCCGATGGTGACCTTAAACCCCTTGCGGACCAGCATACTGGCCAGGACCCGGGAGGCCATGACGTTTCCCTGTCCCCCGACCCCGGTAATCACGATATTGAACGGATCCTTCAATGGCCGATGGGTCATGCGCTTGCCGCCTCCTCGCTGCCGATGGCCCCGGCCGGGCAGATCCCGGCGCAGAAACCGCATCCGGCGCAGATCACCTCGTCGATCCGCGCCTTTTTCTTTTCCCGGTCCCACAAAAGACCGGGACAGCGGAAGATTCGCGTGCAGAGACGGTTGCAGCCGCAGTCCTCGCCGCGGCAGAGCTCCTCCGCCACTTCCATCCGGTAGCGTTTTTTGCCTTTTTTCTCAGGCGAAAGGGCGCAGGACTGCTTGAGGATCAGGACTTTCACGCCGCCTGCCGACTCCATGAGCAGATTGAGCGTCTCCCGGGTGGCCGCCTGGTCGAAAGGATCGGCGACCACCACCTGGGCGCCCATGGCCCGGCAGAGGGAGGCGATATCGACCAGGGGCGCCGCATCGCCCATGGCGTTGACCGGGCTCCCGGGATGGGACTGGAATCCCGTCATGGCGGTCCCGCTGTTGTCCAGAACGATAAAAACGATGTCCGATGCCTGGTGAACGGCGTTGATCAGGGCGGGAACGGCCGCATGGTAGAAGGTCGAATCCCCGCAGACGGCAAGGACCGGCTGGTCCATCCCGAAAGCGCCGAGCTTCCCGAACCCCGAGGCAATGCCCGTCCCGGATCCCATGGAATGGAGCGTCTTGGCGGTATGGAACCCGGCGGCCGGAAAGAGGGAGGCCATCGCATAACAGCCGATGTCGCCGCAGACAAAGCCGCCGCGGCCGTCGCGTTGGAGCGCCTCGCGGATGCTCCAGAAGGAGGCGCGATGCGGGCAGCCGGGGCAGAAGGTCTGCTCCCGCTTCGGCGCCAGCGCCGCGAAAAAAAGGCGTTTTTCTTCATAGTCCGCAGGCAGCGCCGGAGGTGCAACTCCCAGGATTCGCCCCAGGGCCGCCATGACCAGATCGGGATTCAGTTCGCCCACCATGGGCAGGGTCCCGTCGTTTTTCCCGTAAAAGCGCTTGATCCCGATCTCCCGCGCCCTTTCGGCCGCCAGAATCTTGACCTGCTCTTCGAGAAAGGGCAGGACCTCTTCGACGATCAGAATTTTTTCCGTCGAGGCCAGGCGGCGCATGAGCAGCGCCGGCGGCAGGGGCCAGGTCGTGCCGAGGCCAAGGATACCCACCCGATCGCCGACGCCGAGGAGGGAAACGGCCTCGCGGCTGTAAAGGCGGCAAGCGCTGCTCGTCACGATCAGGAGTTCCGGCTTTTCGGGCCCTGCATAGCGATTGAAGGGGCTCGTCTCGAACCGTTGCACGGCCTTTTTGACTTTCTCCTGCTGGAGGAGGTGCTTGGGGACGACGGGCGTGCTGACCACCGGCCCCCGACCGGGATCGGAGAGCGGACCATCGCAGAGAAACCGCGCTTTTTCCCCGGGCGGCGGCAGCGCCCCCAGGACGACATTGCCGCTGGCATGCGACATCCGCGTCACGCTCCGGACCATGACCAGGTTTCCGATCTCTTCCGACAGGCTGAAGGCCCAGCGGGTCATCTCCTTGGCCTCCTGAAAATCCCCCGGTTCCAGGAGCGGAATCTCCATGAGCCGCGCGAAATGGCGGGATTCCCCTTCATTGACGCTGGAAAGCGCCCCGGGATCGTCGCAGGAAACCAGGACCATCCCCCCCCGGCTCCCCGACCCGGCCAGGTGGAGAAGAAAATCGGAGGCGACGTTGACGCCGTTCTGCTTCATGACGCAGAGCGCCCGGAGCCAGGCAAAGGAGGCCGCCGCGGCGACTTCCAGGGCCACCTTTTCGTTCGTGGACCATTCGACGTAGAGCTTCCCCGGCTCGGCTAAGCGGGCCAGGGTTTCGATGATCTCCGAAGAAGGGGTGCCCGGATAGGCGGCCGCCACCTGAACCCCTGCCTCCAGGGCGCCCCGGGCGATGGCCTCGTTCCCCATGAGCAAAACGTCGTCCCCCTCCTTCGCTTGTGATTCCTTGGACATGCCTTCTCCTCTTTTCAGCAGGCCCTTTTCGGGCCGTCGGCAGCGCCGGTTTCGGCCCGCGAGGCGGCAGCGGCCTTTTTTTTGCCCGCCGAGGCGGTTTGGAGTTTTTCCAGGTTTCCGGCCGGCACTTCCCGCCATTCGAGCGCGCCCGTGCGGCGGGCCAACTCCAGAAGATCCTGGCCGCGCCTGGTCCGGACGATAATCTGGTTCCACCCCCTGGCCTCCGCCCATCCCTCGGGCAGGCGGGCCGAGCCGACCGACAGATCGCTGTATTCGGCGGTCATATCGTCGCAGGAACGGCAGGATTCGCGGACGCAGGGGGTTACAGCATCGAGTGAGACCTGAACGGTCCCCGTCGGGGTGTATACCTCCAGGGTATGGTAACGGCTGGGCGGGATATCCATCCCGGTAATAGTCGTCGGATCCGTCTTTTTCGCCAGAAGGTCGGAAAGCGCCCGCCAGGCGAGGGCCCAGCCGCAGAAGAGCCCCACCACGAGTTGCAGCTTTTCGCCGCCGTCCTCGATCGCCGGCAGCGGTTGAGCGCGTCTCTTGGCCAGGGCCAGCGCTTGGCAGGGGGTTGCCACGACGCCGATCCGTCGGCGTTCGGTACGGGCGATCCGATTGAACTCCGCCAGGGTCGGAGAAACGACGAAACGGCTTTTCCCCGATCGCCCGACCGCTTCCGGATCTTCGATGGTGACGGCTCGGGGTAAAAGTCCTTCCCCCTCTTCGGCCAGAACGGCCGCATCGATCAACCCTTCGCGCAAGGCCAGGGTCATGAGCGCGCTGACGGTCCCGCCGTGCTGGCCATGGCGCCTTAACCGCTCATCCGCCGCCCGGGCAATAAAAAACCCCCGCACGGGACCCAATTCCGAGGTCCACTCGGTTCCCGGGGCGATCTTTTCGCGCAGGGCACCGAGATCCGCCGGCGTCCTGGGGCAGAAGGCGTAACAGCGTCCCCGGGGCAGATCGCAGGGATGGAGGGTGACCGTCTTGTCCCGGTAGATGGCCTGATAGGGACAGAGGTTGACGCAACCGCCGCACCCCGTGCAGAGACCCGGCCCGATGACTTCCGCCTCGAGTTCCTTCTGCCCCCCCGGGGCGCTTTTGTTCCCCTCCGGCTCGCTCTCCTTCCCGTTCGCCTGCCCGCTTGAGTGCATGAGTCCGCTCCACTTCCAGATTGCCGATCCCCGGGAATTGCCGGTTTTTTCATCCTTTGCGGGCGCATTCTAACACGAGCGGACGTTTCCCTGTCAACCCATAAATCGCTCCTGAAAGAGAAATTCATTTTTTTTCATTCCTCCTAAAGACTGTTATTGACAAGCGGCTCGTCATATACTATGAAGACCCCTCGTTACCGATCTTCCCCAGTAGCTCAGTCGGTAGAGCAGATGGCTGTTAACCATCGGGTCCGTGGTTCGAGTCCGCGCTGGGGAGCCAAAATCAGCGAGGGGTTAACCGAAGAAAGGTTAACCCCTCTTTTTTTTGCTCAGACGACTCGTCCCTTCCGACGGATCAAGGCAGGAAGGCAGCCGGGACCGCTTTTTTTCCATATTTTTTCTCCTCCATTTAAGATATATTTGTTACACTTCATGGTCACGCCCCGGTACTCACAAACGCACTGACGATCGAGGAACCGATGTCCGATGTACTGAACAAAGAGCAGGTCCAATTCATCGACCGCCGCCGTCTCGATGCATTGTCGCAGCAGGCGGCCCTGTCGCCCAGGTTGCGACAAAACTACAACTTCCACCGCGCCGACCAGGAGGCCTGCCACCGGCTCCTCAACGCCATGGAGCCCGGGTCCTATATCCAGCCGCACTGTCATCGCGACGAAGGCAAGGAGGAGACCCTGCTCGTCGTCCGGGGACGGATGGGACTGGTCCTCTTCGACGAAGACGGGCAGGTCGAAGGAAAAGCGCTTTTCGAACCCGCCGGCGATCCGTTGCTGGTCCACATCCCCCGGGGAACCTTTCACACCTGGCTTTCGCTGCAAAGGGGCAGCGTTTTTTTCGAAGCCAAGGCGGGCCCCTATCGACCGTTGACGAAGGAAGAAAAGGCGCCCTGGGCGCCGGCGGAAGGGGATCCCGCAGTTCCGGAATATCTGGCCTCCCTGCTGAAGCTCTTCCCCCCAGGGGATCCAGAAGGTCGCAAGGCGCTCCCATGATCCGGGGGAAACCGCTTCTTGCCGTACTGCTGCTACTGCTCACCGGCGTCGTCGCCTCGCCGCTGTCGGCCGCCGAACGGGTGGAAATCGCCGTGTCGGGAATCGAAGGGGATGCCCTCAAAAACGTCCGGGAGTCCCTCACCCTTCCCGCCGGCCTCGTTCGGGAAGGGACCGTGGACCGCCAGTGGCTGGAACGGTTCCGCGAGCAGGCGGAATCGCTGACCAGGACGGCATTGGAGCCTTTCGGCTATTACCGCGCCGGCGTTACCGCCACGATCGAGGACGGGGCGCCCGAGGAAGTGCGCCTGCGGGTCGTCGTGGCCCCCGGCGATCCGGTGCGCCTGACGGAAGTCTCCGTTTTGCTCCATGGGCAAGGCGCGCAGGAAATCCGGCTCAGGACGCTGGTTGCCGCCTTCCCGCTGGACAAGGGCGACATCCTCGTCCAGCCGAGATACGAGGAGGCCAAGGACGCCCTCTTTTTCCTGGCCCAGGAGTTGGGGTATCTGGATGCCGACTTCACGATCCATGAAATCCGCATCGCCCAAGCGCGGGACACCGCGACGCTCCGCCTGGAGATGGAAACGGGCCGCCGCTATTTTTTCAACGGAACGCGGATCGAGGGGGCTCCCGGCTATCCCGAAGCGTTCTTGCGCCGCCACCTGACCTACCACCCCGGAGCCCCCTTCTCGCAGGCGCAGCTCGGGGAAACCCAACTCAACTTCGTCAACTCCGAACGTTTTTCCGAGGTCACCGTCACGCCGGAAAAAGAAAAGGCTCTGGACTTCCATGTGCCGGTGCTGGTCACGCTGAACCCTTCGCCCAGCAAGACACTGCGGCAGGGCATCGGATACGGAACGGACACGGGAGCAAGATTCAACCTTCGTTACCGGGATCTCAACGTCCTGGACCGCGGTCATGAGTTTTATTCGAATCTCTACCTTTCCGAACGGCTCCAGGGGCTGGCAGCCGGTTACACCCTGCCGGACGCGACGGACGTCAGAAATTCGACCACGCTGCAATTCAACATGCAGCGCACCGACGTCACCACGTACACCAGCAATATCGTGGCCCTGGAAATCGACCGCAACAACAGCTTCGGCGCCGGCAAGCTGGGAACCGCCTACCTCAAGCTGCAAAGGGAGCAATATACCATCGGCACCCAGGATTCGGGGGCCTTTCTGGTCCTGCCCGGTGTGCGCTATTCGGAAAACCGTTACGACAACCCGAGCCGGCCCGTCCGGGGCTTTCGTTTCGCCCTCGATCTGCGCGGGACTCATCGGTGGCTCGGTTCCGATATGGGGCTTATCCAGGGAAGCGCCGAAGGCAGCTTCCTCCTGCCTTTGCCGGGACGTTTTTCCTTCGCCGCCCGGGGGAAAGTGGGGCTGACCTTTTTGGGCGATCCTTTAAATGAGCTGCCCCCGTCGCTCCGCTTTTTTGCCGGCGGCGATCAGAGCGTGCGCGGCTACGCCTATCAGTCTCTCGGCCCGAGGGACGCCTCCGGCCAGGTGGTGGGAGGAAAGCATCTTCTCGTCGGCGCCGTCGAATTGGAACGGGCCTTCTTGGAGAGTTGGGGCGTCTGCGCCTTCTATGACGCAGGCAACGCCTTTGATTCCTTCGCCGAACTCCGCGCCGCCCAGGGGGCCGGGGTGGGGCTGCGTTATTACACCCCCGTGGGGGCCCTGTCGCTCTACCTGGCCCGGCAGATCGGTCAGGAAGACCCGGGACTGCGCATCCACTTCACGGTGGGGTTCGAACTGTGACGCGCAAAAGGACATACGGCCTGATCGCCACCTTTTTGGCAACGGCGCTGCTCGCCGCGGCCGTCATCGTCCTGGCCTGGTCCTTCGGCACCACCGAAGGGACCCGCCGTTTGCTGAAGACGATTTCCCGTTACACCCCGGTGGCCATTTCGGCGCAGAAGGTGGAAGGGAGCCTCCGCGACCGTCTACAGCTGGAGCAGGTCCGCCTGGCCTTTTCCCCCTTCGAGGTGGAGATCGAGCGCCTTAACTTGCGCTGGCAGCCCTGGTCTCTCCTGTCCGGCGCCCTGGCGGCCCGGGAACTGACGCTGGTGAACGTCCGGATCCGGGACAATACCCCGGGGGACCGTCCGCCCGACCTCTCCTGGCCCCGCGTCTCCGGGATGGCAGCGCTCTTCGGCATCCGGATCGAGCGTCTGCACGTTCTGGGTCTCAGCTACCGACAGCGTAACGAGCCTCCCTTCCAGCTGAATACCCTTTCCGCTGCCGTCACTTGGCGCCGGGGCCTTCTGTCCGTCGCCACGCTCGACGCCGCAGCGCCCGAAGGCCGCCTGACCGGAACCCTTGCCGCCGGGTTCGCCCTCCCCTCCCTGCAAGTCGAACTGCGTGCCGCACCGGGCAAGACCATCGGAGGGCCGGAAACCCTTTTGCTGACCGGACGCTTCCACCCCGGGATCGGCGGCGAACAGCTGACGGGCGACTTCACTCTCTTAGGAACGCAGGGAACGCTGCGGCGTCTCGAGCTGGCCGGCGAGGCGGCGCTGACGAAACAAACCCTTCGCCTGCGGAAGCTGCGCCTCACCGAACTGGGGCGGCGAGGATCGGTCGCCGGCGAGGGAACGGTCACGCCGACCGCCGCGGCGCCCCTCCTGGCGCTGCACCTGACGGCCGCAGGCATCGACCTGGCCCCGGAACTGAAGATCCCCACCGACCTCTCGGGGACCCTTACCGTGGCGGGAACGCCCGACGCGTATCAGGGCGAATTTCAGTTGAGCAGCAAAGGCAAGGGGTGGCAGGAGGCAAGACTTTCCGGCACCTATCGGGGAGGCCGGAAAGGACTCCGGCTTTCGCCGCTCCAGCTTTCCCTCCTTTCCGGGACCGTCCGGGGCGACCTGGCGCTGGCCTGGGAAAAGGAATTCACCCTCCGCGGGGCGATCCGCGGTGAACGCCTCGATCCGGCCGGACTCGCTCCCGGCTGGGCCGGCAAAGTCAACTTCGCGCTTGCGGGTACCGTGGCCTGGCCCGAAGGGGCAGCGCCCCGGGGCGAGTTGAAGGGGCGACTGCTGGAAAGCGTCCTGCACGGTCAGCCCCTGACGGGCAGCATCGACGCGGCCTTTTCGGGCGACGATGTCCGGATCGGCGCCCTCGCCCTGCAAGGAAGGGGATTCTCCCTCAAGGCAACGGGGAATCTCCGCGAGCGGCTGGCCTTGACCGCCGATATCCGTGATCTGGGGCGGCTCATTCCCCAAGCGGCCGGGGAAATAGGGGCCGCAGGATGGGTGCGTCGGCGCAACGGACAAACAGAGGCCGTCCTGACCGGACAGGGAACCCGCCTTGCCGCCGCGGGATGGAAATGCGCCTCCGCCCAATGGACCGCCCGCTTCGGGGAAGGTCCCGATAGCCCGCTGAACCTCAGCGCCACCCTCCGCCAGACGACCTATGGCGGCATCCAGGCAGATTCGGTCACCCTGAACGCGGACGGGACCGCCGCCGCACACAGCCTCAATATGGAACTCAAGGCTCGGCAAAGGGAGGCCCGTCTTTCCCTCACCGGAAGCTACGGCCGGGGAAGCTGGCAGGGCAAGGTCGTCCGTTTTTCCGGCCGCGACACGGTCGGCCCCTGGACCCTCGCCGCGCCGGCGGCGCTTTCCTTTGACTCCCGAAAAGTCACCCTGGCGCCGCTCGTTCTTTCCGGCGGGTCGCAGGAACGGTTCGAACTGTCGGGCGCTCTGACCCTGAACCCCCTCGCCGGTTTCGTCCAGACGGCCTGGAACGGTCTGAACCCCGCCCGGTCAAAACCGTGGCTGCCCGCGGCCCTTCAGTTGAACGGAACTTCTTCGGGACATCTGACCTGCCAATTCCTTCCCGAGGAGCGGCTCGCCGTCGAGGGCCGGTTTTCCCTCGCCCAGGGCAAGCTGCACTGGCGCCGCGAAGGCGTGACCGTCGATGCCGCCCTTCACACGACGGAGTTTGCCTTGAACTGGCAGGGACCTTGGCCTCATTCGGTGTCCGGCGGGGCGGATGCCGATGCAGGGCTTCCTGCCGCCGAACGGCTCACCGTCACGGGACAGATCGCCGGGTCAGGGGCGCTGACCGTAGAGGGACAACGGATCGTTGTCGAAGCCGGATCGCTTCGCCTCGATGGAAACCAAAGCGGGATGGCCGCCCGGATCGACCTGGGCCTTGCCGGCGGGGGCGCCCTGAAGGGCGATTTTTCCTCACCCCGTCCTGCCTCCCTCGCCCTTCCCGCCGCAGGCAGGTTCGCTGTCGGCTGGCAGGGAGTGGACATGGTCCTCCTCGGTCCCTGGCTTCCCGCCGCCCTTCGTCTGGAGGGAACCCTTGCGGGGCAGATGCAGGGAAATCTGCTTCCGGAACAGCGCCTCTCGCTGAAAGGCGATGCGTCGCTCGCGGGGGGAAAGATCCGCCGCCTCAGCCCCGCAGGAGAAATCAGTGCCAACCTCCGTTCCGCTTCCCTTTCCTGGAATTGGCAGGAAGAGGCGCTCAACGGCGCTTTCACCCTGGCCCTCGCCGAGCAAGGGGAAGGCCGGGGAACCTTCCAACTCCCCCTCCCGGCCCGTTTTCCTGCCGCCTTCGATCGCCGAGGACCGCTCCAGGCCTCACTGACCGGCCAGGTCCATGAAAAAGGGCTTCTTGCTTCCCTTTTCCCGGGCTTGATCCGGGAAAGCCGCGGAGAGCTGGCTGCCGAATTTCGGATCGGGGGGACCTGGGATGCGCCGACCTTCGAGGGGAATTCCCAGCTGTCCCAGGCGGGCGCCTATCTCCCCACGGCGGGAATCCAGGTTCGGGATATCCAATGGGCCATGCGCCTGGAAAAGGACCGGCTCCTTATCGATTCCTTCCGCGCCTCGTCGGGCGCCGGCCGCATCGACGGAACAGCCCAGGTCCGCCTCAAAGGCTGGCAAGTGTCGGACTTCCAGGGAAACATCGGCGGCGACCGGTTTCAGGTCCTTTACCTCCCGGAAGTGCAGATCATGGCGACGCCGCGCCTCCGCTTCTCAGGCACCCCGGAGAAGCTGACCGTCCGCGGCGAGGTGCAACTGCCGGAAATGTTCATCTTCGGGCCTCCGAACCGGGCGGCGCTTCAACCCAGCAGCGACGTCGTCATCGAGGGGGCAGCGAAACCGGTCGAGCCGACCTTTCCCCTGGCCCTGGATGTCCAGGTGCGCCTGAACCTCGGCGAGAAGGTCCAGGCCAAGTTGGAAGGAATTGACGCCCAGTTGGGCGGGGGCATCGACTTGCAGTTCCCAAGCCTCGACAAGATCGCCAGCCGCGGGGAGATCAAGGTGGTCAAGGGGCGCTACCGGGCCTACGGCGTGGATCTGGAGATCGTCCGCGGACGACTCTTCTACTCCGGAGGGCCCCTCAACCAACCGACCCTCGATATCCTGGCGTTGCGAACGATCGACGACGTGAAGGCGGGCATTACCGCCGGGGGGATTTTGCGGTCGCCGATCATCAAGCTCTACTCCGAGCCCGCCATGCCGGAGGTGGATATCCTGTCCTATATCGTTTTCGGCCATCCGATGAGCAACAGCAGCAGCCAGGAGCAGGCGGGAATGATGGCCCAGGCGGCCGGCGTCCTGCTTTCGAAGGGAAAATCGGCTCTCCTGCAGGAGCAGATCAAGAACCGGCTGGGGCTCAGCACTCTGGAATTTCAGTCCGGAAGCGCCGGCGCCGCCGGGCGCATGGGATACAAGGAGATTCCTTCCGCCCCGACGGGGGCTGCGGCGGCTGGTCAAGCCGCCAGCGTCTCCCAGACCATGCTCACCGTGGGAAAGTACCTGACGCCCAGGCTCTATTTCAGCTACGGCCGGTCGCTTTTCACCGGCGGCAACCTCTTCCGCCTCCGCTACGACCTCTTCAAGCAATGGCAGATTGAAACGCAAACCGGCACCGAAAGCGGCGTGGACCTCTACTACCGGATCGACTTCAATTGATTTCCACCGGCGCTCGATCGCTTCTAAAAAAAGGGGCATCTCCGGGAACCGGGGATGCCCCTTTTTAAACCGTCGGCAATCGTCAGGACGGCAGGCGAACCGTCTTATCAGACATAGGAAGCATAAATTGGGTCGTACATGGTCGCCCGGATATGGGCGAGCAGATCGTCCGGTTTGGCCATGGCCGTCAGCCCCTGCGCAAAGGCGATCTCGGCGACCGCCACGGCGATGCGGGCCGACACCTCGCGGATCTGCGAAAGGGGCGGGAAAATCCGCCCCAGGGCGAAATCTTCGGCCGTCACCTGGGCATCCAGGGCCTTGGCCGCTGCCGTGAACATCTCATCGGTCACCCGGGTCGCCCCTGCGGCCACGATGCCCAAGCCGACGCCGGGGAAGATGTAACTGTTGTTCGCCTGTCCGGGCACGAAGGTTTGGCCGTTCAGCGACACCGCCGCAAAGGGACTGCCGCTGGCGAAGACGGCCCGACCGTCCGTGAAGCGGTAGGCCTCTTCGGCAGTGCATTCCGCCTGGGAAGTCGGATTGGAGAGGGCAAAGACGATCGGGCGCCGGTTGAGCCGGGCCATCGCCTTTAAGACCTCGGGAGTGAAGGCGCCGGGCTGGCTCGCGGCCCCGATGAGGACCGTCGGCTTGAGCGTCTCGATCACCGACAGAAGATCCCGGTTTTGCGGGAAATCATGGGCAAAACGGCGTTTATGTTCCGACAGGTCGGTCCGGCTGCGGACCACCAGCCCTTTGGAATCCACGAACCAGCAACGCAGGGCGGCTTCTTCCTTTGATAGCCCCTCTTCCCCCATTGCGGAAACCACCAGACCGCCGATCCCCAGCGCCGCTTCTCCGGCGCCCAGAAAAACGATCTTCTGTTCCCCAATCCCGCCGCCGATCATCCGCAGGGCGGAGTAGAGCCCGGCCAGCGCCACGCCGGCCGTTCCCTGGATGTCATCGTCGAAGGTGCAGTAGCGATCGTAATAGCGCTCCAAAAGCCGGAATGCGTTGCTGTTGCCGAAATCTTCAAGCTGGATCAGGGCGCGGGGAAAACGCTTCTTGACCGCCGCCATGAACTCGTCGATCAGGGCATCGTACTCCTCGCCGCGCAGGCGCGGCTCCGGCAGGCCGATATAGCCGGGATCGTCCAACAGCTCCTTGTTGTTCGTTCCCACATCGATGGTGATCGGCAGACAGGCCGCAGGATCGATGCCCGCGCAGGCCGTATAGAGGGCCAATTTGCCCACCGGGATGCCCATCCCGTTCGCCCCCAGGTCCCCCAGTCCCAGGATGCGCTCGCCGTCGGTCACCACGATCACCCGGACATCCCGGTGAGGCCAGTTTTTGAGGACCTCCTTGATGCGGCCCCGGTCGTGTTTCGTGAGGAACATGCCGCGGGGACGGGTGAAGATGCGGCTGTATTCCTGGCATGCCAATCCCACGGTCGGGGTGTAGACGATCGGGGCGATTTCCTCGATATGGTCGATCAGGATGCGATAGAAGAGCTGCTCGTTGCGGTCCTGCAGGCCGATCAGATAGAGATACTTTTCCAGGTTCGTGGACTGACGCCGGAAATTACGCATGACGTGTTCGGCCCGCTGCGCCTGGGTGAAGATGCGGGGGGCGAGCAACCCGTGCAGTCCCAGCGCTTCGCGTTCGGCGGCTGTAAACGCGTTGCCTTTGTTCAGATTGGGGTCGTGCAGCAATGCAGCTCCCTTGGGAAGCTTGGCCTTGCGGGATGGATGATTGGGCATGGTTTTCTCCTTCACGATGGATTGTTGCGTATTAGCATTGCAGCTTGATTTTACTCTGTCAAGATCTTTTCCTCGCCCGCCCCTTTCCGGTTCCCGCCATGGCGCTTCACTGTCCCAGGCAAGACGCTCATTTCGGGGGATGCTTCTTCGGCTATGGAAACGGGACTTCCCGGAATTGCCAACCACCGGATTTCGTGCTAAGGCATGTCACGGAAAGTTCTTTTCCCAGATCAAGCGACACCTAAGGAGATGACCGATGGCCAGGCGGACGGCGGAAGAACGGAACCTAGGGTATTACGACGAAAAAGCGGAACGGATGACCAGGGACGAGCGGGGCGCTTTCCAGGCCCAAGAGGCGCTCCGGGCGCTTCGGTACGCCTATGCCAGGGCTCCCGGCTACCGCGCCTTTCTCGATTCCCAAGGGATCCCGCCCGACGCCGTCCGGACGATCGCCGATTTCGCCCGGATCCCGGTCCTGAAGAAGAACACCATGCCCGAGCGTCACCGACAGGACCCGCCCTTCGGCGGTTTTTTGGCCGTCCCGGTGGAGCAGCTAAAAAGGATCTACGTCTCTCCCGGCCCCCTCTACGACCCAGAAGGCCGCAAGGAGGATTACTGGGGGCTCCGCAAGTGTCTGTACAACGCGGGATTCCGGCCCGGGGACCGGGTCATGAACACCTTTTCCTACCATCTGACGCCGGCCGGCATCTTCCTAGACGAGGCGTGCAGCGGCATCGGCTGCGTCATGATCCCCACCGGCGTGGGAAATACCGAAATCCAGGTCCGGACCATGGTCGAATTGAAGATCAACGGCTACCTGGGTACCGCCTCTTTCCTCATGACCCTCATCGCCAAACTCCAGGAGCTCGGCTGCGATCCTGCCTCCGACCTCGCCGTCGAGATCGCCTTCGTCGGCGGCGAGATCCTGACGCCGGCCCTAAGACAGGGGCTCAACGATCACGGGATCCTCGTCCGCCAGGGCTACATCACGGCGGAATTGGGCGCCCTGGCCTACGAGTGCCCGGAACAGAACGGCATGCACATCGCCGACGACCTCTACGTCGAGATCTGCGATCCGCTGACCGGGGAGCCCCTGCCCGCGGGCAGCGTCGGCGAGGTGGTGGTCACTAATTTCAGCAACGAGTGCTATCCGCTGGTGCGCTACGGCACGGGCGATCTTTCGGCCGTCGAGGAGGGCGAATGCCCCTGCGGCCGGACCTCGCTCCGCCTCAAAGGGATCCTGGGCCGCACCGACGAGGTGACGAAAATCCGGGGGATGTTCGTCCATCCCCGCCAGGTCGATGAGGCCATGGCCCGGTTCCCCGAAACGGTGGACAGAGCCCGGGTCGTCGTCACCCGGGAAGGGTTGCAGGATGTGATGACCCTGGAGGTCCAGCTCAAAGTCGGCAGCGCCCCGACCGAGGCCCTCAAGTCCGCATTCGAGGAGCGGCTGCGGGAATGCACCAAGCTGCGGGGAAATGCGGTCTTCGTCGCAGAGATCCCGGAAGGGGCCAAAAAAGTCGATGACCGGCGGAAGTGGTGACGACGGGCATCGCCCCCTAGACGATAGACGCTCCAACCCTTCACCCAAGGAGGAACTCATGAGAGATTGCGTGATCCTATCGGCCTGCCGGACCGCCATCGGCTCCTTCGGCGGTTCCCTGCGCGAATCGAACTGCGCCGCCCTGGGCAGCATCGTCATGAAAGAGGCGGTGCGCCGGGCCGGAATCGATGCGGCCCTCATCGACGACGTCCGTTTCGGCTGCTGCCTGGAGCCCGAGGATGCCCTGAACGTCACCCGCATCGCCGCCCTTTTGGCCGGGATCCCCGATACCGTCACGGCCGCCACGGTGAACCGGGTCTGCATCTCGGGCATGGAGGCGGTCGTCTCGGGGATGGCCATGATCCAGGCCGGCATGGCGGATATCATCCTTGCCGGCGGCATGGAGCACATGTCGGGGGTCGCCTATTCCGTTCCTTCGGCCCGCTGGGGCTGCCGCTTTCAGGATCAGGTCTTTGTGGACAACATCACCCGCGGCCTCCATGCAGGCTCCCACCTCCTGCCCGGCCTGGAAAAAGGACCCGTCAAGACAGGGGGGGTCGTGGAACTCTTCCGCGGCAAGCCCTATATCATGGGGGTGACCGCCGAACTGGTCGCGCAGCTGCACGACCTTTCCCGGGAGGAGATCGACGCCGTGGCCTTAAGGAGCCACAACAACGCCGAGCGGGCCACCCGGGACGGGGATTTCACGGCGGAGATCGTCCCGGTGGAGGTTCCCCAGAAGCGCGGCAAGCCGCCGATCGTCTTTGCCAAGGACGAGCACTTCCGCCCCGGTCTGACCGCGGCCGATCTCGCCGCGCTGCCCCCCGCCTTTTTTCCGAAGCTCGGCAAGGTCACGGCGGGCAACGCCTCGGGGGTCAACGACGGGGCAAGCGCGATGCTGATCATGGCCGCCGAAAAGGCCAAAGAGCTGGGGTTGAAGCCGCTCGCCCGGATCAAGGCCGTGGGCCGCGGCGGCTGCCACCCTTCGGTGATGGGCCTAAGTCCGGTCCCCGCGGTCCGGAACCTCCTGGCCCGCTCGGGGTTGACCCTGGCCGATTTCGAACTCATCGAACTCAACGAAGCTTTTGCCGCCCAATACCTGGGGTGCGAACGGGAACTGGGACTCAATCGCGAGATCGTCAACGTGAACGGCTCCGGAGTGGGCCTCGGCCATCCCGTGGGTTCCACCGGCTGCCGGATCATGGTCACGCTGCTCTACGCGCTGCAAAAAAGGGGCAAGACCCTGGGGATGGCCACCCTCTGCGGCGGCGGCGGCGTATCGCTGGCCACCGTGCTGGAGATCCTGTAAGGCCCTTTTTGCACAAACAACGCCGCCGCTAGGGGACCGCCGGCGGGTCCTTCCGGAGGGCCGCGCCGCCCGGCGCCCCTTCGGCGTTTTCCGTTCCTTCCGTAGTCCCGGCCGGTTCGGCGCTCCAGGGCGGTGCGATCGGCGCGTCTTCCTGTCCTTCCCCGGTGGCGACAGGCTCGCTCATCAGGTCCTCGTAATCGGGGATGGCGATCCCGCGGCGCACCATGATCCGATAGATCGCTTCGGCCCGGTTCTCCACATAACGCCCCCCGCCGCCGGGACGGTAACGGAGCGGGCTGGGAAGGGCCACGGCCAGCTGCGCCGCCTCGCGGGCCGAAAGGTCCAGGGCATGCTTGCCGAAGTAATGGCGGGCGGCGGCCTCGATTCCGAAAATGCCGTCTCCCCACTCGGCGACGTTCAGGTACAGTTCGATGATCCGCCGTTTGGGAAGGTTCCGCTCCAGGCGCCAGGTCAGAACCGCCTCCTTGAGCTTGCGGATCGGATTCTTCGCCGGCGTCAGATAGAGGTTTTTGGCCAGCTGCTGACTGATCGTACTCCCGCCGGCCTTGAACTGCTTCTTCTTGAGGTCTTTCTCGACGGCCTTTTGGATCGCCTCGAAATCGAAACCTTCATGGGCCCAGAACTTGTCGTCTTCGGCAATGATGACCGCCTTGACGGCGTAGGGAGAAATCCGGGCCAGGGAGACCCACTGCTGATCGATCCGCCGCTTCAGTCCTTTGCTCTCCCATTGCCGCTCGCGATAATCCATGAAGGCGGTTTTTCCGGGCCTTTCCTTCTGCAACCGGGCGACATCGGGCCAGACAAGGTAAAAGGCGATATTCAATACCAGCACGACCAGGATCAGAAACACGCTGGCTCCGACCCGTTTCCCCCATTTTTTCATCTTCTCATCCTTCAGGTAAGCGTTCCCGACCCGCGGCGGCCTGTCCGGCATGGGCGGCAGGCCGTACCATAGCTTATTTACCGGTCTTTGGGAAGAAAAGGGGACAATCAACGGCTTTTTTTAATTTTTATTTTGACTTCCTGAAACTATTCCTGTAGAAAGTCATGCAGTTTGTGTGTGCAGTTTGTCATCCATTGGCATAAATCTGTGCACCGTAGCAGAAGTGGGGGGGCCCCCGATTAAACTAAGGAGGTACTTCATCATGAGACGGCGGATTTTCCTATGGATGGGACTTAGTGTCCTGTTCGCATCGTTTTTTCTCTGCCGGGACGGTCTGGCAGCGGAAACCTACAAAGTGAAGCGTGGCGACACCCTTATCTCGATTGCCGAGAAGGTGGACGTCGAACTCTCCGCCCTGCAAAGGGCCAACCGCCTGAAGAGCAGCAAGCTGAAGGCGAATCAGATCCTCATCATCCCCGGTAAAAAGTCGCAACCCGTCGCCAGGACAGGCAAGAGCGCACCGGCAGGCGAGGAATTCTACAGGGTCCGCAAAGGCGACACCCCGGCCGCCATCGCCAAAAAGACAGGGGTTTCCCTGGCCGATCTGCGCAAGCTGAACAACCTCCGGGGCAACAAATTGGCGATCGGACAGCGACTGACGCTGCGGGACAAAAAAGAGCTGCCCGGGCAGGAGAAAGGCTCCTCTGACCCGGCCCGCCATGTTCAAAACGCCCTGATCGCCGATCTGGATGACGAAGAAGAAGTGGACGGCGGGGTCACCTCCCTGGAGGCCTGGCAGGAGATCGAAAAACGCAAGCAAGACAGCGCCGCCCTCCTCGGCAACTGGACGACGCCCGAGGAGCCGAAGCTGCTCGTCAAGGTAGCGATGGGATTTCTCGGCGCCCCTTATCGACTGGGCGGTTCCTCGGTGACGGGGATCGATTGCTCGGCCTTTGTGAAAAAGATCTACCACATTTTCAACATCGACCTGCCGCGGACCGCCTTCGAGCAGTCCCGCGTGGGGATGCGCGTCTCCAGAAGCGAGCTGACGGTTGGCGACCTTTTATTCTTCAAGACGCAAAAGGAGGTCGGCCACGTCGGGATCTACGTCGGCAACAACGAGTTTGTCCACGCCTCGTCGCGGAAAAGGGGTGTCCGGGTCGACAATCTGGACACGCCCTACTACGACCAGCGCTTCGTCCGCGCCGTCCGTCTCATGGAGGTGAATGGCAGTCTGTAGCCGACGCACAGGGTTCTTTTTCGCCCTCCTGCTGCCCGTTTTTCTTTTCCTGTCCCTTCCGCCGCAGGCCGCGGAAGGGATGGACAGCGCGATCTCCCGCTATGAGGCGGTTCGGATCCCCTTTTATGAAGAAGACGGCACGCTGGCGGCCGCCGTCCGCCGCTTCCAGCGCGATGGGGAGGAGCGCCTGCTCATCCTGGACCCCAAGCGATTCGCCTTTCGGGAAATGAGCGCGACTCGTCTTTCCGCTCTGCGCCGGGCCGATGAAGCGGCCTGGCGGCAAACCCCCTTTTCCGCCGCCCTTGCCCGGCAGACGGCCCCCCCCTATCCCCTTCAGAACGACGGTTTGCGCCGTTCGGAACTACCCGTCGCAGGATTTTTCCTGACCGCCGACCTCTGCCCGGCAAAAAAGCCCCTGGACCGAGGTTTTTTGGAAGCGACGGCGGCCCTTCCCCTCACCGCGCCCATCCCGGTCGCTCTGCCGGTCACCGGACTCTGGATCGAAAAGCATCCCGAGGATTTGGCTTGGATTGAGGCCCAGGTGGCCGCCCAAAGGCTGACGATCACCTGGGTCAACCACTCCTATACCCATTTTTACGATCCCGACCTCCCTCTGGAGAAGAATTTTCTTCTCCGTCCCCACACGGATTTTCGCGATGAGGCACTCCGCCTGGAGCGTCTCCTGCTCGAAAAGGGGCTGCTGCCCTCCCCTTTCTTCCGCTTTCCCGGTTTGGTGTCGGACCAGGGGCTGATCGAACAACTCCGGGAGCTGTGCCTCATCCCCCTCGGCGCCGACGCCTGGCTGGCCAAGGGAGAAGCCCCGCGGCCCGGCAGCGTCATCCTGGTCCACGGCAACGGCAACGAACCGGAGGGAATCCGGCTGCTGCTCGCCTTCTACGAGAGCCGGCAGGCCTCTTTCGCGCGGGGCGAGACGACGCTTCTCCCGCTCCGGGACGCCTTTTTGCCCCAATAACGCCGCACCCCATAGTCCCCTCATATCCCTTGACATTTGGGACAGTTTCCCGTATTTTTTGCCCCGAAATCGACGACGCCCGCAAGGCGGTCGTGCCCCAAGACCGATGGCAACCCCAGGGAGAATAAAGTTCATGCCGATTTACGAATTCAAGTGCCGCAAATGCGGAGAGACCTTCGAACTCCTCATCCGAAGCAGCGACGCCAAGTCAACGGTCGCCTGCCCGGCGTGCCGGTCGACGCGGACGCAGCGCCTGCTGTCCGCCTTTTCCGGAAAGGTCGGCAACACCGCCAGCGGCGGTGGTTGCGGAAGCTGTTCCGCGACCAGTTGCGGCCCTTCCTGAGGGCACTGACCGATCACGGCCGTGCGCCGTGAACTTTTTCCAGCGGCCCTTCGCTCGCCGCAGCAGCATCCCCCAAGCAACAGTACCCGGCCCGGTTTCACAAAGCGGCGGCCCCGCCACCGCTCAACTCGCCCAGAGAAAGGAACTCGTGTCATGAATATCTTGATCTTCGGTCCAAACGGAAGCGGCAAGGGGACGCAGGGTGCCGTCGTGCAGAAGAAGTACGGCGTGCCCCACATTGAAACGGGCGTCATCTTTCGGGAAAACATCAAAAGAGGAACCGAACTCGGCAAGCAGGCCAAAGAGTTCATCGACCGCGGCGAGCTGGTCCCCGATGGGATCACCGTCCCGATGATCCTGAACCGGCTCCGGGAAGCGGACTGCAAAAACGGCTGGCTTCTCGATGGCTTCCCGCGCAACCTGGCCCAGGCCGAAGCGCTGGGAACCGCCCTTGCCGAAGCGGGCATAACACTGGATTACGTCATCGTAATCCTGCTCGATCGTGAAATCGCCAAAAAAAGGATCATGGGCCGCCGGCTCTGCGCCGTGGACAACAACCACCCGAACAACATTTACATCGACGCCATCAAGCCTGTGCTGAAGGAGGGAAAGATGGTCTGCCGGGTTTGCGGCTCGGACAAGCTGACCGCCCGCGCCGACGACCAGGACGAGGCGGCCATCGACAAACGCCATGGCATTTATTATGACACGCAAACGGGGACGTTGGCGGCCGTCAATTATTTCAAGCAGCGCGTCAAGGTGCTGGAAGTCGATGGGACGCCCGGCGTGAAGGAAGTTTCTGAAAGCCTGCTGAAGATGCTTTCCTGAGGATCAGCCCTCTTGCACCGTTATTTAGAAAAAGAGCCCTTCCCTTGCGGGGAGGGCTCTTCCCGTTTTCGGAGTTTACTAAGTTCACCATTCATGCTAGAAGTACGCAAAGAAAGCCAAGAAAGTCGGGGACTATGGAGTATATCAGAAATTTCAGCATCATCGCCCATATCGACCACGGCAAGTCCACCCTTGCCGACCGTCTGATCCAGTATACCGGCGTCTCGAACGACCGGAATTTCCAGGACCAGATCCTGGACAACATGGACATCGAGCGGGAACGGGGGATCACGATCAAGAGTCAGGCCATCTCCCTCCCCTACCGGGCCAAGGACGGCCATACCTATATCTTGAATCTGATCGACACCCCGGGCCACGTCGATTTCACCTACGAGGTGTCCCGGTCGCTGGCCTCCTGCGAGGGGGTTCTGCTGCTCATCGATGCAGCCCAGGGGGTCCAGGCGCAGACGCTCGCCAACCTCTATCTGGCCATGGAGCATGACCTGGCCATTATCCCGGTGATCAACAAGATCGATCTCCCCTCGGCCGATGTGGAGCGGGTGATCGAGCAGATCGATTCGGAATTGGGGCTGGACCCGGACACCCATCTGAAGTGTTCCGCCAAAGAGGGAACCGGTGTCGAGGAGATCCTGGAGGCCGTGGTCACGCGGGTGCCGCCTCCCAAGGGCGATCCCGCAGCCCCTTTGGCCGCACTCATTTTCGATGCCAAGTACGATGCCTTCCGGGGAACTGTGATCCATTGCCGGGTCATGAACGGCACCGTCAAGGCGGGGGACACCATCCGCTTCATGTACAACAACGCGACCTATCGCGTCGAAGAAGTCGGCCATTTTCTCCTCCAGCGGGCCAAACGGGAAAGCCTCTCCGCCGGTGAGGTGGGCTATATCATTGCCGGGGTGAAGACCGTTTCGGACGTTCGGACCGGCGATACGATCACCCTGGAGAACCGCCCCTGCGAAAAGCCTTTGCCCGGCTTCAAGGAGGTCAAGCCCGTCGTCTTCGCCTCTATCTATCCCATTGCCTCGGACGATTACGAGGATCTGGCGGTTTCGCTGGATAAATACAAGCTGAACGACGCCTCCTTCATCTACGAAAAGGATTCCTCGGCTGCCCTGGGCCAGGGCTTCCGTTGCGGTTTTCTCGGCCTTCTCCATCTGGACATCGTTCAGGAGCGGCTGGAGCGGGAGTACGATCTTTCCATCATCCTGTCGGTCCCCTCTGTCCGCTACCGCTTCATCCTCAAGGACGGCACGGAGCTTTTCGTGGACAACCCCGCCCACTATCCCGATCCCATGTCGATCGCCAAAGGAGAGGAACCCTACATCCGCGCCGCCATGATGCTGCCCGAGCGCTATCTGGGATCGGTGATGAAGCTCTGCATGGAAAAACGGGGGGTAAACTCCACGATGAACTACCCGAACCCCGGGCGGGTGGAGCTGACCTACGAGATGCCTCTGGCCGAGGTGATCTTCGATTTCTACGACCGCTTCAAGTCCGTCACCCAGGGCTACGGTTCCTTCGACTATGACATGATCGACTACCGGGAAAGCAGTCTGGCCCTTCTGGATATCCTGGTCAACGGCGAAAAGGTGGACGCCCTGTCCCAGATCGTCCATCGCGAGCGGGCCCGCGCCCGGGGCTTGCAAGCCTGCGAACGGCTGAAAGAGGAGATCCCCCGTCAGATGTTCAAGATAGCGATCCAGGGGGCCATCGGCGGCGAGATCGTCTCCCGGACCACCATCTCCCCTTTCCGGAAGGACGTTATTGCCAAGTGCTACGGCGGCGACATCTCCCGGAAGCGGAAACTCCTGGAAAAGCAGAAGAAGGGCAAAAAAAGGATGAAGATGATCGGCAACGTCGAAATCCCGCAAAGCGCCTTTTTGGCGGTCCTGAAATCGGACACGGAATGAGGATGGCCGCGGCGCTTCCCGCCCGGCGCCCTGCCCGGCCCCAAGGCGCGCCGGAAGGAATTTCCGGCACGGGGCCGACCGCCCTGCCCGGTCTCTACCTCCACATCCCCTTCTGCCTCCGGAAATGCGCCTACTGCGGCTTCTACTCCCAGACCGATCTGGCGCAGATCCCCGCCTTTCTCACCGCCTTGCGCCGCGAAATCGCGATTTACGCAGAGGGCGCCGGACCGTTCGATTCGCTCTACATCGGCGGCGGGACGCCCTCCATCCTGGGCGCCGCCGAATTGGAACGGCTGCTGGGCGACCTCCGCGGGGCCTTTCCGATCACCTCCGACGCGGAGATCACCATCGAGACCAACCCCGGCGACGTCACCCGGGAGCTTCTCGCGGCGCTTCGGCGCGCCGGCGTCAATCGCCTCACGATCGGCTGTCAGTCCTTTTCCGACGAAATCCTTCAGTTCCTGGGGCGGCGTCATACGGCGGAGCAGGCGGTGGAAGCGGTCTCCCTGGCCCGGGAGACGGGTTTCGACAACATCGGCATCGATCTCATCTACGGCATTCCCACCCCTTCCGGCAGCGCTTTTGCCGACTGGCTGGCCGCTCTTCAGAAGGCCATTGTCCTGCGGCCGGAACATCTTTCCTGCTATCAGCTCACGATCGAACCGCAAACGCCGCTGGCCGACAGGATCGCGGGCGAAGGTCTTTGCCTGCCTGGCGAAGAAGCGCAGGCGCGCTATTTCTTCCGGACCTCCGAGATCCTGACCGAGGCCGGCTATGGACACTACGAAATCTCCAATTTTGCCCGCGAGGACCGCTTCCGTTCGCGCCACAACGGCAAATACTGGGACCACACCCCCTATCTCGGCCTCGGCCCCGCCGCCCACACCTTTGACGGGAGGCTGCGCCGCTGGAACCACCGGTCGGTCGCCCATTACCTGAGCGATCTGGCCGCCGGGAAACGACCGGTCGCCGAATCCGAACTGCTGACCGATGCAGAGCGTTGCCTGGAGGCTTTTTTTCTCGGTCTGAGAACCAGCCGGGGCATCCACCTGGAGACCTTCCGGAAACGTTACGGGTTGGATTTGCGGAAAGAAAAAGGAACGATGCTCACGAAGCTTGCCCAGGAGGGTTTGGTTGAAGTCCAAAATGGGTTTCTGCAACCGACGCGCGCCGGGATGGCCGTCGCCGACAGCCTCGCCCTGATCTGAGAAATACGGTTTTCCAAACCACGAAAGGCTGCCGACGGGTGTCGTCCGGCGAAATGCACTTCATTAAAAGAATCGGGAAGTGCGCGGAAAGGGCCGTCAGTGGTAGAAGCGCAATCCAACCACGCCGACCACTATCAGAAAAATGCAGACCAGGCGGGCGAAGCCGGCCGGTTCTCCTAGCATGAAAATCCCTACCAGGGCCGTTCCGACGGCGCCGATGCCGGTCCAGACGGCGTAAGCCGTACCCACCGGCAGCCCTTTTACCGCCGCAGAGAGGCCGTAAATGCTGATGCCCATTGTGAACAGCACCCAGAGGCTGGGCCAAAAACGGGTAAAGCCCTGCGTGGACTTAAGTCCCGAGGCCCATGCCACTTCGAACAGCCCGGCAAGGAAAAGCCAAATCCAGTAGTGGGTGTTGTTCATTCCGTCCTCGTGCTGGGCAGGGCCCGTATCATTCCTGGAGCCGGTTACTCTTCTGTTTCGTCGCCGGCCTGTTTCTTCCTGCGGTATTTCAGAAGAAGATTGATCCCGACCAGGATCAGCAGCAGGGGAAGGAGAAACTGGGCAATCGCGTAGATCCGCACATCGAGGTTCTCCGCCGCCAGAAAGATCAAACCGACGCAGCCGATCACCCATCCTCCGAAGTCTTTGAACCGCTGGATCAGGGTGCCGAAAGCTATCACGATCAGCAGCAGAGGCCAGCTCTGGGAGAAAGGCCAGACAGCCATCTTGTGCAGGATGATCAGCACCCCGAGGGCGATCAGGATCATTCCGCCGGTCAGGACGCTGCGTTTTTTTCTCTTCTCCGTGGGTTCCATGGATCGCCTCCTTTGGGACCGGGGTCCTGCGGGCCTGTTCAAGGCCTCCCGCAGCGGCCCCGGCAGCCGAATCCTTTGTCTCCGGCCTTAGGCCTTCTCGGCCAGCTTCAGAAAGGGTTTGAAAAGATCGATCGGGATCGGAAATACCGTGGTGGAGTTGTTTTCCGCCGCAATCTGGTTCAAGGTCTGAAGATAGCGCAGCTGCAGAGACATGGGCTGCGTCTCCATCAGGCCCGCCGCCTCGATCAGCTTCTGGGCGGCCTGGAACTCGCCTTCGGCACTGATCACCTTGGCCCGCCGCTCCCGCTCGGCCTCTGCCTGCTTGGCAATGGCCCGCTTCATCTCTTCGGGCAGATCGATCTGTTTGACCTCCACATGGGAAACCTTGATCCCCCAAGGCTCGGTGCTCCGGTCGAGGATCTCCTGCAGTTGGAGGTTGATCTTCTCCCGCTCGGAAAGGATCTCATCGAGCTCCATCTGGCCGCAGACGCTCCGGAGGGTCGTCTGGGAAAGCTGAGATGTGGCATAGAGATAGTTTTCCACGTCGATCACGGCGGAGTTCGCATCCATGACCCGGAAATAGACCACGGCGTTCACCTTGATCGAGACATTGTCCCGGGTGATGACGTCCTGGGGCGGGATATCCATGGTGATGGTCCGCATATCGATCTTGACCATCTTGTCGATGACCGGGATCAGGATGATGAGCCCCGGCCCCTTGGCGCCGATGACCCTGCCCAATCGGAAGACGACGCCCCGCTCATACTCGTTTAGAACGCGGATCGCCGCCGCCAGAAACATGACCACCAGAACGACTACAACGACAAAGGGAAACGAAGCACCAAACATGGCTGACCTCCTTTAATTTTCAATAGGTTCTACCTTAAGCGACAGGTTTTTCACCCCAATGACCCGCACCCGGGTTCCCAGTGCGAGGGGGTGATCGCTCTGCGCTTCCCAATATTCCCCGAGAATCAGGACCCTTCCTTCCTTAAAGACCTCTGTAACCGTCTTTCCCTCCTGACCGATCATCCCCTCTGGTCCGCCCTGTTTGGGGCGAAGCTGCGACTTGAGGGCCAGGCCGATCACGGCCAAAAAGAAGAGCGACGTCACCACCACTGCCGGAACCAAGACCCACCAGGAAAGCCGCAGCGACGGGTCCGGCGCGTCGAAGAGCATCAGCGACCCGATGACGAGCGAGACGATCCCCCCGACTGACAGCAGGCCGTGGCTGATCACTTTGATCTCGGCAATGAAGAGGATGATGGCAAAAAGGATCAGGGCAATCCCGGCATAGTTGACCGGAAGGGTCTGCATGGCGAAAAAGGCCATGATCAGGGAGATCCCGCCGATCACCCCCGGAAGAATGGCGCCGGGATTGGAAAACTCGAAGTACAGGCCGGCCAGTCCGACCAAAAGCAGGATATAGGCGATGTTCGGATCGCTGAGCGCCGCGAGGACCCTCTGCCCCGTTCCCATCTTCATTTCCCGCAGAACGGCGCCCTTGGTGCGCAGGGTCTTTTTCCCTCCCGCCAAGGAAACCTCCCGGCCCTCGATCTGCCGGAGGAGCGCTTCGGTGTCTGAAGCGACCAGATCGATGACCTTCAGACGCAGGGCCTCTTCCGCCGGAATCGATTCGCTCTTGCGGACCGCCTTTTCCACCCAGTCGGCGTTGCGCTCCCGTTGCGCGGCAATCCCCCGCACATAGGCCACGGCATCGTTCTCGACCTTCTCGCTCATCGTCTTGTCCATGCCGCCGCCGATCCCTATGCCCACGGGATGGGCAGCGCCGATGTTCGTCCCCGGCGCCATGGCCGCGATATGCGCGGAGATGGCGATAATCAGGCCCGCCGAGGCCGCCCTCGCCCCGGAAGGGGCGACATAGACGATGACGGGAAGCGGGGCGTTGAGGATTCCCTTGGCGATATCCCGCATGGCCAGATCGAGCCCGCCCGGCGTGTCGAGACGGATGATCAACCCCTCTGCCCCGCTCTTGGCTGCCCCGTCGATGCCTTGCTGAACATATTCGGCAATGGGAGGGGTGATGGCGGCGTCGACGGTGATCACCTCGAAGACCGGGACTTTCTCGGCGGCGGAAAGTGGAACCGGGCCGGAAAAGAAACAGCTAAAAAGCACAGCCAGTAAAGCGCTAGGACGTATCATCGGCGAGCAACGTTTCGACATTGAATGTTCCCCCTTACCGGACCGTTAAAAAGCCCCTGAGGTCATCCTTCGCCCCGGAGCCGGTTCATGATCAACTGCACATCCGCCCAGACCTGTTTTTTCGCGCTAGGATTTCTGAGCAGATAGGCCGGATGGTAAGTTGGCATCAGCGGGATGCCCTGATAGACATGAAAACGCCCTCGCAACGCACTGATGGGGACCTCCGTCTTAAGCAGGGTCTGGGCGGCGAAGGTTCCCAAGGCGCAGATGACCTTGGGACCGATAGCCTGAAGCTGGGCCATCAAGAAGGGTTCGCAGGCGGCAATCTCGTCCGGTTTGGGGTTGCGGTTCTCCGGTGGACGGCACTTCAGGATATTGCAGATGTACACGTCTTCCCGCTTCAACCCCATGGCCTCGATGATCTTGGTCAGCAATTGACCGGCGGCGCCGACGAAAGGTCGCCCCTGGGCATCTTCGTCCGCACCGGGCGCCTCTCCCACGAAGACCAGTTCGGCATTGGGATTGCCCTCGCCGAACACGAGGCTGTGACGGAGTTGGCCGAGGCTGCAGCGATGACAATCGTCCATCGTTGCCCGGACCTCCTCCAGCGTGGTCCCTTTAACAGGGAGAGGTTCTTCACAAGCCCTAGTCGTTGTTCCCCCTGGCGACTGTTTTTTTTCTATAGCCGAATTCGCCGCTGCCGGCTGGCAACCGGTCAGATAGGAGAGCGGATATCCCTGCCCGCGATCCAGTTCCACCCTTTCCTTCAGGGACCGGACCAGGGTGAGCAGTTCTTCCCGGGCTTCACCCGCTCCAGCCATCAGCCCCTCTTTTCCTGAGTGCGCATCTTATTCACCCGGTCGAGGATGACCCCGGCCACCTCCAACTTGTCCATGAGGGGGAAGCTCTCCGTCCCACCCTGGCGGTCCAGGATCCGGATGATGTTGGTGTCTGTATTGAAGCCGGCCCCGGGCTCGGTCAGATCATTGGCCACGATAAAATCCATCCCCTTGGCCAGGAGCTTCTTCTGGGCGTTTGCCAGCAGGTCTTCCGATTCCATGGCAAAACCGACGACGATCCGCTTCCCCTTGTTTTTGCAGATCTCGGCCAGGATATCGGGATTGCAGACCAGTTCCATTTGCAGCGCGCCGTCTTTTTTCTTCATCTTCTGTCGGGCGCAATCCACAGGCCGATAATCCGCAACGGCCGCCGCCTTGATAACCACGGTCGCCTTCTTGAAGTGGTCCTGGACCGCCGCCCGCATTTCCAAGGCCGTCTGCACCTGGACCACTTGGACGCCCTGCGGGGCAGGCAGTGCCGTCGGGCCGCTGACCAGGGTCACTTCCGCACCCCGTCTTTTGGCCATGAGCGCCAGGGCATAGCCCATCTTGCCGGACGAATGGTTGGAGATGTAGCGGACCGGGTCGAAGGGCTCCCGGGTCGGTCCGGCCGTCACCAGGATCCTTTCCCCGGTCAGGTCCTTGACGGTGAGAAGCGACTCGATCTCTTCGGCAATCTCGTGGATCTCGGGCAACCGGCCCTGGCCCGTGGTCCGGCAGGCGAGTTCGCCCGTACCCGGCGCCAGAATGGTGTAACCGAAGGAGGCCAGGCGGGCCAGATTCGCCTGGACCGCGGGATGGGCGTACATGTGGCTGTTCATGGCCGGGCAAATCAGGACCGGCGCGGGCATGGCCAAAAGCGCAGTGGTCAGCAGATCATCGGCGATCCCCGCGGCCAGCTTGCCGATAACGTTCGCCGTGGCCGGGGTGATGACCACGAGCTCCGCAAATTCGGCGAGCGAGATATGGTCCATCGTATAATCGCCGGTCCGATAGAAGAGATCCGTGGCGACCCGATGGCCGGAAAGGGTTTCAAAGGTGAGCGGGGTGACGAACTCACAGGCATGGGCGGTCATGACGACCCGGACTTCGGCGCCGCGCCGGATCAGTTCCCGGACCAGTTCGGCGGCCTTGTAGGCGGCAATGCCGCCGGTCACGCCCAGAACGATTCTTCTTCCCTTCAGCATGGCCTGGCCTCTCCTAATCGTGACTGCTGTGATCTTGTTGGGAAGATATAGCAATAATGCCGTTCAAGATCAAGAGATACCTGGCCGACGCTGGCAGACGCTTTTTTTCGCCTTGCAAATCCCACCCGGAGCGGCTATACCGCACGCAACATATGAGAAAGGATGGAGGGTCATGAAAAAAGGATTCTGGCAGATGGTCGGCTTTGTCACGCTGCTTGTCGCAGGCGGAGGGGCATGGTTCTTTCTGACCGTTGGAGAGTGGAACGGTCCGAAGATCGCGGCCGAGGGGGACACGTCCGTCATCGGAAGACAAAAAGTTCTCACCGTCGCCTTTTCCGATGCGGGACGGGGACTGCGCCGGGTCTCCGTCGCCGTGACCCAGGACAACCAGCGGCGTCCTGTTGCGACGTTCGACTATCCCGGGGCAGGCGTCGGCCAGAAGTCGCTTTCCGTCACCATCGACACCGCCGTCCTGAAGCTCCATGACGGCCCGGCGACCCTGACCTTGACGGCCGAGGATTATTCCCTCTGGAAGAACAAGACCGCCATCGAGCTGCCGGTGACGATCGATCTCATGCCGCCCCAGATCGCCCAGCTGAATTCGACTCACCACATCAACCCGGGCGGATCCTGTCTCGTAACCTATCGTCTCTCGAAGCCGGTCGTTCGGACCGGCGTCCAGGTGGGGGATCTCTTCTTCCCGGGCTATCCGCTCACTCCGGCAGGGCAATCCGCTGCCCTGCCGGCCGTTCAGCCCGCCGCCCCGCCGGCTGCGCAGCCCCCCGTTGCCGGACAAACCGCCGTTCAACCAAGCGTTCCGCCGACGACCCATCCGGTGGGACAGGCCACCTATGCCGCCTATTTTGCCCTGCCGATGGACCTGACCAAGGACACGAAGATCGCCCTCGTCGCCCTTGACCAGGCGGGGAACGAGACGCTGTCCGGCATCCCCACGCAGATCCTGAACAAGAAATACCGCAGCGACAAGATGCTGCTGTCCGACGGCTTTTTCAATCAGAAGATGCCCGAATTCCAGGCGACGATCCCCGAACTGCGGGGGAAACCGCTGTTCGACGTCTTCCTCCATGTCAACACGGTGCTGCGCAAGCAAAATCTTCTCGCCATCCAGGAGGTCGGCAAGAAGACGGAGCCGCGGGTGCTGTGGGAAGGCCCTTTCCTGCGGATGAAGAACGCGGCCCCGATGGCCCTCTTCGGCGACCATCGCACCTATCTGTACGAGGGGAAACAGGTCAGCGAGAGTATCCACAACGGGGTGGATCTCGCCTCTCTGGTACAGGCCCCCATCGAAGCCGCCAACCATGGGGTCGTCCGTTTCACCGGCCCCATCGGCATCTACGGCAACAGCGTCATCGTCGACCACGGCCTGGGGCTGATGACCCTCTACTCCCATATGAGCGCCATTCAGGCCCAGGTGGGACAGACCGTCAAAAAGGGGGATGTCCTGGGAAAGTCCGGCATGACGGGACTTGCGGCTGGCGATCATCTGCACTTCGGCGTGGCGATCCATGGCCAGTTCGTCGATCCCAAGGAGTGGTGGGATCCGCACTGGATCGAAGACAATGTGACGAAAAAGATGACCGCCGCCTACTAGCAGATTGCGGACGGTTCAAAGCGAACGGTTCAAAAAGGTTTAGAGGCAAGGCGCGCAAAGACGTCCTGCGCGAGGCGTATATTGACATACGTCGAGCGCTGGGGTTGGCAGCGCAACGCCGCAGATGAGCCTTTTTCAACCGTTCGCTAGGATTTGCCGATGTCGCGGTGGACGATATTGACGAAATAGCCCTTTTCGACGAAATAGGCCCCCAGATGGTTGGCCATCACGACCGAGCGGTGATGGCCGCCGGTGCAGCCCAGCGCGATGTTGATCCGGGACTTCCCTTCTTTCTCGTAGAGAGGCAGCAGAAAGGCCATCAGATCGATCAGCTTGCCGATAAAGATCCGGCCGCCTTCCGACTCGAGAACATAATCGCGGACCTCCGGATGATGACCGTCATAGGGCCGCAGCGCCTCGACGAAATAGGGATTGGGAAGAAACCGAACATCCAGCACGATGTCGGCGTCGGCGGGCAGGCCGTAACGGTAACCGAAAGAAGTCACATGGATCACCAGCCGCTTTCCTTTTGACGATTCCCCCAAAAAGTAACGTTGCACGACATCCTTGAGCTGGTGGACGTTGCAGGAAGTGGTATCGATCACCTTGTCGGCCATCTGCTTCAGTGAGGCGAGTTTTTCCCTCTCCAAGCGGATGCCGTCACTGAGGGACCCCCGGGGAGCGAGCGGATGGCTGCGCCGGGTTTCGCTGAAACGGTGCAGGATTGCGTCGTCGGCGGCATCGAAAAAAAGGACCTCGATCCGATAGCCCTTCTCCTTGAGATGGGTGAAAATCCGCTGATACTTTGTCAAAAACCCCATTTCCCGAAGATCCATGACCATCGCCACCCGGTCGATCTCCTTGGTCGGAACGGACTGAATCTCCAGAAACTTGGGCAGCAAAACCACCGGCAGGTTGTCCACGCAGAAAAAACCGATGTCTTCCAGGGCACGCAAAGCGGTGCTTTTTCCCGAACCGGACAATCCCGTGATGATCACCACGCGCAATTGCTTCATTTTCCCTCACTCTCTACGGAACCGGTCCCTCTTTTGCTGCGGGCCCTCGCGGCGGTTTCCGAACGGTCACTCCAGCGGGCCCTGCCTGCTTGGTTCATCCTCCGGCCTCCCGGGGCCGGTCTGCGATCCTGAAGGGTTGAGCGACTCTCGGACGATCCCTTGCACATGGACGGCCGTCCGCCGGGGATCCCGGTCGACTGCCAGCCGTCGGCAGGGAAGGGAAACTCGCAGATTTTCGTAAACCGACCTTGGGGCATCGCTAGGGGGACTCTCCCCGCCCGAGCAGTCATCCTCCAACTGGACGATGAGCTTCACCCTCGTCTCGGCGCGCAGAGCCGCAGGACCCAGCAACCGCTCGGCCCGGCAGATGCCGCGGCCGCGCAGGGCGATCAGCC
>JAKAFS010000141.1 GCA_021817825.1 Deltaproteobacteria bacterium | reverse complement strand
TCCGATCTCGCAGCGGGGAGGTGCAGGGTCGGAAAAAGGTCTTGAGCGCCAAGGAATCCGATTCTCATAGGTTTCTCACAGTGCATAACGGATGCCGAGGCGTTCCGCGGCGTCCCGGTTGGCAATCCCGAGCGCGTCGGACATGCCGATCGGCAGCGACGTGGAGCGGCCCAGCGGCGCCACGATCTTCTTGAGTTCCGTGTCGAAGCTCAGGACCGTATCGACGAGGCGCTGGGCAACATCCTCGGGATTGAGCCGCCGGTAAAGCCGGGGATCCTGCGAGGTGATCCCCTTCGGACAGAGCCCGATGTTGCAGATGTTGCAGCGGTCCGCCTCAGAGCCGAGGCACCCGGCTGTTGCCTGCATGATGTGCTTGCCCACCTGGACACCGCTCGCCCCCAGCATGATCAGGGCCGCCGCGTTCGCCGCGAGGTTCCCCTTCTTCCCGACACCGCCGCCGGCGAAGATCGGGATCTCGTTCTGCTTGCCGATCTTCACGAGGGTCAGATAGGCGTCGCGGACGATGCTCGCAATGGGGTGCCCCATGTGGTTCATCGAGACGTTGTAGGCCGCCCCCGTGCCGCCATCCTCGCCGTCCATCGCCAGGGCCGCCGCGTAAGGGTTGCGGGTCAGGTTGTTGAGGACCGCGAGCGCCGTCGAGGTGGCGGAGATCTTCGGGTAGACCGGCACCCTGAACCCCCAGGCCATCGACATCGACTGGATCATCTTGGCGACCGCCTCTTCGATCGAGTACTTCGTCTGATGCGTGGGCGGGCTGGGGAGGTTGACCCCCTGCGGCACCCCGCGGATCGCGGCGATGAGCTTGTTTACTTTGTACCACATCAGAAGCCCGCCGTCGCCGGGCTTGGCCCCCTGGCCGTACTTGATCTCGATCGCGCAGGGATCTTCCTTCATCTCCGGCAGGGCGTGGATGATCTCGTCCCAGCCGAAGTAGCCGCTGGCGATCTGGAGGATGACGTACTTCAGGAACCGCGACCGCAGGAGCCGGGGCGGGCAGCCCCCCTCGCCGGTGGCGAAGCGGACCGGCATCCCCAGCTCTTCGTTCAAGTAGGCCACTCCCATCTGGAGCCCCTCCCACATCGTCGGGGAGAGGGCCCCGAAGGACATGCTCCCCAGGATGAGCGGGTAGATCTCCCGGACCGGCGGGACCCACCCCCCCTCCCGGTTGACCCGGAGGGCCTCCTCGGGCGGGAGGACCCTGCCGAGGAGGGTCCTGAGCTCGAATTCATGACGGCCCGCGTCCAGGGCGGGGTCGGTGAGCATGGAGATGCGGACGAACTTGATCTCGTCCAGGACGCTCTCGGGCGCGTTGCGCCGCCCCCCGCGCCGCCGCGGGATGCCCCCCTGGTTGATGTGGAAGCGGAGCTTATCCGGCTCGTCGTTGTGCAGCGGGAAGATCGCGTGGTTGGGGCAGACCATGTCGCACATCCCGCAGCCGATGCAGGCATGGGCCACATCGGTCCGCTGGCGGATCCCGTGGTAGACGCCGAAGAGGTTGCCCGGCTTTTCCTTCAGGCCGACCTGCACCTGGATTATCCGTTCACGGTGGACCCCCGGCTCAATCGCCTTTACGGGACAGACCGCCGTGCAGCGGCCGCAGAGGCAGCATGTCTCCTTGCTCCAGAAGACCTGCCAGGGCAGGTCCGTCGTGCTTAGTGTAGACGGCTTAAGCTGTCCAGTTGGCTCCATTGTCGCACCTCCTGACGTTCCGGCCCCACGAAGACCGTGTCGTATTTCATCGGTTGAAAGTCCTTGCTCTTGTCGCGCGCCGGGATCGCCGCGTCGAGCCCGCACATCTCCGAGGAGAAGGCGAACATCCCGGGGTTTCCGCCCACGATTCCGGGGCGGAGTTTCTTGCTGTCCTGCACCATGAAGAGGGTCTTGTCGGGCAGGCACCCCATGACGCAGTTCGGGCCGTCGATGATGAGCGGCCGGCAGCTCTGCTTGAGCATCCTCAGCCAGGGACCGTTCGGGTGGGCGGCGAGTTCATCGTCCTTGAGCGGCGTGATCACGTGCTTGTAGGTCTCGAGATCGAGGCCCAGGTGCCTGTGCGTGTAGTGGAGGATATGGGTGAACACCTCCGAATCCGAGTGATACCCCACATACCCCGGCTCCTTGCGGGACATCAGAAACTCCCGGATCGGCAGGAAGGCCGTGTTCTCGCCGTTGGTCATCGTGGCCATCCCCTGGATGAAGAAGGGGTGGCAGGCGTAGATGTTGATCGCGTAGTTGGTGTTCTGCCTGCCCTGGGCCAGGATTGTCCGAGCCTGCAGTTCCTTGCGGTTGAGGCCGAGGTAATCCGCCACGGTCATCGGGTCGCCGACCTCCTTGATCATGATCACATCGGGCCAGAAACTGAAGACCAGCATCGATTCATCCTGCCGGCCCATCTCCTGGAGCTGGAGGCGGCACATCATCAGACGGTGCTGGATCTCCTCTTCGGGCAGGTTTTCCCAATCCGGCGGGTATTCATACACGCGGATCAAATAGTTGTCCCGCCGGGGCGTCCCCGCCGGGGGGCGCTTCGTGGGGCGAAACGAAAGCTTGTATTTCGTCATGAAATCCATGTCCATCATGTATCGGTCGAGGGCCTTGATCCCCGTGTTGGAGAAGATTCCGGAGAGGATCGGTCCCCCTTTGAACTGCTCGAAATCCCCCCCGAGGTCGGTGAGGAACAGGCCGACGCCGGAACCGTCGTGCCCTTCCTTCATGACGTCGAGGGCGCGGATCGCGACCATCGGGGAGAGGGGGTCTTTGCTGGTAATCGCAAATAATCTGCACATAATCGTTTGTCCTTTCTGCTTGTCGGGCCTTTTGCTCTGTAGTGGATGAAAGGCCTAAATATGGAATATCGCTAAAACCGTGCCATTTTTGTATGATCGGCAGGAATAATAATCGAGAAAACCGCCATGACAACGGTCATTCCTGAAACCGTTTGATGCAGCTGGATGAATATCCGAATTTTGTGGAACAAAAATGTTCTTTTCTTAAAAAAATGAACAATAATGTACCATGAAGCGGGCGACGCCTGACGAGCCCTATTCTTTAGGGCTGTTGTCCGGGGGGGCCGGTTTTTTCTCCCGGAACTGACGGGCGTCGATACCCAGTTTCTGGATCCGGTACTGGACGATCCGCTTGGTCGTCCCGAGGAGTTTGGCCGCCTTCGTCTGGTTGCCGCCGGTCTCCTTCAAGGCGCCCAGGATCAGGGCACGCTCCTGGGCCTCGACGGCGGTGTTGAGCTTGCCCTGCTCCTTCAGCTCACCACTTCGGGTCCGTGACTGGAGGGAGGGGGGTAAATGAACCAAATCGATCGTATCTCCCGTCGCAATCAGAACCGCCCGTTCGATGCAGTTTTCCAGTTCCCTCACGTTTCCCGGCCAGTTGTAAGCGAGCAATATATCCGATACCGCCGGAGAGATCTTCTTGACCGGTTTTGCCATTTCCTTCGCATATTTCAATACGAAGTGGTCGGCCAGAAGAATGATGTCGCCTCCCCGGTCGCGCAGGGGCGGCAGGTAGATGGGAAAGACATTGAGGCGATAGAAAAGGTCGGGACGGAACCGCCCCATGGCGAGATCCTGCTCGAGATTCCGGTTGGTCGCGGTGATGACCCGGACATCGACACGGATCATTCGGGAAGACCCCAGAGGCTGAAACTGCCTTTCCTGGAGGACGCGCAGCAATTTGGACTGCGCCGCCGCGGCGAGTTCCCCCACCTCGTCGAGGAAGATCGTCCCTCCGTTGGCCTCCTCGAACCGCCCCCGCCTTTGGTGCAGGGCGCCGGTAAAGGCCCCCCTTTCGTGACCGAACAACTCGCTTTCGATCAGCGTATCCGGAATGGCCGCACAATTGACCTGAATCAGGGGACCTTTCAGGCGGGGGCTGTTTTTATGGATCGCCCGGGCGACCAGTTCCTTGCCCGTCCCCGTTTCGCCGTGGATCAGGACGGTCGTGTTCGAATCGGCGACTTGGGCGACAAGGCCGAAGACCTCCTGCATCGCTCGTGAATTGCCGATGATATCCGTGGAGGGGGCACGGGAGCGGCCGACGATCTTGCGAAGACGCCGGTTTTCCTCCTCAAGGGCGCGACTGTGGACCGCCTTGGCAAGCAGTTCGGCAACCGAAGAGAGCAACGCGAGTTCGCGGTCCAAGTTCTCCACCTGGCGCGTCACCTTGTCCGCCGACAGGACGCCGACCACGTGGGCGTCGTAGACGATCGGCACGCACAGGAAGGTCAACTCCGCCCTGTTAAGGAAGCGGCGGGCGCCGGTCCGATCGAGGAAGTGCGCTTCCTGGCCGAGGTTGGCGCAGGCCATCGGCCGTCCCGTCTGCGCCACCTTGCCCGTGATCCCCTCACCGGGGCGATAGCTCACATCCAGCCCCTTGATGTTGACGCCGTGCGCCACATCGAGCCAGACCTCTCCCGTCTCGCGATCCATCAGCGAGATCATCCCCCGTTCCATCCCCAGACGGGCGCTCATCTCCCGAAGGGCCTGTTCGAGCTGATCCCGCAACTCCTGGGGATGGGCCAATATCCGGGCGATGGCGTGCAGTGCGGCGAGTTCTTCGTAATTATGAATGCTGAGCTCCTCCGTTCCCTGGGTGCCGATCCGTGAAGGTCGCCAATTTGAGGGCGTCATGATTGAAGCGGTTCTCCCAAAATATCTTCCTAAACCGGAGGATTCCGTCCCGTTCGGGGAACTGATGGTCGATGTATTCGCGGACCCCCTCCCGGCGTCCCTCCCTGCAAACGGGCATGCCAGCCCCGGATTGGAAAAAAGTTGCCTTTTTACAACGCTTGGCTATAGTAGATTAACACGGTTCGATACAAAAATGCAATTATAGGCACTGAAACAGGTATGATTACCAAAGAAGAGCAAAAAAGGTACCAGCGACAGATCCTCATGCTCGGGGAGGCGGGGCAG
>JAKAFS010000065.1 GCA_021817825.1 Deltaproteobacteria bacterium | reverse complement strand
ACGGGATGCGGCATTTCTTGATCTGCGACGCATAATCCATCACCGAGGCCTGTAGGCAGCCCTCGACGCCAACGGCATGGGCGGCAAGGATCAGGTTCTGGGTGAACAGCCCCCACCCCTTCGGCCCGTCTTCATCCTGTAGGGAGCGATTGAGATGCCCCTGAAGACTTGACGAGCTAACGAGGGACACCTTCATCCGCAGCCACGCGATTCCGGCCCTCCTCCTTGGCCCGGTAGAGGGCCCGGTCGGCCCGCTGGAGCAGCGGATCGATTTCCTCACCGGGCAGGTATTCGGCCACTCCCAGGCTGGCCGTGACCCGGATGACCTGCTCCCGGCAGGGAAGCGCGACGTCGACCACGGCCTGGCGGAGCCCCTCGGCGATCCGGACGGCATCGGCTACCCGGCACCCGGGCAGGACCGCCAGAAATTCTTCGCCTCCCCAGCGGCAGAGGATGTCGGCCGAACGGAGCCGCGCCTTGGCCACCCGGGCAACCTCCTTGAGCATCTGGTCCCCGGCGCTGTGGCCGCATCGGTCGTTGACCTCCTTGAAATGGTCGATATCGAAGAGGACCACCGAGAAGGGCTCCTGGGTGCGCCTGCTGCGGGACAGCAGTTGCCCGATCACGATGTCGAAGGCGTGGCGGTTATAGAGCCCGGTCAGTTTGTCCAGGGAGGCCAGCTTTTCCAAGCGCGTCTGGTACCGGTTGATGATCACCGTGGCCGCGCAAAGCACGATGAGGGTGATCAAGAGGCTGATGCCGAGGTTCAGGTAGAGGATCCGGCGGATGCCCGCCGTCGCGGCGCTCTCCGCCTTCTCCACGAAGAGGTACCAGTTGAGTTCGGGAATGAAACGGACATTCAGAAGCTGCGTCTCGCCGTTCCTTTCATAGATGAAGGAGCCGCCGCCTTCCTTGAAGATCCGGTCCACAAGCCGGGAAAGCCCCTCCTGCCGGCGGATGTCCGTTTCCAACTGCTGGTTCTCGGCGGCCTGTAGGACGATCTTTCCGGCTCTGTCCGCAAAAAAGATGTTGCGGCCATAGCGGCGCTGATAGTCGTTCACCAGCTTTTTGACCGAATCGACGGCCAGCCCCACCCCGGTGGCGCCGATGAAGCGGTGGCGGTAATCGAAGACCCGGTAGTTGATGAAGATGGTCATGGTGTCCCGGTGGGCCAGATCCGGATCGACGTTGATCTCGTAAGGCGCACCCATCTGGCGGACCCGGAAATACCAAACGTCCCGCCAAGCGGACTCGCTCACCCTTTTCAGGACCCCTTCCGACTGGTAGTAGATGCGGCTCTTTTCGGAGACGAAAAAGCTCGTCACCGCCTGGTAGCGGCTCTGCACCTCCTTGAGGTATCGGGTCATCCGGGTCACGTCCCTCTCCCCGGCCAGGACCCAGTCCCGGACAAAGGTGTCGCTGGCCATCATGGAGGAAACGAAGATCGGCCGGATCAGGTCCTTCTGAATCTCCGAATAGACGGTGTCCGCCGTGATCGGCAGCTCGTTTTCCACGATGGTGCTGCGGATCGCGGACCTAGAGACGAAATAGCTCGCCAGAGAGGTGGTGACAAATCCGATGCCCAGCACAATGGCGATGAGCAGAATCAGCTTATGCTTGTCCCGCAGGGAAAGATCCATGGCATGACCCAAACATTTCGACTTGACGCAACTGACGCAATGGGAGACCGATTCACCTTTAAGTCGGGAGACTCAGTACCACGGACATCCTTTACGCGCGACCCAGCGGCTTGTCAAGCGGCAGGCGCGACCATGCCGTGGGCAGGCGGCTGAAAAGACCTCTTGCCATCCGCCTCGCCCGACCGTTTCCCCAGCGGGAAGCGGGAAAGGGAGAAGCGCGGCTAATCGAGAAACGGCAATATCACCCTGTAAAAGAGGTCTTGGCTGATTCTTGGGGAAGTTTGACACGCAAGAGGCCTCTCGTTATTCTTCAACCATGCGTACAAGTCCTTGTCAGAGCATCAGACCGAACATTTTCCTTGACAGCTCTTTGCCGCTAAAAGTATTGAAGACTATCGGAATTTTCAAGGACATCCATCAAACCTAACCTTAAACCCTCGGAGAGTGGTATGAGAAGGTGGGGTTGTCGAAAAATGGTCACACAAAGCCTCCAGGGGAAGCGGCGCATTCCCTTGGAGGCTCTTTCGTTTCTGTTCCGCTGATCCGCATCTAGGTTCCACCTGTTCCCTTCCGGCTGGCAGCGCGTCTTCCCAAGCAATCGGCACCCACTCCTGCTCGCCCCATGCAACGACGGTTCGCTTATCCTGGAAATCACACGACCACACTGCCATACCCTTCAGTTGTCATTACTCGACCTCGTGACCGCGGGGTTACCGGCGCGGAAGCAAATAAAAAAATATTCATCGCCAGTGAACGCTGTAGGCAGAGCTGGCAGAAACACAGGAGGCTTGACCATGTCCGGTTCGAAAAAGAATGAGCGCACGGCACCGCAGGGAGCCCAACGGGAAATCGTCGTCAAGCGTGGAGAGACGATAGCGTTTCCGGTGGGATCAAAACATCCGCTGGCAAAGTGTCAGCACTTGAAAGTGGCCAAATCGGTGGAAGATCTCGCCGACTTTCTGTTCATTGAGAGGGAACGCAGTCGTCTGAAAAAGGCTGCCGAACCGGGGGCGACCGAACGGCCGCTGTTTGTCTCCGAAAGTCAGATGCTGCGCAGGATGAAAGGCTGGGGAGAGATCCTGACGGTAACGTTCCCCGACCTGATCATCGAAGCCGGCGCGACCGTTGAGCTGCGTCAGCCCCTTAACCGGGTGATCGCGAATCGCGTGATCGTCGCGGGGTGCCTGAAAGTCTACGGCCATCTGTCCGTGAAAGCGACGGAACTGAGGGGCGGCAGCGGCGAGATCATCTTCCCGGCCGAAGATGGGCGCGATGGTGATAATCATGATTTGGACCAGCCGAGCCAGGCAGGCACCGGCTACGATGGCACTGCTGCCTTCGACGAGAGTCACCAACACATTGGAGCGCAACCGGGCGGAGACGGCGAGGAAGGGAGAACGGGGACTTCCGGCGGACACGGGCCCCCGGGAGGCGACAACTACACCGTACGTTGCGACGTTGGAACGATCGGCCCGGGGTTGGCGGTGATCGCACGGGGGGGAAATGGCGGCAGAGGGGGAAATGGCGGTCCCGGGGATACTGGCGGACAAGGCGGCAAGGGCGGGAATGGATCGGAGCTCCTGCCCCTGGGCGGACGCGGCGGCAACGGCGGCATGGGCGGCCGGGGCGGCTTTGCCGGTCGGGGCGGCGATGGAGGCAAGGGCGCTGAAATAGTGATCTATGCGCAACGAGACGAGAGCGGCGGCGATATCAGCGTCGATGTCCGGGGAGGAGATGCGGTCGGAGACGGCAATCCGGGCCGGGGCGGCAATGGGGGCGTCGGAGGCCAAGGCGGCACTTCGCCCTGTGGGTCTTTCTGGTACGGCGCTTCCGGCGGGCCGGGAGATTCCGGTGCGCCAGGGCATAGACAACAGGAACCGATCTCAAATGGTGCGGACGGACGGTTCGAACTGCGCATTGCCGAATAGTGGTGCACAGGATGGCCTGGACCGATGTGAAGGGGGGCTCCGAAATCCGACGGTAGGCTGAAGGGATGCAACGCCACGCGGGGCAGGATCGTGCGCCGAAACCGGGACTCCCCGGCCGCGTGGCTGCGCTCCCCTCACCTGTTGGACGGCACGGTCATGTCTTCGCCCTGGCGCCGTGGGCCATCGGCAGGCCTGAGGCGGTTTTGAAGCCGCTATTTCGATCTCATGCCGCAACCTAACCCCGATTGCCTATGCCTCTGACCGCCAGCTCTGCGGGCATAGTGATCACCACTTACCTTTCCACAGCCGCCGAGCCTCGCCGGCCGCAGCTCACTTCAACGCGTTGAAGTGAGTTAACTATCTATCACCATTTATGCGCAAACGACGTCCCTGACGATTTTCCTCGCTATCTGCCCTTTCAGGCGCATTTTTCACCCCAAGTGGCTCCAAAGCACCGTTTCCTCCAGGGCGCAGCCGGTGCGAACCTGCCAACCCTCTTTCAACCTGCCCACCAAATGGGCGCCTCCGGGAGGGATCGCAAAAGCGAAAGTACTTGCAACCTATTGAAACATTGTTTATCTTCTCGCGGCACATGATTTGCTAATAGAATCTCACAGGGCGGACTGATTGCCAGTGCGCCTGTGACCTTTGACGACCGGCATGCTGCGGACAGACACTTCGACAAAGACGATGGAGGATGAATGAAGACGCTCGGAATCTTATTGACCACAGCCCTGCTTGTGCCCCTGCTCGCCGGTCCCACGGCAGCCTATGACGTGAAAGTCGTGAATAACTCCGACTGCAAACAGAGCGTTCGGGTTTTTCAGCATTGGATCGTCATGGTCGGAAACGGTCCATTCAAGCAGGTGGATGCGAATCGACCCAGGTCCTGGCCGACAGCAGCGCCTGGTGTCCATGCTCCATCACCATCACGAACGGAACTTGCGGCCAACCGACGCACACGGAACTGATCGATCTCGGGTACGGCCTGTGGACGCCCAAATGCTGGAATTCCACGGTGACCATTTCCGGTGACAGTAAGAGCGGCTACAGCGCAACATGGCAGTAGCGCAATAATAAGAAAAGGAGTGATCATCATGAAAAGGATTCTTGTTTTGGTTTGCTTCGCACTATTTTTGGGATCTCTTGTTTCTGTAGGGTCTGCGGCCGCGGCAAATCGTTTTGTCAACAACAACGACGGCACGGTGACGGACACGCAAACAGGCTTGCTGTGGGCGGATCATGACAGCGGTGTGGATAATACCTGGTATAATGCCGATTACTTTTGCAAGAATTATAGCGGCGGCGGGAAAACCGGCTGGCGGATGCCGTCGGCTGCCGAGCTGTTGGCGCTCCATGCCGGCGGCGCCTATGGATCGGTGATCAAGAAAACCGGGGATTTTCTTTGGGCCTCGGAAACCGTCGGCGGCACCCACGGCTACACCGTCAGTTTCGTCTCCGGCGAAAAGTATTATGTGCTCCTGGGTAACGCCTACAAAACCCGGGCCCTCCCGGTGCGTTCAGGCCAATAGGCGATTGGGCGTTTTTTGACGCATCTACAGGGTTCCGGCTTATCTTCCGACGCCCATTGGAAAGGATTTCGCGATGCAGCACTGCTTGCCCTTCAGCCATGAAATCGAGCGCCGGGTGCCCTTCTACGACCTCGATCCCCTACAGATCGTCTGGCACGGCAATTACTTCAATTACTTCGAAGACGCCCGGCAGGCGCTCCTGGCGCAGTTGGGCTGCGACCTCACCGGCTACCTCACGGGCAACCGATACAGTTTCCCGATCGCCAAGACAGAAACCAAGCACCTCCATCCCCTGCGCTACGCCGATGCATTCATCTGCAAGGCCACCCTGGTGGAGGCCAGAACGAGGCTCGTCATGGACTTCGAGATCCGCCTCAAGGAGAGCGGAAAACGGTGCGCCATCGGCCGGACGGAGCAGGTCGCGATCAAACTCCCGGAGATGGAGATCCTGATCTTCCTCCCCGAGGAAATCCGCCAGGCCCTGAACTGCGAATGAGAATAATGAGGAAGGAAGAACGATCATGACATCGGCCGTGAATTTTCTCGACATCCTCGACCACCATGCCCAAACCCGGGCAGATCGCCCCGCCCTCCATAGCGAAGGGGCCGTGCTCACCTACGCCCAACTGTGGGACCGGATCCACCGTTTCGGGAACGTTCTGAAAGCGCTCGGCATCAGGCCGCAGGATCGGGTGGTCCTGGCCTTCCCCGATTCCCCGGACTCCTGCTACGCCTTTTTCGGCGCCCTGGCGTGCGGGGCCCTGCCGGCCCTGATCAGCCCCGATCTGTCCCGGCAGGAGTACGCCTATATCCTGCGCGACTGTGAGCCCTCGCTCCTGGTCACCGTCGGAGGCTCGGCGGCGGCCGCGGCAGAGCCGGCCGGCCCCATGAAGCGACTCCTCCTGGACGACGGGACCTTGCCTGCCCGGATGGCGGACGCCGACCCGGTCCTTATCCGCCATCCCGCGGCGCCGGAGGACCCGGCCTTTATCCAATATACCTCCGGCAGCACCGGCGACCCCAAGGGCATCGTCCATACCCAGGCAGGCATGCTCTTTACGGCCAGGCACTACGCCGGGGAGGTCCTGAAGCTCTCGGAGAACGACGTCGTCTTTTCGGTCAGCAAGATGTCCTTCGGCTACGGCTTCGGCAACAGCGTGATCTTTCCCCTCTATCACGGCGCCGCGGCGGTCCTCTATCCGGGCAGGCCCACCCCGGCCGATGTCTTGCAGGTGCTCGACCGCTACCGGCCGACCCTGCTCTTCAGCGTGCCCACCTTCTACAACATGCTCCTCAAGATCATGGACGGCCCGATCTTACTGCCGTCGCTCAGGCTTTGCGTCTCCGCCGGCGAGGCCCTGCCGGAGAGCACCTATCGCAGCTGGCGGGAACTGACGGGACTTTCGATCGTCAACGGCGTCGGGGCCACCGAGGCCCTGCACATCTTCATCTCCCAGCGGCCCGGCGACATCCGGCCCGGCGCCTCGGGGTTTCCCGTCCCGGGCTACGAGGTCCGGATCGTCGGCGATGACGGCAAGCCCGCGGCGGAGGGCCAGCAGGGAATCCTCCAGGTCCGGGGCGGGAGCACGGCCCCCTGCTACTGGAACCGGCCCGAGAAATCGGCGGAAACCATGCTGCCCGACGGATGGCTGAGAACCGGGGACTATTTCATTGAGGATAAGGGCTGCTATACTTACCAGGGACGGCAGGACGATCTGTTCAAGGTCAGCGGCGCCTGGGTTGCGCCCCTCAAAGTCGAGGAGGCCCTCCGGACCCACCCGGCCGTCGCGGAATGCGCCGTGACCTCCCGTCGGCTCGAGGGTCTTGAAAAACCCCTCGCCTATGTGGTACTCAACGCCGGGTTCACCGAAGGGATGGCGCTGACCAGGGAACTGCGGAGCCACGTCCTGGCGCGCCTGCCCGACTACATGTGCCCGGTCCAGTTCAACTATGTCCAGGAAATCCCGAAGACCAGCACCGGCAAGGTGCAGAAATACGTCCTGCGCCGCTAGCGACGGGACCCACATTCACCAAAGGAGGCAGCCATGAAGATCAGTGCAGCAGACGTCATCGCAATCATGAAAGAGGTGGGCATCGACGAGGCCATCATCAAAGGATTGAAAAACGACGTCCCCCTGCTTAGCCAGGGGCTCGATTCCATCGACCTGCCGGCGCTCGCCGCGGCCACGGAGACCAAGTACCGGATCGACCTTTCGGAAATCGACGCCGTCAAGGTGAAGACCATCGACGACTACGTTAGGTTCGTCAACGAAAAGATCAAATAGCCCCCCGAGAAACCCGGGACAGGAAAGACCCGCCCGGTGGAGGCGCCTTCCCTTTGGCCGGCGTTACCGATCCTGCCGGTCGGCGCGGATGAACTCCATCAGGGCCTTGGCCTTGGCCGAATAGAGACGGGGGGCGCCGAAGTCCGGGGCGTGCAGGGTCTTTTGCATCAGCATGCCGTCCGCGTCGAACCAGCGGGGCAGGTAACCGCCGAAGAAATACCCCTCTTCCCTGAGGATCTCGACGGCCTCGCCCACCCAGGGCTCGGCCAGATTGAGGAAGAACTGGAACACCAGGGTCTCCTGGGCCTGCCCCTCCTTTTCAAAGGCCGCGACCACCTCCCGGAAATCGCCGCCGGCGCTCGCCAGGTTGATGCGGCCGACGCCGGCCTGGGAGAAGAATCGTTGATTATAGCGGCTGCCGGCGTTTTCGGGGAATCTCCCCGTCGCCGCGCTCCGCCGCCTTTCCACCGCCACATCGCCGGCGATTTCCTCCATGATCCCCCGATACCGGGCCGGGATGAAGATCTCCTGGGCGCGGTCCTGGAACGACTTGAAGAGGATCAGACAGGAGACGCGGCCCGAGGCGACCTGCGATTTTTCGTAGGCCGCGGCCGGCATGAGGTCCATCTCCAGGGCCACGTCCTTCATTCCGACCAGGGCCGAGAACTTCTGGGTCGCCGTGATGTGGGTGACGGCCTCCCCGATCATGCCGTCCGGACGGGTGATGGCGGTCAGGGTCTCTGCGGCGTATTTGTTGATCTTGAAGGCCGCGAAGGTGATCCGGTAGGAAGGCAGGATGATGCACTGGCCGATCTCGTAGAGGTTCCGATGCTCGGCGGCGCTCCGGTAGAGGGCCCCATGGCCGATGATGTCCCCCTGCGGCGTCCGGGCCACGACGGAGTGGATGTTGCCGTTCTCGTTTTCCGCGATGATCCGCTCCGGATAGTAGAAGGTTTCAACGGGATAGGCGGGGCCGTATTCGGCATAGAAGAGATGGGCGATGCCCTGGGCGTCTTCCGGCCGGAAACGGTCGACCACGAAGGGTTGGCCCGGCTCGACAGCGATGTCGTGATCGATCTTCATTTTCGGCCTCATGCTGGGTCAGGGGTTTCACTATCCGGCTGAATACATACAGGCTGTGGCCTGCCCTGTCAACGGCCGTCTTCCACCTTTTTCCGGACCGCTCGTTGCCGCATTTTGCAACCGCACCCTTTCAGGCCATTTTCACACCCAAAGAGGCCTAAAAGGCACATTTTTCCGACCTCAAGGGGAGCATTGGGGAAGGAGTGACCGCGCCTATGCTGAGTTGCAGACACTCCGGCAACTTTTACGATGCCCTTTTGTGTAATTGAGGGACGGATTTACCTTCCTAACCCGGCCTTCTCCCCCCAAACAGGGCAGGGGAGGGATTTCCGAGCGAAATCTGGCACCTGTTTTGCATTTATCGCAGCGCTGACTGACCGAAAGGCTCCAGAAACGTGCCGGAAGGGGTCCGACACGGAAGATGCGGACATTTCAAAGGAAATGAAAATAAAAAAACCCGAGGAGGCCGTCATGAATAGCGACATCACGGAAGACATTCTTGCGCAAATGGGTATCACGCTCCCCCCCGAGGAGTCGCCGCGAGACGAAAAGGAGATCCTGGACGCCCTGCGCCGCATGCCCACCCTGGAAGGACTCTCGGAAAACGACGTCAAGGGAATCCTGCCCCTGAGCAAGATCAAGAGATTCAAGGCCGGCGACGAGGTCATCCAGGAAGGCCAGTTCGACAACTGGATCTTCTTCATCCTGTCGGGCCGTTTCGGCATCTCCAAAAAAGGGGAACCCATCGGCGAGCTCAAAGAGTATGGGGACATCTTCGGCGAGATGTGCATCGTCGACGGATCGCCGCGCTCGGCGTCCATCGAGGCCCTGGAGGACTCCGCCTGCCTGGCGATGGATGCCTCTTACCTCGATCGCCTCGAAGGCCAGGCGAGAATCTATTTTCAGTACATCCTCTACCACGTCTTTTCCCGGATTCTCGTCAATCGCCTCCGGAAGATGAACGAGGACCTCATCAAGACAAGGGACGAGAACGGGGCGTTAAAGGAAGAGCTCCGGCAGCTGAAGGCCCGCCGCTAGGGCCGGCGGCACCCTCTTCCGCAAGACTTCGGGCATGCCCCGGGCTGATTCATTCGCCCCCTTGCGCTAGTAGGTGCCCTGAAGGTTGCGCAACTGGCGGCTCTACCCTCCCCGCCACGGGAGACGCGGCCTTTCTCTACCTCTACGGCCCGGTCGGGGCAACCATCACCATCACGATGACGCCGTAAATCCGACTCTGTACGACCAGAAGATCTTCTTGACAGGCGGACGGGCTTTCTCCATCATCAACGAAAAATGACCCGCTTTTGATCCATCTATTTGCTCGCCATTCATGAGGAGGCCTATGTCAAAAGACGCCAGGGATGCCAAGGTCTATCGGAAACTCCAGCAGAAACTGGACAAATTGCCCATTGCCTTCCCGGCCACCGCGTCGGGAGTGGAAATCAGGCTCCTGAAGCATCTCTTCACTCCTGAGCAGGCGCAAATCGCGCTTTCCATGAGCTTCATTCCCGAACCCGCAGCCGTGATCCGGAAACGGCTGAAGAAACACCCCCCCGTCCTCGCGGAACTGGAAGGGAGCCTGGAGCAGATGGCGGCCCGGGGCAGCATTGCCCGCAGCATCACCAAGGAAGGGGTGAAGATCTTCAGCATCACGATGCTGGCCATCGGGATGTTCGAATTTCAGGTGGAACAGCTCACAAAGGCGTTCTATGAGGACTTCAAGCAGTATATCGATGAAGCCTTCCGGGATGCCCTCCTGCATCCCAAGTTCACGCAGCTTCGGCCCGTGCCCACCACCGGTTCCATTACGCCGGATCTTAACATCATGCCCTATGACGACATCCGTTGTGTGCTGACGGAGCATCGCGGCCCTTTCCGGGTGGTGGACTGCATCTGCAAAAAGGGACAGGATCTGCTGGATCAGCCCTGTCAGGTGACGAAGGATCGAGAGATTTGCCTCATCTTCGGCAGTGCGGCCCGCAATTACCAGGCCCTCGGCTGGGGCAGGGAGCTCACGCGGCAGGAGGTGTTCGCCATCCTGGACAAGGCCGAACAGGACGGCCTGGTGGTGCAACCCTCCAATTCCCAGTATCCCTTCTGTGCCTGCCTGTGTTGCGGCTGCTGCTGCGAAGTCCTGGCGAATGCAAAACGGATGGAGAACCCGGCCCGCCTTTTTTACGCCAACTATGTGGCGGTCAACGACGCCGCTCTCTGCAGCGGCTGCGGCCTCTGCATCGATCGCTGCCAGATGGAGGCCATCGCCATGGAGGAAGACAAGAGCCGGGTCGATCCGGGCCGATGCATCGGCTGCGGTTTATGCACGACCGTTTGCGCGACCAAGGCCATCCGTATGCAGAAGAAAGACCCCATCACGGTTCCGAAAAAGGACACCACCCAGTTCTATCTCACCCTCATGCAGGCCCGGGCGGGCAATGCCCGCATGTTTCTGATGATGATCCGCAGGGTTCTGGGCATGACCGTTCCCTGAGCGCCAAAACACCCCTGCCTTCGGGCGTCCGGCCAATGGCGCCCGGTTTCCTTTCTGCACCCACCGGCCATCGGCAAAGCTCCTGCCGACATGTGTACCGTGGTCGGCACCGATACCAGCGGAAAGATGACGAAACATTTCCTATACTGCGTGCCCACCTGCCTATTTTGTGGGCAGCGCCATCGGTCTTCGGCAGGGAGAAAGAGCTTGAAACACCCGTGAATTGTAGTATATCTCTCCTGGCATAATTGTTGAAAACGAGGGGACGAAGAGTTCCTCGTCCGCCGAGGCAAACGACGGGCGATCGCCCCGGCGAGACTATTCGCAATCCAGGGGGACGATGCCCCGGATAACCGATTGGTCTGCGACGCGGGGCGGTAGGGATAGGGCAAAAATGAAACTCCGGAGGAATGAGACCTATGAAGACACTGCTTGTCGTTTTGGCGACCCTGGCGATCACGTGCACTGCGGTCTACGCCGATTGCCCCAACAGCACGATCTATTGTTTCAGGAACGACAGGCTCGTATCGGACCGCCAAATAGGCACCCTTGATGCCGGCCAGTGCTTTAAATGGTGGTTCCCCGGCTGCCAGCTCTGCAACGACCAGCGGTACTGGACGGACCGGTGCAACAACCAGTTCATCGAATGCAAATCCAGAGACGCTTCCGGCAAGATAATAGGCTGCAAGGCCTGCGGGTCGCCCGATGTTTCCATGTGCGATACAAAGGGATGGCAATAGGGAAGCTTAAAGCTGCCCGTCGACGGCCACGCAAACAGAATACTTCCCCGCCTCCGGCGGGGAAGGGTGGTGAAAATCGAACCCGCTTAGTGGTCCCGGACGGCTGCCGGAAGGGTTCAGTCCAACCTCCGGCAAGGCGAGTCATTGTCAATCCCAACATGCCTGGGCAACGGCGTATTGGCCCGGCCCATTTGCACGCTGCATACAATTCACCCTGCCCATTGCGGCGGCGCTTTTCCAATGCTATAAAAGAGTTCTAGGTCAACCGGCATCTCGCAACGCGCTTCTGCCCAGAACAGCGCGGCGGATGAATGCCGGCTACCGGGCCGTCGGCACCGGACCATTTGCATTTTTAACGATCCAGCAAGGAGGAGATCATGCTGCAATTTACCTTGAACGACGAACAGAAGGCCTTGCAGGCCAAGGTGCGTGACTTTGCCGTCCGGGAGGTCCTGCCGGCGGTGTGGCATTACGAAGACAAGGAGGAGGTCCCCCTCTTTTTGCTGAAGCGGGCCTTTGAACTGGGCATCATGAACAGCGACATCCCCAAGGCCTACGGCGGCCAGGGGCTGGGACTTCTGGAGGCGGCGCTCGTCACCGAGGAGGTGGCCGCGGCCTGCCCGGGCGTGGCCACCTCGCTCTTCGACAACTCGCTGGGCATGGAGCCGCTGGTCCTTTCGGAAAACGAGACGCTCAAAAAACGGGTGCTGCCGGAGCTGGCCGGCCAGTTCAAGCGGATCTGCTTTGCCACCTCCGAGCCCACCATGGGCTCCGACGTGGCCTCCCTGCAGTGCCTAGCCGAACGCAAGGGAAACCGCTATATCCTCAACGGCACCAAGTACTGGATCACGAACGCGGGCGTTGCGGATTACATGACCATCTTTGCCACCATCGACCCCAAGACGCAGCACGAGGGGATCGCCGCCTTTCTGGTGGAAAGGGACTGGAAGGGGGTGACCGTGGGCAAGAGCCTCCCGAAGCTGGGACAGCGCGCTTCCAACACCGCGGCGATCCACTTGCAGGATGTGGAGGTGCCGCTGGAAAACGTCATCGCCGAACCGGGCAAGGGATTCGTACTCGCCATGCGCACCTTCTCGCGCACCCGGCCCATCATCGGCGCCTTTGCCGTGGGCGCGGCCCGCTCGGCCATGGAGTTCGCCATCGACTACGCGAAAAAGCGCCGCGTCTTCGGGTCGAAGATCGCCAACTTCGAGGCGATCCAGTTCAAGCTCGCCGAGATGTACCAGAAGGTGGAGACGGCCCGGCTTTTGGTCTGGAAGGCGGCCTGGGAGGCGGATCAGGGGCAGGACCCCACGGTGAGCGCCTCGATCGCCAAGTTCTACGCCACCGAGGCGGCCCTGGAGGTGGGAAACGACGCCCTCCAGCTCTTCGGGGGCTACGGCTACACCCGCATGTTCCCTATCGAGAAGCTGCTGCGGGACATCCGCCTTTTGACCATCTACGAGGGCACGAGCGAAGTGCAGCGCCTGATCGTCTCGGGCCATGTGCTCAACGGCTACAAGCCCGTCATGCCGCCCCTGGAGGACCTCCCCATGGTCCGCAGGCTCGACCTGGGCAACCCCTCCTCGCAAGAGGTGACGGCCTGGCGCTGCCGCATGTGCGGACACGTGCACTACGGGCCGGAACCGCCCGAGGAATGCCCCTTCTGCTTTTTCCCGAAGACGGCCTTCAAGCAGGTCTGGCCCCGGGCCGAGGGGTGAGCTGGCTCTCTGGCGCTGTGATCGGCCTGATGCTGCTCACCGGGGCCGAAAGGATTATGAAAAGCGGTTGGCGAGGAGAACTTTAGCGCATTAAGTCACGGCGGCTAGGGGTTGTCCACCCGACCGACGTCCAGCCATTCGGCGAGTTGGACGGCATAATCGGGTTCCAGGTACATTGCGGAGTAGAGAAAGAGGGTCCCTGCCGAGGTCGTCGTCTGCCCGATATCCTGATAGGCCGCGTCTTTCTCCAGGGCCGCCAGAGACGCCGCGATCGTTTCCGGGGGAAAGTCGAAGGGGGAGGCCCCGAAACTGTCCGCCGGAACGGGGCGCGGATAGAGCCGGGAATGGTCCCGGACCACCCGGGCGATCTGCGCCAGGGGAGAATCCGCCTTCCCGGCCAGGAGCCCGGCATAGGACTCGCTCATGCACAGGATCGAATAATAGCCCGGGTTGTCGGCGGGAACGGCGATCTTCCGGAGGTCGCTATTTTCCCGGAGCAGCTCCGCAAGCGTCGTATCCAGCGTGAGGGGTGGGTCGGACCCTGCCGGTTCGGCCAGTCCCCTCTTCTCCAATCCGGCCCGGAGCTCCTCTGTCCGGACCAGGCGTCCCGCTGCATTTCCCTCCCGGATCAGGGACAGGATGACGACCGGGAGCTCTTCCTTGCGTTCCATAACCGTCCGTCCCTCAGGGCAGCAGGGAGCGTTTGGCCAGCGCGTCGGCGACGTCGGCCAGCCCCAGCCTCTGGTAGGTCGCCCGGGTCGGGGAACCGGTTTTGCCGTCCCAGGCCAGCTCTGCATAATACAGATCCAGGGCCTTCTGGACGTCTTCGCGGTCCATATGGACGGTCCCCTTGCTGAAGGCCTTCCGGTTCTGCGGATCGTGGAACACCCAGTCGGGGATGAGGTCGTGGCGGGTCCGCATCTCCTTGGTTCCCATGTCCCGGATGGTCAGGGCGCGGTGGAGCGCGAAGATCCGTTCGCCGACCAGATCCAGCTCCTGCCGGGACTTCCGGTCTCCCGTAGCCGTGCTGTAGAGCAGCGACTCCAGCGAATCGTCGCCGCGATACCCCCGCTCCCGCAGCGGAGACGCGACCCAGGGCCCCATCCAGCAGCAGAGGGAGAGGCTGTCGTGCAGTTCCTTTCTCAAAAGGGCCCATTTGGCCATTTTCGCCTTATACCCATTCATCGGCGTATAGGCTGCCAGCGCATCGACCGCCTCCCCGGACCCCCAGAGCTCGGCCGCCAGTCGCTTCTGGACCTCGATGGGCAGGCCGTTGCCCAGGAAATTGCTGTGGGCGTGACACTGGGCGTCCCGGTTGTACATCAGGTTGATGAGCAGGCCGCATTGGCCGGAATCTTCCGTGGAATGGTGCTTGGGGTGGCCCATCTTCCAATAGGCCAGCTGCTTGTCCTTTCCCCACGCCGCCTCGGAGAGACCCCAGCGCTCCAAAAGGTGGCCCGTCCCGAGTCCCAGCGCCGTCGCCAGTTCCCCTTCCTTCCTCGCGATCCGCGGGAGCAGTTCGAACAGAAAGGCGGGATCGCCCTTTTCGTAGCGGCTCCAGGAGTAACTCTGGAATTCCCGGGCGTCCACCTTCTTGGCGATGGTGCCGTCCTCGTAGAGTTTGACGAAGTCCCGCTGTAGTTGCAGATAGTTGCTCCAGATCCCGAGATCGTTGGCCAGTTCCGTTCCGATCATGCTGGCTTCCAGGCTCGTGGGACCGTTTATGCCGCCGGGCAGCTTCTTGAAAAAGGCGTTGCCGAACCTATAGCCGATGCAGGTCGTCTGCCCCAGCGCGGGGATGCCGTAGCGGGCCGAAAGGGCCGGAACCTTCAGCATCGTGTGGCAGCGGATGGGGCAACTGGCGCACCCGTTTCCCCGGACCGTATACGGCCACGCCTGTTCGCCTAGAAAGAATGCCGCCGTATTCGACCGGTAGGCGATCCGGTTCAGATCGTGCGGGTCGCAGAGGCCCGTGTCCACGGGATGGGCCGCCGCGCCCCAGCGATTTCCAGGATGCGCGTTCCACCGCGACGTCGGGTCGGAGAATTCCGCCCAGGGCTGGGGCATCCGGGGCACCACATCCTGGTTGTTGGCCCCCAGCAGGGAAAGATGATACTTGACCAGCTTCTCCCATTCCGCCTTGTCCCCGGCAATGCGGATGCTGCCGGTCCCCAGGATAGCGATGGCCTTGAGGTTTTTCGCCCCCATGATCGATCCGACCCCGCCTGCCGAGTGGGAGGCGCCCGTCACGACCGTCGAGAGGGGCACTAGGTTTTCCCCTGCCGGACCGATGGCGGCCACGGCCGCGTCCTGGCCCATGATCTCCGCCAGGGCGATCTGGGCATGGCGGACGCCCTGCCCCCAAAGCCTGCGGGCATCGTGGATCGCGACCTGACCGTCGGCAATCATGAGCCATACGGGATGCTCCGCCTTGCCCTCGATGATGAGGGCGTCGTAGCCGGCATATTTGAGCTTCACGGCAAATTGGCCGCCCATGTGGCCGGACGCCACGAGCGGCAGAGGCCAGCAGACAGGCCAGAGGGTCGTGATCGCGGTCCTGCCGCTGCACGGGGCGCTGGTCCCCGCCAGGGGTCCCACGGCAAAGACGAGCTTGTTTTCCGGATCGTGCGGCTTCGTCCCAGGCGGCACCTCGTCCCACATCACCTTGTAGCCGATCCCCGTGCCGCCCAGAAAGTCCCGGTACCTTTCCAGCGTATTGTCGGTCCCGATTCTGCCGGTCGACAGATCCACCCGCAGGATCTTGCCGGCCCAGCCGCCATAAGCCTTCATGCGTTATTTCCCTTCGCTTCCTGCTGATTTTCCGCTTCCCGGGGCCCCGGTTCCCGCTGTTCCTCGTAACCGCTCAGCATCGCCCGGGTGTGGGAAAGAACCGTTTTCCCCAAGGTGGCCATGTAGAGATGGACCAGAAGATAGAGGACCAAGAGATAGGCCAAGGCCACATGAATGAATCCCAGCACCCCCATCCAGTTTTCCGCCAGGACCAGGGGCCGCCACAGGGGGACATCCAGAAAGAGGAGGCCGGTCAGGGAGAGCCAGGGAAGAAAGAGGAACATCACGGTGTCATAGGCCAGCTTCTGTAGGGGATTGTACTTGGCCGCAGCCGAGGGCTGGAAGGGATTCTCCCCGCCCTGGAAGATGCCATGGAGGTAATACTTCGCCTGGAAGAAGCCGTTCCGGAGGTCTGCGGCCTGGAACCGGTATTGCCCTCTTCGCTGCGGGTTCGACAGCGCATAGACGAGCCAGAAGCAGGTCGCTACGACCAGCAGGAGGCCCGCGGCTTTATGGGCCAAGAGCGCCGGATCGTGCGGCCGAAGAGCGGCCACCCCCTCCCCTCTCAGGTACAGGCCGGTGCCGATCAGGACCGCCACGACCAAGGCATTGAACCAATGCCAGATCCGCAAAGGCAAGGGATGGAGATAAAGCCGGTTCATCGTTTAAAAACCTTTCGCCACACCGCATGGACGATCACCGATCCGACCGCGAGCGGCACCAGGATCGCCCCGGCAAAGTCTACCCAGCGAAAGCCAAGTGCCGGGACAGGGCCGACCCGCCGCCCGCGCAGCCTGCCCCAGAGGGCCGCCCCGGTCTGCCGGATGTTTTCCCGCTGCCCCGGCAGGTGGCAGGGTTGGCAGCTCAGGGCGCGTCCCGGAGGAAGCGCGGCCGGACTCGGATTACGCCAGGGGGCAACCCCGGTCAAATCGCGCCAGGCGACGTAATGCAACGCTCCCGACGGGCAGGCCTCCACGCATTTCGGTTTCCCCTGGCAGAGATGACACTTGGTGGCTTTCCGGCGCTCCGAGTCGAAGGCGATCATTTCCCAGGGACAGGCCCTAAGGCAGATCCGGCAGCCCGTGCACCTTTCCGGATCGACCATCCGCGCGCCGGTGACGGGTGATAAGATGATCGCTCCCTCGGGGCAGATGTTGGCGCAGGGCACGGGATGGGGGCATTGCTTGCAGAGGTCCTGGACAATGAGGCCATCGCCCATGTTTCCCTGACCCTGCCGCCAGGACGGCGTCCCCTGGGGGCCATGATTCAGATTGCGGCCGATGCGGATGCGCGCCCGGGAGGGAGCCGCCTGGCCGTCATTGAACTCCGTGCAGGCCAATTCGCAGCGGCCGCAGCCGACGCAGAGGACCGGATCGGCGGCCAACATCCCCCGGGCCTGCGCCATGATGATCAGGGGCTTTTCCTCGCCCCGCACCATCGCAGGCGCCAGCACGGAAAACCCGGCCAGGGAAGCCCCTCCCCAGAGCAGGATCTGCCTTCGCGTGCAGGGGAGCGTTATGGGGGATCGTTCGTCCATCTGTGTCGCCATCCGTCGGGCCCGATCAATAGGAAATCAGTGTTGCCACCAGGAACTTTCCATTGGCCGGGTGAGAATACGGGCTCGACCGCTTGTCTGTCAAGGGGAATGTGCTTTCAACCTGTTGAGGAGCCGCGCTTTTCTTGCGGCCATTGCATTACCAGGGCAAGGCAAGGGCCGTCTCCGCGCCATGGCAACCTTCATGATCCCTTCCTGTTCTGTAACATTGCCTTGACATCGTCCGCAAAAAACGCCTACCATCCGGCGACCTATAGGGAACCTACAACAGATTTTTATCTTGCGGGACAAACAAAGGCACGCAAAGGGTGCCGGGACGGATGCCTAAATGACACTGGCAACACCGGGAAAAAACGGCAAGGTCTACTATGGCTGGTGGATCACGCTCATTCTGGCCATTATTTCCATCTATGGAAACGGCATTTATTATTACGGATTCAGTACCTTCGTGAAGCCCATCGTCAAGGAACTGGCCTGGAGCATGGCCGTGGTCTCCGGCGCTTTCTCCATCTACCGCCTGGAGGCGGGAATCGCGGCGCCCGTGGTCGGCTATCTGCTGGACCGCATCGGCCCTCGCCAACTGGTCTTTTCCGGCGGCCTCATCATGGGGGGCGGGTTCATCTACTTGAGTTATGTGCATACGCCGTTGCATTTCTATATCGCCATCATCACCATCTCCTGCGGCTGGAGCGCCTGTGCCGGCGCGGCCTGCTGCAATCCCTTGATCGGCAAATGGTTCGTGAAGAAAAGGGGCCATGTCATCGGCTTATATAACGCCGCGATCGGCTTGGCCGGTCTGCTGGTTCCGGGAGTGGCCTATCTGATCGCCCACTATGGATGGCGCGCCACCCTTTTGATGATGGGACCCCTCACCTGGCTGATGGTCCTGCCGCTGTCCTTTTTCCTGAAACATTCTCCGGAGCAATGCGGACTTCTGCCGGACGGAGAGCCCTTCCCGCCGGCCGGCGACGCCGATCGGCAAAAAGGAGGAACCACGGCAGCCGGAGATATCGATTTTTCCCTGAGAGACGCGATGGCGACGTCCGGTTTCTGGATCCTCACGGTCTGTTTCTTCATGAATCAGATCACCCAGGCCTCCGTGTTCGTCCACCTGATCCCCTATCTCATCGATCAGGGCATCGATGCCACTTCCGCCGCCTCCATCATCACCTTTATCGTGCTGCTCAGTTCGCTGGGCCGGTACGGGTTCGGCTGGCTCGGCGACCGGTTCGACAAGAAATGGCTGCTGGTCCTTTTGTTCATCATGCAACCTATCGCCATTCTCTTGCTCACCCGGGCGCACGTCTTGGTGAATGTGATTCCCTTCGTGCTGCTCTATGCCATTTCCTATGGCGGGATCATCGTGGTCCGGGCCACCATCACGGGGGATTTTTACGGCCGGCATCATTATGGAAAGATTTTCGGAACCCTACAGGGGTTCAGCACCCTGGGCGGCATTGCGGGCCCGGTCTTGACGGGCTTCGTCTACGACGTGACGGGAAGTTATCGGCTGGCTTTTATCGCCTTTGCCGCCATGATGGGCCTCACGGGGCTCATGATCTCCATCCTGAGACGCCCGTTGCCTGCCCGATCGACCTAAATCACGACGACATCATCGCCGCAAGCCCCATGGGTTGGAGCCGTAGCGCGCCTACAACAGGTTCAGGGTGATGGCCGTCCCTGCGGCGCCGAAGAGGACCAAATACTTGGCGCCGGCGCCGGCAAAGGCATGGGTGCCGGGTCCGGTGCCGGAGGCCAGCTCCGTGTAGGCGGCATCGAAGAGGGCCCAGTAGCTGGCGTTGGTGACGGAGATCGTGCCTGCGGCGGGAAGCCTTCGCCATTCGGCGAATTCATCGGCGCCGATGGTCACCGTGGCCGCACCTGCGGCCAGGAGCGGAACCGTGGACTCCGGGCGGTAGAGGGTGGTGCCGAGGCGAAGCCAGCCCTCGGCGTTCCAAGTCTCCATCGCTGCATCGAACAGGCCCCGGACGCCGTCGGGCACGATCAGGAACATGCCGTCCAGCCGGTCGTTGCTGGGCGCGGCCATATCGGCGAGAATCTTGCTGCTCAAAAGATAACCGGTGAGACCGGGGATCGCCGTCATCCGGACGGTCTGGTCGTCGACCTTGACCGGATAGTTCAGGGTGAGGTCTTTGTTGACCGGGAGCCATCTTTCGCCGACCCGGGCCAGCCAGGCCGCCGAGACGGCGGGTTTGGCGTCGAGCTTCTGGGCGAGCAGGGAGGCATCGGTGGTGTATCGCGCTTTGCTCGACTGCCGGCGGGCAATGTAGAGACGGCCCGCGGCGGTCAGGGGGCGTACCGCGGTGGCCGGATCGCCGTCCGCGGCATACCAGCCGTCGCTGCGGAGCTTGAAATTCGAGTAAGCGGAGGTCCAGCCGCTCTGATAGACGTCGACATTGAGAGCGTCGCCCGCCCCGTAGGCGACGCGAAAGACGCCGTTGGAGGAGGCATAGGTCCCAGGGTAAGCGGCCTTGTCCGCCGCAGGAACGGCAGCCGGGGGCAGATCGGCGGTGGAAAGCGTCGGCGGCATCGCCGGAATCCGCCCCCGCTCCACCAGGGCGCGCAGGAGGATCCGCTCCGCAATCTTGACGGCATGGGCGGAACCATACGAGGTGGCGAGGGAGCCGGAGGTGCCGAAGACCACCACCCCCAGGTTGGCCTCCGGCACGACGACGATGCAGGTCCCGTAAATGCCGGTCAGATCTCCGGTCTTTTGCCAGGCCTTGACCCCGACCGCCGCCAGCGCCGGCTCGGCCATGGTATCCCAGCCCAGGCCGAAACGATTGGATTCGCTCGGCACGGGATTGAAGGTTCCCTGGCGCTGATCCTCGGCCATGGCCGCGATAGACTGGGAGGAGAGGATACGCTGGCCGTTGTAGATCCCGTTGTTGGTAAACATGCTGGCCAAACGGGAGAGTTCCTCGGGGGTGGAGAAAAAACCGCCGGACGCATAGACGTTGAGGGTATAGAGCGGGACCGTGGCGGCGCCGTTATAGCCAAGGGCATAGGAACCCGCCGGGAGCGCCACGTCCTGATACTGGCTTTGGGTCATCCCCAGGGGGGTAAGGATGTTCCGGCGAACAAAAGCCGTATAGTCCTCGCCGGTTACGGCTTTGACCAGGTTTTCCACCATCGTGAACCCGTCGTTGTTGTAGGCGGCGATCGTGCCCGGATCGTGCATCAAACGCTGGCGCTTGAGCCCCTCCATGAAGTCGGCGGCATAGCCGGTATAGGGAGCGTGCGTCATGGTTTTCGGATCGTAGCCGGGGAGTCCCGAGGTGTGATTCAAGAGCATCTTGACGGTGATGTTCCGGTGGCGGGAATCGAGCGGCATGGCGAACCCGGGGATGTAGGTGACGACCGGCTCGTTG
>JAKAFS010000064.1 GCA_021817825.1 Deltaproteobacteria bacterium | reverse complement strand
ATAGTGATATTATGTTTCATGACCTGCCTCCTTATTTTTGGCTCTGTATTTGGGATACCCTTCCAAGTATAACCCATGCTGATAAGGAGCAGGTCACTATTGTTTAACTGTCAGCCATTATGTCTAGGACGGGATTGAAATGACCCCTCTTTATACGATGACCGTTGCAAAAATCAAGCAGCGGGGGCAAGGACAGGCCTTTACCCCCGCTCAAGCCTCACCGACAGTCGTTGCGAGGGCGCTGATTCCGCCCCCGCAACGACCGCTATCGCACCCTTACCGGAGTGATTACTCATACTCCGGCTTGCCCGCATCGGGGAAGAAGAGCGCCCCGCCGTATTTCTCAACGCCGAAGGTCTTGATGACCCCCTGGGTTTCCGGAGAAACCATGAAGGCGGAAAAGGCCTTCGCCCCCTCGGCATTGACTTTCGGGAACTTGGCCGGATTGACCTCGATCACGTGATAGACGTTCAGGAGGATCGGATCGCCCTGCATGAGGACCGGCAGGCCGAGGTTCTTCTGAAGCGAAAGCCAGGTCCCGCGGTCGGCCAGGGTGTAGCCTTTCTTCTCGGCGGCGACGTTAAGGGTCTGGCCCATCCCGAGCCCCGTCGACTGGTACCATTTCTGCCCCTCGGGATTGATCCCGGCGGCCTTCCAGACGTCCTTTTCCTTGGCATGGGTCCCGGAGTTGTCTCCCCGGGACGCGAAGATGGCGCCTGCGGCGGCGATCTTCTTGAAGGCCTCGGGGGTGGTCTTCGATCCCTTGATCGCGGCGGGATCGGCGGGGGGACCGACGATGACGAAATCGTTATGCATGATGAGCAACCGGTTGAGACCGAACCCATCGGTCACGAACTTCTTCTCCGCCGCCGGGGAATGGACCAGCAGGACATCCGCCTCGCCCTTCTGCCCCATCGCCATGGCCTGACCGGAACCGACGGCGATCGTCTTGACGAAATAGCCCGTCTTTTTCTCGAACATCGGGACCAGAACATCCAGCAGGCCCGAATCCTGGGTGCTCGTCGTCGTCGCCAGGATCAGGTTCTTCTGGGCCGGCGCCGCCGCGGCAGGCATCGCCGCAGCCAGCATAAACACCGCGGCAATCAGCATCGCCGCAAAACCTTTTTTCAACTCTTGCTTTTTCATCACTACCTCCTGTTCATTAAAATCAATTCCATTTTCGGTCATTTACCCTGGCTTTTCCGCCAGGCGTCCGAATTGGGAAAGAAGAGCGGCGCGCCGTACCTGTCCTTCCCGAAATCCCGGATGATGAGTTGTCCCTTGTCGGGCGCCGTCGCCCAAGCGACGAATCGTTGCGCTTCCGCCGCATAAACCTTGGGAAACTTCGCCTGATTGACGGGGATGAGGGACATGAAGTTCAACATGGCAGTGTCGTTCTCGACGAGGATGCCAATCCTGATCTCCTTTTTGAGGGACAGGTAGGTCGCCCGGTCCATGACCGTATAGGCTCCCTTCTCGTCGGTGTACTTGAGGGTCGGTCCATTCCCCGAGGCGCCTTTCTCGTAGACCTGATACCAGCTTCCGGCCGGTTTAATCCCGGCCACCGTCCAGAGGTCCATCTCGGCGACATGGGTTCCCGACTGATCCCCCCGGCTGATGAAGGGCACCCCCTTGGCGGCGATGGTCTTGAGCGCCTCGGCCGCCGTCTTCATCCCCTTGATCCCCGCCGGATCGGCCGCGGGCCCCACGATGACGAAGTCGTTGTACATGAGCGGGATCCGCTGCGTTCCGAAGCCTCCCTGGACGAACTTTTCCTCCAGGGCCTTGGCATGGGCCAGGACCAGATCGAACTGGCCGCCTTCGGCCATCTTCAGGGCCGCCCCGGTCCCGGCGCCCACATGGCGCACCCGAATCCCGGTCTCTTTTTCAAATCCCTCCTCCAGGGCGCCTACGATACCGGCGTCGATCGGTCCGATCGTGCTGGCCAAAAGGACAAATTTCCCTTCCTGCGCCTGTCCCAATCCGGGCAAGAGGAGTACCAGCGCTGAAAACAACAGCAGCCATCCTTTTTTCATATTTTTCTCCTTTCATTGCTTCTCAAGCCGAGGCTTGGTTTTTATGTCCTGTCTGTCATAAATGGCATAATATTTTCAACAACTTCTCCCTGACAGCCGTTGCGGCTCGTCGGTCACCGCTTTTTGCACCGCCTTAAAAAAAGCGATGCCGGATCTTTTCAGGAATTTGAATAGACGATCTTACCCGATTGACGAACGTCGTAGTCGCGCATCTCTTCCGTCATGGGCAATCTCCGGAGAACCGGTGCAGGATAATCGATAGAAACGTTAATTTCAAGACAAAAGGACCCTCCATCAACTTTTTATTCCTTTTTCTTTCGCTCGCGGACGGTTCCCTCTTTTCAGCGGCGGCCGGGCCCCGATACCGGCTTGTCTTTTTTTGCCGGGAACGCTATAGTTCCGCCGTTGCAGATCGAAAACCGGATCATGAGACGCCGCCGATTTGCGGCGGTGATTGAAAGAAAAGGAACCGTTTCCGACAGATCCGAAGAGCAGGGGAAATGATGAACGAAACGATCGCCGCGCTTCTGAAAAACAAGGACTGCCGGTTCACCCCTTCCGGCCCCACTATCGGGGAGATCGCCGCCCTGGCGGCAGGGATCCGGGATGCCTTCCAAAGGATCGGCGCCCGGGCCGACGCACCGGTCTGCCTCTGCGTCGAGCGGAAGCCCCACCTTCTGGCGGCCCTGCTCGCCTCCCTGGCGGGCGCACCGCCCTTCATCCTCCCCCATGCCTTTCAACCCCAGGTCCTCAAGGAGGTATCCGAAGCGAGCCCCTTCCGGCTGATCCTGGCGGACACCGCCATCGATCCGCCCGCCGGCGCGACGGTGCTTCCCATCGCGGATTGCAGGCCCGGCCACCGACCGCTAACCATTGTCCATCCTCCGGAGCAGCCCTTCCTCTCGCTCTTCACGGGAGGCTCTACCGGAAAGCCCAAAGTCTGGACCAAGACCCCGGCCAATCTCTTCGGCGAGGCCTTTCACCTGGCCAATGCCTTCGGCATCGGGCCGGACGACCTGATCCTGCCGACCGTCGGCCCGCAGCACATCTATGGTCTCCTCGGTTCGATCCTCCTGCCCTTCGTCGCCTCGGCCCGGGTACTCGACCGCACCTGCGTCTTTCCCCGGGAAATCCTGGGCGCGTTGCGCAAGGAAGGGGCCACGGTCCTGTTGAGCGTCCCCGCCCATTACCGGGCTCTCAAGGCGGCCGACGAACTCGACCGTCACGCCCTGAAGCTGGCTTTCTCCTCGGCCGCCCCGCTCGACCCCGAGGACGCCGCCTTCTTCCTGAACAAGACGGGACTGGCGATCCGGGAACTCTACGGGTCGACCGAAACGGGGGGAATGGCCTACCGCGCCTACGGGGAGAATCACGGCTCCTGGGAACCCTTCGCCTGCCTGGAATGGAAGATCAAAGACGAGCGTCTCTGCGTCCGGTCGCCCTTCGTCTCTCCGGACCTGCCCCGGGACGAAGCGGGTTTTTTCATGACCGCGGACCGCGTCGCCGCCGGCGAAGCAAGGGGATTCCGGGTCTTGGGACGGGTGGACCGCATCGTCAAAGTGGCCGGGAAAAGAGTGGATCTGGAGGAGATCCGGGAGAAGCTCCGACGGATCCCCGGCGTGCTGGATGCCCATGTGGCAGCCCTTCCCCAAAAAGGGTCCCGGCAGGCGGAGATCGCGGCCCTCGTGGCCAGCAGCCGGCCGGCCCGGGAAGTCCGGGCCGCCATCCGAACGCTGGGAGATACCTACGGCCGCCCGCGGCGGATCCGGGTCGTCAAGACCCTTCCCCTCCTGCCGAACGGAAAGATCGACCGGCAGCGAATCGAAGCCCTCCTCGCCGCCGTCCACCGCCCCAGGGCGGCAGAATAACTCAGGGACGGCGTTGCTTCTTTTTCCCGCCGGCAATCAGAAAAGGGGTAAAGTGATACCACTCGTAGGGATGGCTGCGGACCGTCTCGGCGAGTTGATCGGCATAGGACTGGGCGGCCCTCTCGATGGCCGGGTCCCGGTCGGCCCGCGAGGCGGCGGTCACGTACAGGGGCGGCTGCGTGATGAGATGGTACCGGCTAGGCCCGGTACGGTAGCCGAAGAAGAACAGGAGCGGCGCCCCGGACATCATGGCCAGGAGATAAGGAATCGCCGGGAGCCTCGCCTGACCGCCGGCAAATTTGACGGTGACGGTCTTTTGGTCCCGACCCCAGAGCCGGTCCCCGGTCAGGGAAACCAATCCCCCTTCCCGCAGAAAATTGAGCCCCTCCAGGATGTCCGTGGCCGATCCGCCCGCCTCGGGAACGGAGATGACGCGGATGCCGCTCTTGGCGACGCTCTTTTTTTGCCGTTTTTCGATCTGCTCTTTGTGTTTGGCCCCCAGGTAGAGGAGCAGCTTCATCCCCGGCTCCCCGGCCCCCTTGCGGCTCAGAAGCTGCGCGGCGATCTCCCAGCTGCCCACATGGGACATGAGGATGATGCCTCCCCGGCCGCTCCGGGCGGCGTCGATGATATGGTCCCACCCCTCGCAGGTCGCCTCGATGGCCTCGCCTTCGCCGAGACGGAACCGGTCGAGAAAGACATGGACGAAATGGTGATACTGCCGCCAGGCGCACCACAGGGCATGCCGGCGCGGGCGCTCCGGAAAGAGCCGCCGGTAGAAACGGACGCTGACGGCGACGCGGCGGGGGAAGAGGAAAAAGTATCCCGTCGCCACATGCCAGGCGGCCAAAAGAAAGATCCAGCTCCCGAAGCGCCTCGCCAGCACCGCGAGGCAGCGGTAGAACCAGTCCTTCACGGCTTCGTCCCCCCATCCTCAGTTTTTCCCGGCCGCCGATCGGCAACGAACCAGACCTCTTCGCTCCCCGGGGCCGCGGTTTCCACCATTTTCAGTTCAAAGCCCGCCGCAGCGATCTGTGCCTCCAGGCTTTCGCGACTGCGGTAACGGGGCGCAAGGCCGTACCGCTTGAGACGGCACTCTTCGAACCTCCGCATCCAGGGATGGGCGCCCTCCTTCGGGATCGTGGCCCGCAGGACCAGCCGGCCGCCGGGGAGGAGCTTGTCGTGAAGATGGGCGAGGGTCTGTTCCCACTCGGTATCGGAGAGCATATGAATGATGTCCAGGATGAGGGCCGTGTCCGCCCCGCCCGGCAGATCGCCGAGGTCCGGCGCCCGGCCGACCCGGGCCTCGCCCCGCGGTCCGAGGACGCTGCCGGCGATGCGCACCCGCTCGGCATCGGGATCGATCCCCGTCACTGTGGCGGATGGGTGAAGTTCCAGGAGCCAGACCGAAGGGACGCCGTAGCCGCAGCCGATGTCGAGGATGCGCCGCGGATCTTTCACCAAAGCAGCCAGGCGCGGGAACATGGGGTCCATCCGGAGCTTGCCGCGGGCAAAAAAGCGCGGGGTGGTCTCGATGTGGCGGTACCGGAGCAGCGTCCGCGCACGGTGACGCGCCGATCCCGCCGTCAGGACCTCCGGGGGCAACGCGACCGGGACGAGCACCCTTTTTACCAGCGGCGGGACAATCAGAAAGGCCCCGAGGAGCGAATAGCCGATCCCCAGAAGCGACGTAAGGCCGATGCTCCTAAGGACCGTGTGCTGCGCCAGGGCCAGGACGCCGAACCCGATCAGGGTGCTGGCCCCGGCCAGGAAGACCGCCTGGCGGATCAGGCTCATCGAGGGATGACGCTCGTCGAGGTACCGCTGGTACGCGCAAACATAGTAGATCCCGTAGTCGATCCCCATCCCCATGATGACGATCCAGAGCATGATCCCCGGGATATCGATGGGGTGTCCCAGCAGCTTGAGGGTCCCCAGGGTGCCGACGAGGGCGAAGAGGACCGGCGCCAGGACGAGCAGCGTAAGCCGCCATTCCAAAAAGAAGAAAAAGACGACCAGGACGATCCCGAGCCCGGTGATGAAGGCAATCGACCTGAAGAGCGCCACCAGAACCTCGCCGAGACGGCGGTTGAAGAGCCCGGCGTCGAAGAGGCTCGCCAGGTTCGCCGCGCTATAGCGGGCGAAAAAAGCTTCCCCCTGATAGACCGCCCCCGGTGTCACCATGGCCAGATGGACCAGGGCGTTTTTTTCCGTCGCGATCCCGAGAAATCCGGCAAAAGATTCCGGAATTGCTACTGCCTTCGGCGCCGGGCCGGTCAGAGAGGCGGTAAAGGCGCCGAAGGCATCGGGCGCAAAGCCGGACTCCCGGCCCGCCCGCTCCAGTTCGCGGCGAAGTTCCGCTACCCGCTCCGGCGTCCAGAAGTCCTGCCAGTCCGCCACCCGGCGCCGGGCCAGCACTTCTCCGGGAAAGAGGTCGCCCAGCGAAAAAGCCGCCGCGATAGATCCCCGCCGGATATCCTCCCGGAACATCCCGGCCAGACGGTCGTTCTTGTCCTGTAGTTCCTGAAGGTTCCGTCCCTGGGTCATCACGTAGACCCGGCTCGTCAGGTCCCCCCAGATGCGCTGGACGGTCTTTTCCGCCGCCATGCTCTCGGCGCTCAGGGAGTTCATGGCGCTGATGTCCACAAGAAAGACCGGCCGGGCGAAAAAGAGCATGACGGCGAAGAACAGGGCGGCCGCGGCGAGCTTGCTGTTTCCTCCCGACAGACTGACCTTATCCAGGACCGGACCGAGCCACTGGTTCCGGGGCTTCAGAGCCGGCGGCATGACGGGAAAGATCCGGGGGAAAACCCAATGGACAAAGGCGAAGGCGAAGGCCGCCCCCAGGGCGGCAAATAGCCCGATCTCGGCCATGACCTGAAAGCGGCTCAGCAGGAGCAGGAGAAACCCGCCGACCGTCGTCAGGGCGGCAAGGATTTCGCCCGTCTGGACCTCGCGAGCGGCCTGCATTCCGGAGACCGTGGCGGGGCGGTCGAGAAACAAAAGATAGGTGATTCCCAGATCGACGGTAAAGGCCATGATCGCCCCGCCGAAACTGACCGCCAGGATCGAAAGGGAAGGAAAGAAAAAAGAGCAGACCAAAAGGGCGAAAAGGGCGCCGACCGTCGAGGGGATCAGCGCCAGCAGACCGATAAGAGGCCGCGGAAAGGTGAGGATCAGCAACAGGGCAATCCCGAGGGTCGTGAGGACAATGGCCGTTCGCATGTCCCGTTTCGCGGCGTTTTCGTTGTCCAGGGCGGCGCGGTAGGCCCCGACCGGGGTCAGGGTGAAAGCGATGCCGCGGGATTGCCCCTGGGCATTGAGCTGTGCTGCCAGCTTTTCGATGAGCGGCGGGATGGCGCGGGTGTAGGCGCTGTCCGTCGCCGCGCCGGCCAGCTCCGCCATGACGAGCAGGTGGCGGCCGTCCCGGGAGAGGATCTTCCCGCGGTGGAGCTGGGCGTCCTTGCTCGGCATCAGTTCCGCCATCCGGGCGAGGACGAGGTTCCTGATCCCCAGAGGGTCCCGGGCGATGAGATCCGTCTGGCCGATCCCTTCGAGTCCCTGGAGGGTCTGCAGGTCTTCCGCCAGGGCCCGCCGCACCTGGTCCGGCGCCAGGAGCGGGGCAACCCGGGTCTCCAGTTCCTGCTTGTCGAAGAGGAGCGGCAGGTGATTCACGACATGGGAGAGGAGTTCCGGAAACAGCGTCTCCATCTGCTGCGTCCCCACCTGTTTGAAGAGACGGCTCTCACGGAGGCCAGTTTCAACGAGATCCCCCCCGTCTGCCAGGGCGTCCCGGTCCCCGCCGCTGATCGCCACATCGATGACCAGCCGGTCCTGGACGGGCAGATGGCGGATCACCCGGTGGGCATCGGCCAGGACCGGATCGTGTTGGGGCAGCGAAGCCAGAATGTCCGTCTCGATCCGGATCCCGCCCAAGGATTCGTAAAGCAAGACCGCCCCCAAAACCGCCAGAACGACGGCGATCAGGGACCAGCGAAATCGATACCTTTGAAAAAATTTCATTCCCTCTCCATCATGGAAATAGGGGGACGGAGTCCCTGTTTTTTTCGCATTCCTCTTTACCGCTTCGAAAAGGGTATTGTTTGGCGTTCACAAAGCTTTTCGACCCTGCATCGCCTCGCTGCGCTCCGCTGATTCTGCGAATTCGTGCTGCGCGCTCAAACCGTTGCCTTTACGGCCGCTTCGCTGCGGCGGCAGGGTGCCCCGAAAAATCTTTCAATCGCGCTGCCTGAAACTCTTTTTTCCGCCTATCTTACGCAATCTGAGTTCCCTGCCGCCTATTTCTTCGGCGCTCCTCGTCCGAGGAGCAGGCGCATGATCCGGATGAAGATGAGTCGGGTAAAGGTCTCGGAGTTCCGGCAAAAATCGACAAAGGGGCGGAAGTGGGAGATCCGCTCCATCCCCGGTGTATAGGAGACGCTGACGGGCGCCTCGACCACGGGAACCCCCGCCCAGCATGCCCGAACCAGGATCTCGACCTCGAATTGAAAACGGCGCGCCCGGACCCCGAGCCCTGCCGCCTCCGGCAGAGGATAGATCCGCATCCCGCTTTGGGTGTCCGTGAGGGAAGGCCCTCCGGCGCACCGGACCCAGAAATTGGAAAATCCCCGGCCGAACCGGCTCGTCCAGGGCACATCGTCGCCCACCATCCCCATGCGCCGGCCGATGACGATGGGCCGCAACCCTTCGGGAATCGCCCGGATCAGGCCGGGGACGTCCTCGGGGTCGTGCTGGCCGTCGGCGTCCAAGGTCACGGCCCAGTCGGCCTTTCCCGCCAAGGCCGCAAAGCCGCTCAGAAGAGCCGCCCCCTTGCCCAGGTTCTCCCGGTGCCCGATGACGGTAATCCCCGCCAGTTTCTCCAGCCGCGTCGTTGTCCCGTCCGTCGATCCGTCGTCGACGACCCAGATCGGCAGCCCCAGTCCCCGGGCCCGCTCGATGACCGGACCGATCCCCTCGGCGTGGTTGTACACCGGAATCAGAATCGCGAAGCGGCCGGTTATATTTCTACCCATAAAGTCCTCGAATCCTGTCGCAGCCATCCCCTATCTCTCATACCCTTTTCAGGCCGATGGCGCGGCGACGGGGCACCCGGATCCCGGAAGCGCGATTGGAGATTTTTCCGGGGCACCCTGCCCCCGCAGCGAAGCGCCCGCAAAGGCAACTGTTTGAGCGCCGAAGGCGCGAGTTTGTTTTCCGGCAGCGTAGCAAGGAGGTGCAGGGTCGGAAAAAGATCCTGAGCGCGGAGGGTCCGGGTGCCCCGTCGCTCCTCCCAAGATCCTCCCAATATTTTTTCTTATTTTCCCACCTCTCTGCGCAAGGGTTAAAAATAGGGCGCTGTCCCTACTTTCCTACTTTCCGCTGTCCCTACTTTCCTACTTTCTACTTTTCACTCTTCGGCGGGCAGAAACGCCACTCCCCAGGTCCCGGGCCCCATGTGCGCCCCTGCGGTAAGGGACATGGGCTGGCAAAGGATCTCCGCTGCCGGGAAGCTCCGGGCGATTGCGGGCCGCACCGATTCTTCCACCCAGGGGGCGTTGTCGGTATGTTCGAGCAGGATCAGAGCCCCTGTCCCATCGCCCTTCAGCGTCCCTTTCAGCTTCTCCAGGGCGAAGCGCAGCTGTCCGTCCCGGTCCCGGCAGATCCCCACCCGCCTGGCCCCCTCGGGGAGCGGAGAGATGACCGGCTTTAGGTGAAAAAGATCGCCCGCCAGGGCGCCGGTTCGGGACAGCCGTCCGCCGGCGGCCAGGTACCGAAGCTGGTCGAGGAAGACAAACTCTTCACACCGGCCCGCTCCGGCCTCGGCATAACGGATCACCGCCTCGGCATCCCCCGTTTTTCGGGCAAAGCGGGCCACAGCAACGGCCAGTAGCCCCAGACGTCCCGAGGCCGCCCCGGTATCGATGACCCTAAAGCGTCCATCAGGATCGTTTTCCCGCTTCCACTGCATGGCCACGGCATAATTGCCCGTAAAGACGGAGCCGACGCAAAGGTAGAGGAGCCGGGGGTAACGGTCCAGGAGGCTCCCATAGCATTGATGGCGTTCGAAGAGCGAGGCCTGAGAGGTGGAGACCCGCTCGCCGCGCCCCATCGCCGCGTAGAGATCGGCGGGATCCAGATGGGTCTCGGGCAGCGCCGCCTCCCCGATCGTGATATAGCTCTCCAGGAGGGTGATCCCCAACCTCGCCGCCAGTTCGCGGTTCAGGGAGCCCGCGGCGTCGGTCACCACATGGAGGCTCCCCGGGTCCCGCAGTTGTTGAAAAGAACGGACCTGGTCGCCCAGATCATCGGTGGCCCACCGGAGCACCTGCCCGAAAGCGGCCAGATCCTCACGGGCCTTTTTCTCGTCCTCGGCATGGAGATGGACCTTAAGAACCTCCCCTTCCCGAAGAAGAACCACGCTTTCCCCCAGGTCCGAGAGCCGCCGGATGGCCTCGGCGTCGTCAGCCTGAACCTTCAGGACCGTATCGATGCAGCAGCCCGCGACCCCCTCCTCCCGAAAGGCGGGCGCAAGCCGGAGCCGCTCTCCGAAGCGCTCCATGATCGGTCGCCAGGCGCCGCACCCCCCGACAAGGGAATCGATAAATCCTTCCAGAAAGAGAAACGCCCCGAGCGCCCCGGCATCGACGACACCGGCTGCCTTCAGCCGGGGAAGGGCCTCTGTGGTGGAGAGGACGGCCCCTTCGAGACGATCCAGGAGGCGATCACGCCAGGGGACGTCCCAGGTCGCCGGCTCTTCTTCCAGGGCCTCGACCAGGGCGTCGAAGATCGTCAGCATCGTCCCGGGCTTGGGATCGGCAACGGCCTGCCGGGCGAGGTTTCGTCCCAGCCGGACGGCAGCGGCAAGGCATTCCGGCGAATCGGCGGTCAGCAGACCCGATAGGAACCGGGCGGCGATGTTGCCCGAATTTCCCCGGGCCGCCATCAGGAGCTCCCGGACGACCTTCTCCCTTTCCAGGGCAATCCGGCGCAGGGGGGAAAGGCTGGTGACGAGGTTGCGGCCCGTGTCGCCGTCGGCTACGGGAAAGACGTTGATCTCGTCCAGGAGGTCTGCCCAGGCGGTGAGGCGCTCGACGCCGGCGATCAGGGCCGGTGCAAAGGACGCCTCCATCTCAGCCCCCCAGGGACCGACAGATGTCCTCGGGGATCGAAAAGGCCATCTCCATCTCCGGGACCCGGACCGCCACCTGTTCGGTCTCGCCTCGGGCGCAGAGGATCCCGTCCTTGACCAGACGGATCTCGAAGGCAACGACGATCTTGGTCCGCGCCTCCTTTACGGTGGCCCGGCAGATGAATTCGTCCCCCCACTTGAGCGGACGGATATGTTTGACCGAGGTGCGGATGATCGGGAAGATCAAGTTGGTTTTGCGATGAAAATCGAAAAGATCCACGCCCAGATGGTCGAAGAGTTCCCCCCGGGCGACATCGAAATACTTCAGGTAATTGCCGTGCCAGACGATCTGGAGCGGATCGAGATCGTAAAAGGCCACCTTGAGTTTTACCTCGTAACTGGGTCGGGTCTTGGTCTCCATCACCCCTCCTCCGGGAAGCCCGTCGTGGCGATGCGTTCGGCCAGGGTCGCGATGTCGCCGTCCATGGGGCGGTCCTCGAAGGTCGGCGCCGCCAGGCCGCGCATTTTTTTAAGGAGCAACGCCAGACGGGGCCGCTCCTTGAGGTCGCCCCGGATCTCGCAGGCCTGGGCGGCCGCCAGCAGGTGAACGGCCGCGACCCGCTCGGCCAGCGTGCAGACCCGGGCGGCATCCCGGGCGGCGATGGTCCCCATGCTCACCTTGTCCTGGTTGTGAGACTCGGTGGAACGGGAGAAGGAGGCAGCCGGCATCGTCCCCTTCAGGGCCTCGGCCGTAAGCGCCGAGGCGGTAATCGACATGGCCTTGAAGCCGTGATGGCGCAGCCGATCCTCGCCGGTCAGGCGGACCAGATCGGCCGGAAGCCCCCGGTTCACGTTGGGATTGACCAGAAGCGCCACCTGGCGATCCGCCATGTCGGCTACCGACGCCAGGGCCGCTTTCAGGCCGTCCATGGCAAAGGCGATGTGGCCGCCGTAGAAATTTCCCCCCATCAGGGGATGGTCCGCGGAAGCCGCGAAAAGCGGATTGTCGTTGGCGCTGTTCGCCTCGATCTCCACCCAGGGACGGATCCAGGCCAGGGCATCGTGCAGGACGCCCATGATCTGCGGGGCGCAACGCAGGGAATAGGGGTCCTGAAGGGTCTCCGGTCCGTCCGCCGCAAGCCCCTTGCCGGTAGCCCGGGTCGTCAGGAGGGCGCGGAGTTTCCCGGCCACGGCGATCTGCCCCGGAAAGGGCTTGGCCTCGCCGATGGCGGGATGGTAATGGTGCGCCTTCCCCTGTAGGGCATGAACGCTCAGGGCCGTCGCCGTGGTCGCCGCGGCGATCAGATGCTGTGCCCGATCGATCACCACGGCGGCAATCCCCGTCATGACCGAGGTGCCGTTGACCATGGCCAGCGGTTCTTTCGGCCCGAAGACGTGGGGCTTGAGCTTCGCGAGTTTCAGCGCCCGGGCGGCCGGCATCCGTTCACCCCGATAGAGGACTTCCCGCTCGCCGGCCAGCGCCGCCAGGAGATAGGACAGGGGGGTCAGATCGCCGGAGGCGCCTACGGACCCTTCGGAGGGGATGATGGGGGTGATCCCCAGGTTGAGGAAGGCCGCGAGCTGTTCCAAAAGGGGCAGGGAAACCGCCGAATAGCCCCGGGAAAGACAGAGGAGGCGGCAGAGCATCGCCGCCCGCGTCTCTTCGACGCCGAGAGGTTCTCCGGTGCCGCAGCCGTGAAACCGCATGAGGTTCTCGCCGTTCTTCGGCAGGGAGGGCTTGTCCAGGCGGTGACCGCAGGACTTGCCGAAACCGGTGGTGACGCCGTAGACCGGCACGTCGGCCGCCAAGGCGTCAAGAAGGAGCCGACGGGATCCTTCCAGCCTTTTGCGAAAGGCCGCCTTTTCACTCAAAACCACCGTGGCCCCCTGCCTGGCTACGGCAATGATCTCGGCAAGGGAAACCGTGCCCTCCCCGACCGTCACTTTTCGAATCGCTCTTTTGTTCCTCATCGTCTATCTCCAGCGCCATTTTCGGACATGGCCGTTCCTCTTTGTTGCGGTCATTCCGTACCTAGCCCGTTTCAACACCGCCCGGGCTTTTTCCGCGACCCTTTTCGCCCCGTCATTTCCGAAAACGGAAGAGGCCGCAGGTTCAGGACCGCTCCTCGCCGGGGCGGCCGAAACGGTTCACCAGCAGCTCCCGCCGCCGGGGACGGAAGGTGCCGTCCTCCTTTTCCCTTTCCACGACCTTCTTGAAGAGCTTGAACATCTTGTAGCTCTGGGGCTCGTCCCTGTAGAAGGTCTCCCAGGCATAGCTGTAGAGCTCCTGGAGGCGCTCCGGGCTCATCTGTTTCGGCTGGAAGACGACCTGATCGGCCGAATAGCGGTTCCAGTCGTAGGTCAGGATCCGCTTTTCCCGTTCCAGATCCGCGAAGGTCCGGGTGTGGGGAAAGGGGGTGAGGACCGTGAACTCGGCCAGGTCCAGTTCGATCTCCATGAGAAAGTCGATGAGCCGCTTGATGTCGTCTTCGCTGTGCTGGTCGAGCCCCAGCAGGATCGTTCCCTCTACGGCGATCCCGTGGTCGTGGTACCGTTTGACCCGCCGGCGGATGTGGTCCGAGGTATCGAAGACGGCCTGGTAGACGTACCAGGCCCCGGCCTGGGCGGCAAGATCCAGGACCTCGTCGTCCTCCTCGATGGGGTGGCAGCACCACTTCTTCTTCAGGGGGATCATCTCCTTGAAGAGGTCGATCTCCCACTGCTTGTCCTGGGCCAGGGAATTGTCGACGATGAACATCCGGTTGTTGTCGATCCCGGCCATCTCGGCGACCACCTGGTCCACGGGCCGGGGGCGGAACTGCCGCCCGCCCAGGTAGCTGACGCAGCAGGGATAGCAGTTGAACCTACAGCCCCGGGAGGCATGGACGAGATCCACCATCTGGATCCCCTTGTAGTTGTAACGTTCCCGATGGAGAAGGTCGCGCCGCGCCGGGCCGATCAGTTCCGTCGCCGGATGGTTGCCGAACCAATCATAGCGGGGCTTGAGACAGCCCTGCTGCCAGTCGGCCAGGACCTGCTCCATCCTGCCTTCGGCCTCGCCGAGGAAGACCGCATCGGCGTGCTGCATCGTTTCTTCGGCGTGGAGCATCGTCCCGATCCCGCCGCAGATCACCTTGATCCCCAGGCGGCGATAATGGTCCGCGATCTCCCAGCCCCGCTTCACCTGGCTGGTCAACATCATGGAGATGCCGACCAGATCGGGGGCGCCGTCGGCAGGGAGCTCCTCCACGTTTTCGTCGATGAACTCCACCTCCCACTCCGGGGGGAGGGTGGCCGCGAAGACCACCGGACCGTGGGGCGGCAGGTGGAACTCCGTCTGCCGGTCCAGCTTTTTCCAGCGCGGGTAAATGAGTCGGAATTTCATATGGATGTTCCCCTACTCCTTTTCGACTTCGATCAGCCGCAGATGCAGGCTGTAAGAGGGCCAGGTTGCGCCCCGGATTTCCAGTTCCTCCGCCGGGCCGGACCTCGCCAAGTGGGGAATGCTTACCTTTTTCCGCAGCTCTTGTCCAGCCCCGTAAAGGCGAATTTCCAGCGCCCCGTTTTCGGCCGCCAGGACATCGACAAACTCGCCGCCGGGACGGGCAAAACGGCAAACGGCCGTCCCCTCCGCCTCGCGTCCGATGGCCGCGGGTCTTGTGCCGGGAGAGAAAAAGGCGAGGGAGATATCCATCGCCATCTGCGCGGCGAAGGCCGGAGCGTCGAAGGGCGGAACCGCCCGGTGGACGGTCAGCGTCTCCCCCGCTTCGATATCGAAGAGGACCAGCCCCTCGACGGTCATCAGGATCGATTGGAGGCTCCGGCTAGCGGGATCGGCCCGCAGAACGCCGATGGCCTGCCCTTCCCCGCCGGGCATGACGACATTCATTTCATGGACGAGGCGGACCTTCTCGGTAAGGAAGGGGCGCTGGCAGGCCGAAAGGGCAGCGGATTCCTGATAAGCATCCATTGGCTTCAGTGTCGGCAGTCCCGCGCAGCCGGCAAGGACCGATAAAAGAACAGCGACAAGAAAAAAGAACCCCAAGGTATTGCAGTGCCGTTGCGCGGCAGCGGACTTCGGAAGCTGACGCACCATGCACAAGGCGCTGTAAAGCCTCCCGAACGGAACGGCTCCGCAAAAAGTCCGCAGGCAAGACGGGCGCGGTTCGACAGGCTCACCGTGACAAACACCGAGCCTGCCCTGAGCTTGTCGAAGGGAGAGGCGAAGCACAACGCCGCATCCGGACTTTTTGCGGTGCCGTTCGTTCATTCCACGTTCACGAAAAGAGAGGCCGGCAGAGGACGGTTGAGCCGGACCTGACTGAATTCCAGCACCGTGAAGGTGCGTTCGTCCTCGATCATCCGGACGCTCTTGATGACGCCCGCCTGCTCCCGGGAAGGGGTCAGTTCGATCTGCCGGATCATTTTTTTCCACGAGGCTTCATTGGGAACGAGGATCACCTTCGGTTCCGACCCTTCGGTAAGCGAGGCCTGGAAATGGGGATTGGCGTCGAAGCGGCCCTGCTGCCAGCTCACGATCTCGTTGAGGACGGTCTGCATCGCCGGCAGGGCGGCGCTGGCATCCTCCCGCCAGCCGTCCTTCTCCCCGAGGTAGCGCTTCACCTTCCCTTCGTGCATCAAAAGGACGCTCCGGACGGGACGTTCGTATTCCCAGCGCAGCGATCCCGGGGGCTGATAGAAGAACCGTCCCGAAGAGACGAAGGGCTTGGCCAGGATGGGCAGGGTCTTTCTCTGGACAAAGGGGGTTTCGATCGACGTGATCCGCCGGGAAGCCTCGCGGAAGGCCTCCCACCCCCCCCACTCCTCGGCCCGGACCAGGGGGGCGGGAAGCAGGACCAGGAGGATCAGGAGGACCGGGATCGCCATGCCGGAGGCGGCCCGCCGGGGCGAAGCGCCATCCCGGAGCAGGGGCCCTTTCAACACATCCCCCCGTTGACCGAAAGGACCTGGCCGGTGATGTAGGAGGCATCGTCGGAACAGAGGAAGCGCACCACCTTGGCCACCTCCTCGGGGGCGCCGACACGGCCCATGGGGATCATCTGCTTGATGTGCTCCACCGGGGCGTTGGCGGCCATGTCCGTGGCGATGAGCCCCGGCGCGACGACGTTCACCCGGATGCCGAGACGCGCCACTTCGGCGGCGAGAGCACGGCTGGCCGCGATCAGGCCGGCCTTCGCCGCCGCATAATTCGCCTGACCCCGGTTTCCGACCAGGGCGGAGACCGATGCCATCGAAACGATTGAGCCCTGTTTTTTCCGGAGCATCTTGCGGAGGACCGGCTTGGTCATGTTGTAGAATCCGCCCAGGGAAGTATCGAGGACGGCGTCCCAGTCCTTCCGGGGCATCATCAGGAACAGGCCGTCGGCCGTGATCCCGGCATTGTTCACCAGGACATCGACCCGCTCCAGACGGCCGAGCAGTTCGTTCAGTTTCTCCTCCGCCGCGGAAGGATCGCCGACGTCGAATTTAAGCGCCTCCCCCTGACCGCCGGCCTCCCGGACGAGCCTAAGGGTTTCGGCCGCCGCCTCATCGTTGGCCTTGTAGGTAATGACGATGTCGCAGCCCTGGGCGGCCAGTTCCACCGCAACGGCCCGACCGATCCCCCGGCTCCCGCCGGTCACAATGGCAATCTTTCTATCGCTCATGCGCTCTCCTGTTTCTCTATGTTCACCCTTTACAGGGCGCTCCTTGCATCAACTGCAAAGACACCGGCAAAACCGGCAGGCTGCTGAAAACACACTCTTTTAAAGTGTTGCCGACATCGGCTGCGTTTCATCTTTCCTTCCGGGGCGTCATGATACCCGGATAGGGCCAATATTTCAACCGCAAAGGGGTGAACGGCCCCATCCGTCATTTTCATCCCCCGGCATCGAGAACCGCAGGGATCGTTGCAGACCGCTTCCGGCGCGGACGGGACTTTTCTATTGAAGCTAAATAAATTTCGATACTTATCGTTTCGCGGCTTGCTTTTTGAGCCTTCATCCTTAAATTAACCCACAATGGATATGGATTTGGACTTCATCCCCAACAGGTCGTGACATGAAAGGACTTTTCTTCGCAAAAAAAACAGTGGCCCGGATTTGCCGGCCCGTCCTGCGTCTCTGGCCGTTCAATCCCTGGCGGAGCACTTCCGGAGCCAAAGCGGGCCCCGCGCCTCACCCGCTGCCCAATAGGGGTTTGAACTTGAACGTCATGAGCTTCAATATCCGCAATGGCGCGTCCCGGGACGGAAAAAACCACTGGACCTTTCGCCGGCACCGGGTGCGCGAACTTTTGAACCATTATCGTCCCGACGTATTGGGGCTTCAGGAAGCGCTGGACTTTCAGATCGCGGAGATCCACACCATCCTTCCCGGATATGGGAAGGTCGGCATCGGGAACAAGGGGGGAAGCAGAGGACTGCACAGTGTCATCTTTTACGATGCGACCCGTTTTCACCCCTCTGAGGAAGGCACCTTCTGGTTTTCCGATACACCTCAGGTTCCGGGATCAAGGGGCTGGGGAAACGTCATCCCGCGGACCTGCACCTGGGTGCGCCTGATCGAAAAAGACTCCGGGCTGGCGTTCTATTTTTACAACGTGCATCTGGATCATCTTTCCCAGCGCTCCAGGAAAAACAGCGTCGTTTTTTTGACCCGTTTCATCCATGGCCGGGCCCATCGGGATCCCTTTGTCCTCACAGGCGACTTCAACGCCCGGGAAAAGAGCGCCCCCATTGGATATTTAAAAGGTCAGAGGCCTTTGCGGATCAGAGCAAAAGGGAGTTTGCCCAATCCCGAACCGCTGCTGGACACCTTTCGGGCACGCTATCCGGATGTTCGCCATGTGGCAACCTATCACGGCTTTGGCAGATTTCTTTTCCGGCTCAGATTGGACTATATCTTTGTCCCTCCCTCGGCCCGGATCCGGGAGGCCAAGATCATTCAACTGCACTGGGGGGCCTGCTACCCTTCCGACCATTACCCGCTGTTCAGCCAAATCGACTTGCCGGCAGGCTCCGGCCATAGGAAATCCGGCGCTTTTTCCGGAACGGCAAGTGCTGCGCCATCGTTTCCCGGGATCGAAAGCCCCAATAAATAGGTAGCTGTCCCCCTATTTTCGCAACCGGAAGGGCGCCGGCGGGACGAAGTCGCCCGGCTGAACCTGGACTCTGGTCCTGTAGGGCTCGTAGCCCTCGGCGTCGATCGACAGGGTGTACTCTCCGGCGGGAAGATCGAAAAAAGCGAACCCGTCCCGGCTGGCGTAATCCTGCGAAGCCAGAAAGGTCTTGAGCATCTCCCTTTCACTCATGCCGTCGGCAGGTTTCAGCGACCGCTCGATGCCGGCGCCGGAAAGCCCAATGGCGCGAACCTTGACCTGATCCGGCAACGACATGAGGTACCCCCAGTAACTGTCGTCGCCCGCGGCCGTCACGGTGATCACGCCGGCCACCATCCCCTGGGGACGCAAGGTAAATTCGACCTCGGCGATCTTGCCGGCCTGAATGGAAAAGGGGTGGTTCGCCGGATCGGTCTTGAAGCCCAGCGCACAGAGGCTCGCTTCGTAGTCGCCGGGAGGAACGGCCCCGGTCTCCTGCCTGGCGGCGAAGGGATTGACCTTGAGCTGCCTTTCCGGCTCCCCCTCTTTTGCAGGAACGAGCACCAAGGCCATCTGCAAGGGAACCTTCGTATCGGCGGGCAAAAAGCGGTGTCGGATCTCCACATAGCCGCTGCCGGCCGCCAGGTTTTTTTTCAGGTTCGACTCCGTCGTTTCCGCAAGAGCCCGATACTGGGCGATCACCTCCGCGCTGTTGAGGATGCCGAGGTGATCTTCGTTGAAGCCCGTCACCTTCAGCGCATCGGCCTGCGCCCTGGGGTCGAGCATACTTTCCAGGGTCACGGTGTTGTCGTTGTTCTGCCGAAAGAGGCTTCCGCCCCCCCTGTGACCGAAGAAAAGGTAATAACGCATCGACTCCGGGAGCTTCTTGGCAAAGAGGTTGCGGATAAAATCACTGCCCGGTTCCATGTCCTTCCAACTGGGAATGACGGCCGGCGAGTTGTCCACGCCTGTTTTGGCCAACTGTTCACCACCCCAGGGCGTCGACAGGGAGACGAAGAGTTTCACGGCCCGATTGTGCAAATCCGGCTCCAGCAGAGCGGACCGGGACACCAGTCCCCCCATGCTGTGCGCCAGGACAAAGAGCCGGTCGAAACGATGCCGCTGTTCGAGATCGTACAGTTTTTTCCGGAGAAAGAGCGCAACGGTTTTCAACCGGGCGCCGGAGGGATAATAAAAAATCCAGGGCTGATAGCGGGAACGGTCGAGGGTCTTGATGAAATACCGCCAGTCCTGGGGGGAACCGGCCGCGCCGTGGACCAGCAGCACCGGAATCTTCTTCGGATCGTAGGGTTCGAGAAAATAGAGGTTGCAACCGGTGACTTTGAAGGAATCCCAAGGGGCCCAGAACCCCTTTTCCCCCTGCTCCGTCGAGAAGGTCGGATCGTCCAGATCGGCGATGGCGCCCGCCGAGGTGGGCTGTTTATTCCGGCCGCCGGAATATTCGAGCAGAGCGCCCGCCAGCGACGGGGCGCGGCCGTCCGGCTCGGCGGAGATTTTGACATCCAGCCCCCATTCGACCCCTCCCGGCTGGGGAGAAATCTCTGCCGGTTTTCCATAATGCCCCGCCCATTCGCCGGGATCATAGCTCCGATTGCCGTTGGCATCCGCGAAGGCGAAAAGACGATAGCGACCCTGGCGAACGAGCAACTCGTAAGGTCCCGGCTCGTCGAGCAGGGCGTAATCCCCGATTTGGACTTTATCTCCCTGCTGCGCATAGGCAACGACAATGACGGGATTTTTTAAGGGAGCAGGGCTGATGACTTCGCCAAAAAGCAGGCACGAGTCTTTGGAAAACTGCACGTCCTCCCGCAGCTTGACCAGGGCGCAGCCGTTCAGCAGCAGAACGGCACAGAGCATCGTCAATACAAAGCGATAACGGATCATGGGCTGCCTTTTCTCAGGAAAGATGCGGGACAGGCCTTGGAGAGCCGCCGAGCGTCGGAAGCGCCGATTCCGCCGAGGGTCGGTGCGCATCCTTTTCAGGCCAGCGCCCCCTTGAGTTCCTTCTTGAGGATCTTGCCCGTCGAATTGCGGGGAAAATCCTTGACGAAAACCACTTTCTTGGGAAGCTTGAAATAGGCGATCCTGTCCTTCAGGGCCGCAAGCAGCGCCTCTTCGGTGAGCTTCGCCCCCTCCTTGAGCATCACGAAGGCGGCCACGACTTCCCCTTTTTTACGATCGGGCATCCCGATGGCGGCCGCCTCCCGGACCTCGGGCAGGGCCTGGATGACCCGCTCCACTTCGGCCGGATAGATGTTCTCGCCGGAACTGATGATCATCTCCACCTTCCGGCCCACGATGGAGACGAAGCCTTCGTCGTCGCGCTGCCCCATATCCCCGGTGTGAAACCATCCGCCCCGGAGCGCCTCCGCCGTCTCGGCGGGCCGATTCCAGTAGCCGGCAAAGACGTTGGGTCCCTTGACGATCATCTCTCCCGCCTCGCCGGGCGCCACGTCCCGATCCTGGTCGTCCACAATTCGCATCAGGACGTGCAGCACCTCCTTGCCCACCGAGCCTGCCTTCCGGATCGAGTCCTCGAAATCCAGGGAGGTGAGGCGGAAGGTCTCCGTCATCCCGTAGCCCTGGACAAAAGAAAGCCCCTTTTCCTCCTGGTACTTACGGATCACCGGCAATGGGATGGGGGCCCCGCCGGAGATGAAAAAATGGACATGGGAAAAGTCCGCCGCCGGCCATTCCTCGGTCTGGGTGAGGAGCTGGAACATGACGGGGACGGCGAACATGTAGTTGATCTTCTCCCGGCCGATCAGCCCGATCACCTCGGAGGCATTGAAGAACCCCTTGAGCAGCAGGGAGCCGCCGGCGTAGAGGACCGGAAGGGCTGCGGCGCCCAGGGCGCCGATATGGAAGAGCGGGGCGACGACGAGCGATTTGCAGGAACGGTCGATCCCGCAGCCCACGACCGTGTTGATCGAGCCGAACAGGACATTCTCGTGGGTCAGGATCGCCCCTTTGGGGTCCCCCGTCGTCCCCGAGGTGTACATGATGAAGAGGGGATCGGCGAGGGTGATCTCCCGCTCGGGAAGCGGC
>JAKAFS010000140.1 GCA_021817825.1 Deltaproteobacteria bacterium | reverse complement strand
AACAAAACAGATTGAAAACAAAACGAAAACGGCCTTATACCTCTGGCATGCATATTGCTTTTCTGTGTGAAACGGTGATATTTTGCCGGTAACCGTTCATCGACCAAACCAGGAGGGTTTTCCATGAAGAAACATATCATCCCCATGCTGACCGTCCTTTTCTTCGTTTCCGTTATGGCTCCGGCTGCACACGCGGCCACGGTCGTCGCACCGAGCAGTTGTAAAACCTATGCCATCGTATCCGTTTACGCCGAGACCAACCGGCAGACCAAGATCGGCGAACAGGTTGCGTGGCCGAACCAGACGGCGCAAATCCCTGTCAGCAGGTGCCCCAAAAGCATCGTTGTTATATCGAACAAGAATTACGGAGACAATGCGAAGTTCTTCTACCCGACGCAGTGCAACACCATCACGATCACCATCACCGATTCCGATACGGCCTGTAATGCCACCATGTCGGAACAATAGGCCCTGCGCCCTGCGTGCCCCCGACGGTTCCGCACTCCGGGACAGGGCGGCGACGGCAAGCGCTTGAGTCCGAACGGGCGCGCATATTCGCCGCAATTCGATTGAGAGGAACGGGCGGCCTCCCTTTAAAAGGCAGGCCGCCTGGCTGAGCCGGCCTGTAGCGCGGGGCGGGTCCGTATCGAAGGTAAAGAGGGTCGGGCCATGAGACCCCGGCGATGGCGGGCATCTGCTGCTCCCGGCTGCGGGGCTTTTTATTCCCTTGTCAGGGCATCGTGAACTTGAAATCCGAATGGCAGGCGGCGCAACTCACCTCCGAGGCTTTGTGGATGTGATGGCATTCGGCGCATTTCGGTTTTTCCCCGGCATTGAGATGGGGCGAGGCGTGGGGATTGGGGTTCCCCTTGCTCTTCTCGACCACCTTGGCCAGGTCGTGGCAGGCCAAACACTGAGTGTCCGGGACCGCCGCTTTCGGCGGCTCTTCCTTGTGGCAGACCTGACAGGTCAAGCCCGCCTTCTGGTGCTTTTCCAATCCGGCGGCGGGCGACGCCGACTGTCCCGCAAGGGGAAAGGACAGGGCGATTAAGAAACAACCCAGAATGACCGGGATGCAGAGGGCAAAAAAGGTTCTCTTCTTTCTTCCGTGGCGCATCATTTCCTTCTCCCTGTAAAATTAATTGGTTCTATGCCTGATCGGCTTGGAGAATAAGGGATGGGAAGTTTGCCTGTCAAGGGGGATTTTGGTGTATTGGATCCGATACGTTTGTCCTTGAAAAGATTCTATTCTTTTCGTATAGTTTGCCTACCTATCTCCAATATCGATCTTTCATGCCAATAAACGATCGGGATTTTTCACTCACTGAAAACTGAGTTTTGCACCATGTCCGAAACACCTGAACAGTTTACCCGTCAAACCATCGACACCCTTCTCGGGTGTTGGCTGGCCGTTCAGGACAAAATGCCGTCAATCTCTTCGCCGGCCGTCTCCGGCCATCCCTTCTGTAGAGCCTTCGAAGACCGCCTTGTTCCACCAATCAACCGAGAGGATCAAGCCCTATGAGACTCGATTTGAATCAAGATAATCTTCTTGACCATTTGCCGGGTGAAGATGTGGATCTGGAAGCGAAACTGGCCAGTGGAAAAGATGGTAAAGGCGAGCTTCCCGAAAGTTTTTGGGAAACCTATTCAGCCATGGCCAATACGGAAGGTGGATACGTACTGTTGGGTGTTGAGGAAAAACCCCCGAAGCACTTCCAACTGATCGGCATTGAGGATACTGATCGGGTATTGAAAAAACTATGGGATTGCCTTAACGATCGCGACAAAGTCAGCGCTAACCTCCTCACGAATCAAGATGTTGTCGTCAAACAGGAGAACAAAAAGAATTACCTCATCGTACACATCCCGCGAGCCTCCCGAAGCCAACGTCCTGTCCATCTCAAAAAGAACCCTTTCGGAAACACCTTCCGTAGGCACTTCGAAGGAGATTATCGTTGTGACGATGAAACCGTCAAACGGATGCTCGCTGACAACGTCGAAGAGATCAGAGATGCCAAGACGCTGAAAACCTATGACCTTGGCGATCTTGACATGGAAGCGTTCAAGGTCTATCGGCAACATTTCAAAAGCCAACAACCGAATCATCCTTGGAATGATGCGGAGGACACGGAGTTTCTACGCCTGATCGGAGGATGGTCAAAGGATCGCGAGACGGGAAAAAGAGGCTTGACCGTTGCAGGTCTGCTGATGTTTGGCCAGCTAAGATCTATTTTGGACGAATTTCCTTATTACGTCGTGGACTACCAGGAGCGACCGGAGCCAAAAACGGAGCCTCGATGGATCGACCGATTGACCACAGATGGGACTTGGTCCGGAAATCTCTATGATTTCTATCGCAAGGTAATTCAGAAGCTGTATGCGGACTTGAAGGTGCCCTTTTCTCTGGAAGGTGCCGTCCGAAAAGATGATACCCCTATCCATGAAGCATTACGGGAGGCACTAACCAACACCATTATCCATGCCGATTATACAGGTCGTGTTTCGGTGCTCGTCGTCAAGCGTCCCGATCTGTATGGTTTTAGAAACCCCGGCACCATGCGAATCTCTCTTGAGCTTGCTTTGCAGGGCGGTCATAGCGATTGCCGAAACAGAAACATCCAGAAAATGTTTCAACTTATCGGTTACGGGGACCAGGCCGGTTCTGGAATTCCGAAAATATTGAAGGACTGGCAAACGAACCAGTATCGCCGGCCACCTCTCTGGGAAGAGCGGCTTGACCCTGATCAGACACTTCTGACATTGCCCCTTGCCAGCTTAATACCCGAAGCGACTCTAAAGCATTTTGCCGAGAGGTACGGCAGCAAATTCAAGACATTGAATGACGTCCAGCGACTGGCATTGGCAACCGTGGATATAGAGGGTCGAGTGTCTCACAGTCGCTTGGCATCGATGACCACAGCCCATAGGACCGATGTAACGGAGCATCTGCGCTCCCTGGTGAAAGGGGGTTTCTTGATCGCCGTTGGGGTTGGAAGAGGAACTTACTATGTCTATCCGGGAGAAGAAAAGAAGGCCGAGTTGGATTTTCTGGACAGTTTTTTTAGTAGCTTCCAAAACGATAGACAGGCACAAGATTCAACGATCAGGGACGAGAAAACCGAGCAAGGAATGCCACCTATTGATGAAAAGCAACCCGGAGACTCCGAACATTACAGACGGAGGTCCGAACATTTAAATAGGGACTCCGAACAATACCTTGCTTTGTTAGAGATCGCCCGTCCAGTCAGCGAAAAAGGAAAAGCGGATAAGGCTCTTGTCTCTGACGTCCTTATGCAGTTATGTTCAGGCCGGTTTATGGAACTCCGAACATTAGCCGAGCTCTTGCATCGCCGCCCGGACAGCATACGCAACCATTACATCACCCCGTTATTGAAGGAAGGTCTTCTGGAGCCCCGTTATCCCGAGCGGCCAAATCACCCGAATCAAGCATACCGAAAGAAATAGGCTCTAAAAAACATTCCGCAATAAGGAGGTCCACTATGAAAGCACTCTTGGTTGTCCTGATCCTGGTGTTTCTCTGGACGATTCCGTGCCCGGCCGCCGACAGCGGCTTCAAGCAGGGGGCGAAGGAGGCTGGACAAGGGGCAAAAGAAGCGGGACAGGAGGCCGGGCAGGCCTTCAAGGAAGAGTCCAAGGAAATCGGTCAAAAAATCAAGTCCGACGCCAAGGAAATCAAGCGGGAAGCCCAAAAGCAGGGCCGGACCATCGGTGAGTGGTTCCGGGAAACCGGGAAACAGACCGGCGAGGCCTTCCGGCAGATGGGGAAAGAGGTCCGGAAGTTCTTCTCGGGAAACTAGATGGCGCCCACTCCCAAGGGCTAGGGCAGGCGTCCCTCCTGGCGGAGTTTCGCCAGGATCGTCTGGATCTGGGGCAGGGCTTGGGTCGCCGCCTTTTCCCCTTCCAGGATCGCCTCGTTGCGCTTTTCGAAATCGCTCGAACCGATGTGCCCCACCTGGGGGCGAATGACGACGTCGGCGTTTTTGATCTGGGCCATCGCAATCTTGGCGTACATGATGTCGATGGACTGGAGGATCGTATCGACGATCCCCTGCGGGGCGGAGCCCCCGACAGCCGCCGAGATATCCACGGCGATGACGACATCGGCGCCGGCCTTGCGGGCCGCATCGACGGCGACGGGGCTCACGACGCCGCCGTCCACATAGGCCTTGTCGCCGATCTTGACGGGCTGGAAAATCCCCGGGATGGAACAGCTCGCCCGGACCGCCCTGCCGGTGTTGCCCGTCGCAAAGACGATTTCCTCGCCGCTCTGGAGGTTCGTCGCCACGGCGCGGAAGGGAATCCGCAGCTTTTCGAGGGTGACCTGACGGACCGTCTTGTTGACGTAGTTCTCCAACTTCTCGCCTTTAATGAAGCCGTTGTCCGGAAGGGTCAGGTCGGCCACGTCGTCTTTCTGGAGGGACAGGGCGATCTTCTGAAGCTGGAAGGCGTCGAGGCCGCAGGCATAGAGACTGCCGACGAAGCTTCCGGCGCTCGTCCCGACGATCAAATGGATCGGGATCTTCTGGGTCTCCAAGACCTTGAGCACCCCCACGTGGGCGAAGCCCTTGGAAGCGCCGGCGCCCAGAACGACGGCGATCCGCGCCGGGGGCGGCGTAAGAGGCGGCGGCGGCGCCTCCTTCGGCATGCAGGAAACCAACAACGAAAGACCAATCGCCAAAAAAGCGCTCTTCCGGAGACTTTTCATCTATTCTTCCTCGGCTCCGCCGTCTTTCCCTTCCTCTTCCGGCTCTTCCGGGAGCGGCTCTTCCAACGGCCCTTCGCTTCCCACTTCCTCGGGCTCGGCGCCGTTGCCGTTTTCCTTCTCGTCTTCGCGTTCGGCGCGGGCAACGCCGACGAGCTTCTCGTTTTCATCGAGATCGATCAGGCGGACCCCCTGGGTGCTCCGGTGGATGACCCGCACTTCCTCGGCGCGCATCCGGACGATCCGGCCCGCGTCGCTGAT
>JAKAFS010000139.1 GCA_021817825.1 Deltaproteobacteria bacterium | reverse complement strand
CTGGACAAAAAAAGCATATGCCTGCGAACGGTCAACCGGTTCCCAAAAAGCGTGTCAGCCATTTTGCGATGAGAACGTAAAAAGGGGGAAGCTTTTTCCATGAATCATGTGCCGCATATTCTCGTCGTCGATGACAGCGCGATCGTCCGCAAGGCCTTGACCCGGCAACTGGAGCAATTCGGCGCCCGGGTCAGCGAGGCAAGCGACGGACAGCAGGGCGTCGAGGCGGCCCAGGCATCCCATTTCGATCTCATCATCTCCGACGTGGAGATGCCCCGTCTGAACGGATTCGGTCTTTGCGAACAATTGAAGGGACTTCCGGAAACCCGGGGGGTCCCGGTGGTTATGCTCAGCTCTCTCGATACGGACCGGGATGTCGAACGGGGCTTCAAGGCCGGCGCCGCCGCCTACGTTCCCAAATCCGATGCGCAGACCCATTTGATCGAGACGATCGAAAGGGTCCTCGAAAAATCAGCCTTTCACCACGACCGCCGGGTGCTGGTGGTAGACGACTCGCGGACGGTCCGCAAACTGGTCCGCAAGGCCCTCGAAGAGTCGGGTTTTCAGGTTGCCACAGCGGAAAACGGCAGAGAAGCCCTGAGCCGGATCGCCGAGCAACGGCCCGATCTTATTATCAGCGACTTGGACATGCCGGAGCTGAACGGCGTGGAACTGTGCCGCCGCCTCCGCGCCGATCCGGAACTGGCCCTCATTCCCTTCGTCATCATGAGCGCCAACGGCGATCGTTCCATGATGCGCCGGCTTCTGTATATGGGCGCCGCCGGCTATCTGGTCAAACCCTTCAATCCGGAACAGATCGTCATCACCGTAGAGCGGCTCCTTTCGGACCATTTTCTCATCCTCCTCAAGGAAAGGGAACGGCTCGATACGGAGCAAAGAATGATGCTGGCCAGCATCACCAGTCTCATCACGGCCTTGGAGGCTCGCGATCCTTACACGCGGGGACATTCCGAAACGGTGGCCCAACTGGCGGTGAAAATGGGACAACGGATGCATATCGACGCCGAGGACCTGGAACGGCTCGACATCGCGGCCCGGCTTCACGACATCGGCAAGATCGGCGTACCGGACCACATCCTCCTGAAGCCCGATCGTCTCACCGATGCCGAGTTTGCCATCATTCGCCAGCACCCCGCGACCGGAACGTCGATTCTCAGCGTGATTCCGAGTCTCAAGCCAATTCTGCCCGTCATCCTTCACCATCACGAACGCTTTGACGGCAAAGGCTACCCCGACGGCCTCAAAGGAAGCCAGATCATGCTCTGGGCCCGGATGACGGCCGTCGCCGATACGTACCATGCCCTGACCAGCGATCGACCCTATCGCCGGGGAATGGGCCATGAGCAGGCGATGAAGATCATCGCAGCGGTGCGGGGAACGCAGCTCTGCCCCGATTGCGTGGACGCCTTCCGGGAATCCCTGCCAGGGAACGCCTGCCGACAATCGGCTTGAAAATCGCCGCCGATTGGTATAAGGGTGGCCCTGGACGACGGTTCTGGTCCGCCGTGGTTCTGTGACATCGTGCTTGAGTCCGAACCCCATCATTTTATCCTAAGGAGGCCATTATGACTGAAATCATCAATATCCATGCCCGGGAGATACTGGATTCGCGTGGCAACCCCACCGTCGAGGCAGAAGTGACCCTGCTTTCGGGAATTACAGGAAGGGCCTCCGTCCCCTCCGGCGCCTCCACGGGGGAGCATGAAATGCTGGAACTCCGCGACGGGGACAAGAAACGTTACCTCGGCAAAGGCGTCCAGAAGGCGGTCGGCAACGTGCTGGACAAGATCGGCCCGGAGATTATCGGCATGGACTGCCGGGCTCAGCGGGAGATCGATTACGAGATGATCGCCCTGGACGGAACGGAAAACAAGGGCGTTCTCGGCGCCAACGCCATCCTCAGCGTCTCGCTGGCCTGCGCCAAGGCGGCCGCCGAGGCCATGGAGATGCCCCTCTACCAATACATCGGCGGCATCATCGGCCATGACATCCCGGTGCCGATGTGCAACATCATCAACGGCGGCCAGCATGCCGACAACAACGTGGACATTCAGGAATTCATGGTCATGCCGGTGGGCGCGGAAAACTTCCGTGAAGGGCTCCGGATGACCGCCGAAGTGTTCCACAACCTGAAGGCGGTCCTCAAGGCCAAGGGGTACAATACGGCCGTCGGCGACGAGGGCGGCTTTGCCCCCAATCTCAAATCGAACGAGGAAGCCCTTTCCCTGATCACGACGGCGATCGAAAAGGCCGGCTATAAACCCGGCCAGGACTGCTGCATCGCCCTCGATCCGGCGGCCAGCTCCTTCTACGACAAAGGGAAGTACCACCTCGCCGCCGAAAAGAAACCCGTCAAGACCTCCGCCGATATGGTCGCCTTCTATGCCGATCTGGTGAAGAAATACCCGATCATCTCCATCGAGGACGGCCTCGCCGAAGACGACTGGAAAGGCTGGAAGCTGATGACCGATACCTTGGGAGACAAAATCCAGATCGTCGGCGACGACCTCTTCGTGACGAACAAAAAGAGGCTGCTCAAGGGGATCGAACAGGGCGTCGCCAACTCCATTTTGATCAAGCTCAACCAGATCGGCACGCTGACGGAAACCCTGGAGACGATCCAGTGCGCCAAAGATGCGGGTTACACGACGGTTATTTCGCACCGCTCCGGCGAGACCGAGGACACCTGCATGGCCGACATCGCCGTCGCCGCCAATTGCGGACAGATCAAGAGCGGCTCCATGTCGCGGACCGATCGGCTGGCGAAATACAACCAGTTGCTCCGGATCGAAGAGGAATTGGGCGATGCCGCCGCCTACCGGGGACGGGGCGCCTTCTATTCCATCCGGGGAAAGAAGAAATAGCAGCCGGAATCGTCGGGAAAGATCAAAGCGCCATTTCCGGGAGGAAGTGGCGCTTTTTTATAGAAACTTGAAGAGCCTGCGCCGCAGCGATTCGAGCTGCACCTTGTTTTCCGTCAGGGCGTACCGTTTGGTGGTCCGCTTTTCTCCCTTGTCCAGCGTCTCGGTGACGGCGATGATGTTCACATCCTGAAGGTACCGGATGGCGCTCTGGTAATTGGACTGGGAGAGGGACTCGGCGCGTCTTATCTCTCCCTTGCGGTACATTCTCGCCCCGAGGCCACGGATGTTTTTCAGCCAATCCCGCTCCGCCTTGGGTCCCTTGCGCAGGTAGTAGCATCCCCGGATCACCACCCAATAGGACTCCATGTAGTTGTGGATGAGCCCGGCAAAGGGCAAAAGGTTCGTCCGGCCCCGCCCTTTCACCTCGATCCATTCCTTCTCGTTCTTGTCGAACCCGGTGATCATCCCCCGATCGCGCAGGTAGGCCAGGACTTCCCGGACCTCGTCAGGGTCGTTCCTGTCATCGTCAAAGATGAACTCATGGCGGAAAAGGCGCTTGAAAAAACTGTAGTCATCGTTGATCCGGTTGATGGGAACCATATCCTCGGGACTGGTCAGGATCGCCGTTGCCGCAAAGCTCAGGGGCAGGAAGTAGTGGAGGATGTTGTTTTTGTAATACTCGAGGTTCATCCGCTTTTCGTCTTCAAGGGAGTAGACGATCTCCTCGACTTCGTCCTCATCCTCTTCGGCCCCCATGCGGGAGATGAGCCCCGACTGATCGAAGAGGTTCAAGGCCTCTCCCAGGGCCTTTTCCCGGTCGGCGAAGGTCATGGCAAAGGGGACTTTACGGAACGAGAGATAATCGTGGAAGAGGGCCAGGACCTCCCGCAGTTCGCCTAAGGAAATCCCCCGCCGATCGTAGCAGAGCAGCCCCGCAGCCGTCATGGAAAAGGGGGTGACCACCGAAACCTTGTTGATCGCCCGAACGATCGTATAACCGATGCGCCGATAGAGACTCTGCCTCTCCCCGACGCTCATCTCCTCAAGGGGCTTCTCCTGGGCGGCCAGGTAAGACTTGAGCAGAATCGGTTCTCCGACGTTCAGATAGACGCGGCCGTACCGTTTGCGCAGCAGTTTGCTGCTCTTGATCATCTCGGTGGCCTTTTCCTTCTCCTTCGGGGCGCCGCCCAACTCCTGGAGATAGGCCTTTTCCTCGATCACCCGGTCATAGCCGATATAGATGGGAATCGCGGCCAGATCTTCGCAGGCCTTCTCCTGAAAGGCCTGGAGGATCATGGACAAAAGCCCGTACTTGGGCATCACCATCTTCCCCGTCCGGCTGCGCCCCCCTTCGATGAAAAACTCCAGGGGCAGTCCTTCCTTCAGGAGCACCTTGACGTACTTGGCGAAGACCTCCCCATAGAGGTCGTTGCCCTTGAAGCTCCGGCGCAAGAAAAAGGCGCCCGACTTCCGGAAGATATATCCCATGGGAAAGAAGGAAAGATTGGAGCCGGCCGCCACGAAGGGCATCTGGATGTTGTTCTTGTAGAAGACATAGGACAAAAGGAGGTAATCGATGTGGCTCCGATGGCAGGGGATGATGACAAAGGGCATCTTTTTCGAGACGCTGCGGATCTTGGCGATCCCCTCCCCGTCGACGACGACGCCGTCGTAGATGTTGTTCCAGAGCCAGGTCAGGACCTTTTCCCAGATTTCGACGAAGGTTTCGTTGTAATCCGAGGCGATCTCATCGAGGTACTTTTTCGCCTCTTTGCGCACCGCGGCAAAATCATGCTTCGCCTTTTTTGCCCCTGCGGCCATGGCCTCCATGGTGGCGACCAAGCCCCGGTCCCGCAGAACCATTCCGATCAGCTCTTCCCGGGACTTCAGGATGGGCCCCACGATGGTCGCCTTTTCCTCGTCGATCCGGGCGATCAATTCACCACGGAGTTGCCGAACCAAGTCCGCGCGGGAAAGCGCCGCACCGGTCTTGAGATATTCGGAAAGATCGATCGGTTCGGCGGTCAGAACGGAAGCCTTGTTGGAATACCGAAGGAAGGTGATGACCCTCCGCAAGGGATCGGTCGCATCGCTCTGACCGAAGAGAATGTTGAAGAAGCTTT
>JAKAFS010000138.1 GCA_021817825.1 Deltaproteobacteria bacterium | reverse complement strand
CTCGTTTATACTTGTCTTCCCGATTGACCGAGTGGCGCGACAAGGGGGCTTCGGCAGCGGCACATGGAGATTTTCCAGGAATTGCTTTATATGCGTCGAGGATAAAAAAAGTGGTCATCCGTGTCAAGGTGATTTTGTCACAATTGCGATAAAACTTGTTGACATACAAAAACGTTCTACGTATCGTACTCCGCTAAAAGCAACGGTTCGTCGGGAAAACCACGCAATGCCGTGCGGCGGTTTCCAAACAGACAAATGCACAACAACAATAAGGGGGGGAAAATGAAGCGTGTTATCGGAAGCATATTGGTACTGGGGTTTGCGCTGTTCGCGTCCACCGCATCGGCGCAGGAGAAGATCAATATTTCAATCGGAACCGGAGGCACCGGAGGCGTGTACTATCCGATGGGAGGCGGCATGGCCAACGTCCTGTCCAAGTCCGTACCGGGGATGCAGGCGACTGCGGAGGTGACTGGCGGCTCTGTCGCAAACCTTCAGCTGATCGGCACGGGCAAGGCGGATATCGGGCTCGTGATGGTGGATGCGGCCCTCACTTCGCTCCATGGCGAAGACAAGTTCAAGAGCGGAAAAATCCCGATCCGCACGTTGATGGTCCTCTATCCGAATCGCATGCACGTTGTGACTATCGAGAGCACCGGCATCAAGAAGATGACCGATCTCAAGGGGAAGCGCGTATCGACGGGATCGCCCGGCAGCGCCACCGAGGTCATGGCATTCCGTGTCATCGAAGCGGCCGGGCTCGACAAGGACAAGGATCTCAAGCGCGAACGACTCGGCGTCGCCGAATCGGTCAATGCCGTCAAAGACGGCAAGATCGACGCCTTCTTCTGGGTGGGAGGCATTCCGACGGCCGCCGTCACCGACCTTGGCGCGACCCCCGGGGTCAAGATCCAGATGATCGACCATTCCGAGGTCGTGGACGCGATGAACAGAAAGTACGGACCGCTGTATGTCCAGGATGTCATCCCGGCGAAAAGCTATCCGGGACAGGATGCCCCCAACAAAGTCGCGACCGTATGGAATATCCTCGTCTCGCACGAAAAGATGCCCGACCAGGTCGCCTATAACATCGTCAAGACATTTTTCGATAAGAAGGCCGAGTTGGTCGCCGTCCACAAGGAAGCACTGAACTTCGACTACAGGTACCAGACCAACAACCACTCGCCGATCCCCTACCATCCCGGCGCGATCAAGTATTTCGCCGAGAAGGGTCTCAAGCTGAAGTAGCAATCGTCACCAGCGCCGTTTGAAATGCAGACCTTTGCCCCCGCCCGGCCCTCCTCCGACTGGAAGAGGGCCGGTCGGGGGATTTATCGTACAAGGGAAGAACCATGACGGAGAATGGCAAAACAACGGCCGCGGAGGTCGTCATCAGTGAAGAGGCCCTGAAAAAGGCCGTTGAATTCATCGAGGAGGAAGAGGGGGCGACCCACAAGTTCAGCGGCTGGCTTGCAGCGGGGCTGACCGCCATTGCGGTGGTCATGTCCCTTTTTCACCTGTACGCAGCGGTCTGGATCGTGTCGGCGCAGGTGTTGCGCCCGGTCCACGTTGGCTTTGTCCTGTTCCTGGCGTTTCTCCTCTTCCCGATGCTGCCGCGCTACCGCCACCACATCAAGTGGTGGGATGTTTTCGCCGCACTCCTCAGCGTGGTGATCATTGCCTACGTGATCCACGGGGGAGACGAGTTCGGCGATCGCGCGACGGATCCGCTGATGTGGGACCAGATTTTCGGCGTCATGTTCATCGTTCTGATCCTGGAAGCGGCTCGCCGGACCTCGGGCTGGGTCATGCCGTTCGTCGTGGTGCTGTTCATTGTCTACGCCATGATCGGGCCTTATCTGCCGGAGCCGTGGACGCACCGCGGCTACGACATCTCGCGGCTCACCGGCCACATGTACATGACGCTCGAAGGGATCTTCGGCGTGGCCGTGGATGTCTCCTCATCGCTGATCATCCTGTTTACGATCTACGGCGCATTCCTCCAGTTTTCCGGCGCCGGTAAGTTCTATATCGACTTTTCCTTCGCCGCGATGGGGGGCAAGCACAGCGGCGCGGGCCGCACCGTGGTGCTGGCCTCATTCCTGCTCGGCGGGCCGTCGGGTTCCGGGGTCGCAACGACGGTGACCCTGGGCTCGGTCGCCTATCCGATGCTCGCCAAGGCAGGATACGCCAGGGACTCGGCAGGAGGACTGCTTGCCGCCGGCGGTCTCGGTGCGATCCTATCGCCTCCGGTCCTCGGGGCCGCGGCTTTCCTGATCGCTGAATTCCTCAAGATTTCCTACCTCGACGTCATCCTGATGGCGACGATCCCGACCATCCTGTACTACTTTGGAATATTCCTGATGGTCGAGATCGATTCACGAAAATTCGGCACGCATGGGGCGCCGGCAGATAAGCAGCAGAAGCTATGGGATCTCACCCGCAATTTCGGCTTTCACTTCCTGTCGCTGGTTTCGATAATTTTTTTCATGCTGCTCGGTTATTCGCCGATGATGGCGGTTTTCTGGGCGACCGTTGTCGCATTCCTGACGAGCTTTCTGCATCGGGATTGCGCGCTGATCTCCTATGACTTTTTCCGCGGCCGCGTGCCGATCGTCCGGGGCTTCTTCGAGTCAAAGTTCATCAATGCCCTCGAGGGCGGCTCCATAGGCGTGCTCAACGTCGCGACCACCTGCACCGCCGCGGGCATCATCGTCGGCGTCGTCACGCTTACGGGCCTCGGCCTCAAATTCAGTTCGATCGTCCTCAACTATGCCGATTCGGGAAGCCGCCTCCTGGTCGATCTTTGTGTTGCGTTCGGCGCCGCAAATACCCCAGCCCTCCTGCACGACCTCAAACTCCTGCTCACCGCGATATTCACTTCGGCTATCGTGTGGATCGTCGGCCTGGCCGTGCCGGTCACCGCAAGCTACATCATCTGCGCGGTGATCGCCGCGCCCGCCCTGATCCAGCTCGGCGTTCCCGATTTTGCGGCGCATATGTTCATCTTTTATTACGCGGTGCTGTCCGAGGTGTCACCGCCGACCGCGCTCTCGCCGTTCGCCGCGGCCGCGATCACCGGCGGCAATCCCTATAAGACGACGCTGCAATCCTGGAAGTACACGATGCCGGCATTCCTGGTACCGTTCATGTTCGTTCTCGACCCTTCCGGCCAGGGCCTGCTGCTGACCGGATCGTTCAAGACCCTTGCGAATGCAAACTGGGGAGGAATCGCCGTGGTGAGTATTACAGCGATGATCGGGATCGCCGCGCTGGCGGGGGGTATGCAGAACTGGCTCTTCAAGAAAACGACCCCATTCGAGCGCTATACGCTGATCCTGGCAGGCCTTCTTCTGGTCTACCCCAAACCCCTGTTCGACTACATCGGAATCGCCCTGTTCGCCCTGGTTATGGCTGTGCAGAAACTGAGGAAAACGTGAGGCGGGAGCAAGTCCGTGACTGGCCTTCAGCACTCCTCTTCCCGCGGCGCAAGCACTGAAACACGGGTGGTCTTCATCCAGATTTTATCCACGATATCTTGGAATACCTGCTGTGGCGCCTGGATAGATTCAAGCGGTATTCTGGCAATCGCCGTATTGGGTAATCCTCCCGTCGTAAAATATTCGGGCAAGCCTGCTTTCATGAGCTCCACTCCGCGCGGGCTGCGAATTCTCACACCCAGGCACCGGCGTCCGCAGACATCCGTAACGACTTGTCCGACAATGATGGGTTTTTCCCACCAGTCCCCGCGCTGGGTCAGATGTTCCGAGATCCAGTGGTAGAAATCCAGTTCGTTGTTTTCATTTCCGGCGATGGTCGTTGGTGAAGCCACTTCGTCAAGGGTGAAAAAGTGGCTGGCAAACGCCCGCCCGCGATTTTCCAGCACGATTCTCTCGACCAGCACCTGCACTCGCTCGTTCAGGATGCGATAGGCCGCCATGCAGCGTTCCCAAATCTCGTGCGTCTCCAGCTGATCGGGACGATCGACCCCCAATAGCGCTTGAACAGCCTGTAAATACCCGCCTGCGCGGGTAATCATCCGCAAGGCCCGGGCCGCCTCCAGGGTGCGGTCCGCATTGAACCGGCTATAAAATAATTGCCATTCGCTTGTGGTTTCAATGGCTGCATCCAGACAGCAGCCTACGGCCGCCTGCCAGGCGATCTGATATGATATTTGTTCATCGCGGATCAGCAGGGCAGCGATTTCGTTCAGGATCATCGCGGTGGGAAATTGATCGGCGGGCAGGATGGATTTCAGCGTCTGCGGGGAGATATGTAAAATGCCCAAAGCCTCTGGTTTGAGGTTGCTTCCATCGCCGGCTTCCATCGCGGCGCATGGTTCATATTCAAGCAGAGGCGCGGGCAGCTCATGATTATTGATCAGCGTCACTTGGCATCGGTCCGCCACACGGGCAACGTAGGTTCGTCCCGGATCATCGATCGGAAATGCACGATCCAACGCAAAGACATGTTTCACCGGCATTTCCGTGTCCTGCATTTGCTGTATGAAATCCGGCACGATTGGAGAGCGAAATGACTCGTTCAAATGGATGATCCGGTCTCCCACACCGGAATCCAGGCAGGTGAGCATCCGGTGCATGATGGCCGCCGAGGCCACTCCATCCTCGTCATTGTCGGAAAGGATTAACACCCGTTCGTCCGCGCGCATGCCCCGGATCCGCTCCACCAGTTGGGCGGACAGGATTTCCAGGTGTTCGCGGTAAATGGCCAGATCGTGCATCCGTTGCAGGGCCAGAATGTCGGAGGCGGTGGCCAAATCCAGATCGTAACGCTGCTTCACGGCCCAGACCGCCTCGTAACTGCGTTCGATCTGCCGATACAGATTGTCCTCTTCCAGTCGGCGGTCCCACACCTGCCCCAAACTGTTTTGGAGCATTTCCGACAGGGATACCAGCAATCCACCGGAACTGGCCAGGTTGTCAGGAATGACCTGAATGCCGCGCTCCTTGAGGATCTGTTTTGCATCGCCGGACACGGCGGCGCCCGTC
>JAKAFS010000137.1 GCA_021817825.1 Deltaproteobacteria bacterium | reverse complement strand
AAGTTCCCATGCAATGCAACGTCGGCAGAACGGACCGCATGATCCGGGTCATCATCGGATTGGGGATCATCTGGGCGGGATTTTACCACGAAAGCTGGTGGGGCTGGATCGGCATCGTTCCCCTGGCCACGGCAGCCCTCCGACACTGCCCGGCCTATACCCCTTTCAAATTCTCCACCTGCAAAAAAGACGATTAGCGGGTTTTCCTAAGCGGCCTGCTGTCGAAATTTTTCCCTTTGGTTCTCGGAGGATTGCGTCGTGACCGCCGATTCGGAAAACGACAATCGGGGCCACCGCCGGCGTCTGAAAGAGAAATTCCGCACTGCCGGCATGGAGGCTTTCTGCGACCATGAGGTCATGGAACTGCTGCTCACCTATGCCATTCCGCAAAGAGATGTCAAACCGCAGGCCAAAGCCCTGTTGCGCGAATTCGGCTCCCTCAGAGGCATTGTCGATGCGGAAATCGACGAATTGGAAAAGGTGCCGGGAATCGGCGGCCATTCGGCGATTCTGCTGAAGCTGATCAAGGAGATCGCCGCCCTCTATCTCAAGCAGAGGGCGAAAGAAAAAAAGCAGGTCACCTGCACCGCGGAGCTTCTCGATTTTTGCCGGACGGTCTTGGGAACCAAGAAGGACGAGGAATTTTGCGTCATCTATCTGGACGCCCAAAACCAGATCATCGAGTTCGAAACCATCCAGCAGGGCGTCGTCAATCAGGCCGTCGTCTATCCCCGTCAGGTCCTGGAAAGGGCGCTGAAGAAAAAGGCCTCCGCCCTCATCCTGGCCCACAACCACCCCTCCGGTCACGTGCGCCCCTCCGACGCCGATATCCGGTTGACCAGGACCATCCAGGAAACCGCGAAGGTCCTGGACATCCTGGTCCACGATCACATCATCATCGGAGAGAATCGTTTCTTCAGCTTTCGGGAAGAGGGAATGATGACCTGAAACCGCCGGCCACGCGCAACCGGGCTCCAGAGGCGCAAAGCCCCGCCGGGCCGGCCGACGCTCCGGTCCGGAAGAAGGGCAAGCGTCATCACCGCCGAGTCTCCGACGGATTCACGCTTCCCTGGAAGGTGTGGGGAATTTTTAAAGCTCTTGCTGCGTCCCGGGCGAACGAAAAAAGGGGGATCAAGAATGACCCACCCTGTTCGTTTTACTCTTGCTGTGCAGAAACGCTAGTTCTTCCCGTCGACCCGCTCTTTGAGTTCCTTGCCGACTTTGAAGAAGGGAAGCCGCTTGGGAGAAACCTTGATGCTCTTCCCGGTCTTGGGATTTCTACCCGTGTAGGCGTCATATTTTCGTACGACGAAGCTTCCGAACCCTCTGATTTCAATCCGGCCGTTTTTCTTCAGCTCGTCGGAAAATCCTTTGAAGACCAAATTCACTACATCGATGGCCTTTTTTTCCGTCAGGTTTTCCTTGTGACTCAACGCCTCAATAAGTCCAGATTTGTTCATGACCTCCTCCTTATGATGATTCATCTCCGCTTGCTGCCGATGAACGCGACAAATCAACGCTCGATTTAATTAACATTATAATATAGCTTTAGTTTCGGCGACTATTATTTATTTTCCGGTGAATGTCAAGACAATTTTTTTCATTGCCCGTTTTTTTCGCAAGCGCCAGCAGCCGCTCAACCTCCCGCGGAGTCAGCATCCGCCAGTTTCCCTCCTTGACCGGTTCGAGCAGGATGTCTGCCACGGCCACGCGGATCAGGCGGATGACGGAATGGCCGATGGCGTCGAAGGCCCTCCTGATGACGCGGTTTCTTCCGTCGGTGAGGGTCAGGGAGAGCCAGGAACTGGCCGGATTCGCCTTTTCGACGAGCAGGTCAGCGGGTTTGAATGGGCCGTCGGACAGGTCGATCCCCTTCTCCAGGGCCTTGAGCTCCGCTTTCTGCAACCGCCCCTCCACCTTGACCCGGTAGGTCTTGGGAATCCCGTAACGGGGATGCTGAAGTTGCTGGGCAAACTCCCCGTCATTGGTGAGGATCAGCAACCCTTCCGAGTCATAGTCCAGCCGGCCCACGGGATAGACGCGCTCCGTGATCCCCTTGAGCAGATCCGTGACGATCGGCCGCCCCTGGGGATCGCTCAGGGTCGTCACAACCCCCGGCGGCTTGTGCAACAGCAGATAGACCTTTTCGATCTCCAGGGAGATGAGTTTGCCGTCCACCCGGATGTCGTCCCGCTGCGGATCCGCCTTGCTGCCCGGCTCGGTGACGACCTTCCGATTGACGCTGATCCGGCCTTCGGCAAGTAGCTTTTCCGCAGCACGGCGCGAGGCGATACCGGCCTGGGAAAGGATTTTCTGGAGACGCTCTTCCATCTTATGGCTCCTGCAACTCTTTCAATTCCCGCAAGGTCGGCAATTCGGACAGATCCTTCAGATTGAAGACCTCGAGGAATTTTGCCGTCGTACCATAGATGATCGGCTTTCCCGGCACATCCTTGCGGCCGACGATCCGCACCAGCTTTCTATCCAGCAACCCTTTGAGGGTCCCGCCCACGTCGACGCCCCTGATCCGATCGATATCCCCTTTGACGAGCGGTTGCCGGTAGGCCACCACCGCCAGGGTCTCCAAAGCGGCCGGCGACAGCATCGCAGGCCGCGCAGCCTTCAATTTCCGGACCCAGGAGGCCAGGTCCTGCCGGGTGCTGAACTGGAAGCCTCCGGCCACCTCGCGCAGCAAGATGCCGCCGCCGCGCGCTTCATACTGCCGGATCAACTCTTCCAGCAGGGAGAGGATCTCCTTTTTGTCCGTATCGGGCAGCATTTCGGCCGCCCGTTCGGGGGTTAAAGGGGTCTCAGACGCAAAAACGAGTGCCTCGAGGATTGCGGCCTTCTCTTCCATCACTCCTCCACCGCCAGATGCAACCGGATGGTTCCGAACGGTCCCGACTGGTAGGCCCGGACCATCCGGAGTTTGATCAGTTCCAGAATCGCCAGGAAGGTATAGACGATCCTTTTGCGGTCCAGCTTGTCTCCCAGCAGTTCCGTAAAGGTCATCTGCTTTTCCGTCGCAAGCCGTTCCATGATCTCATTGATCCGATCGGCCAGCGACATCTTTTCCGTATCGATCGCCAACTCTTCCGTCCGGTCCAGACCGGCGATCACCCGGCGGAAGGCGGCGACCAACTCGAAGACGCCGATTTCGATCAGCGCCTCTTCCTCGTTTTCCGGAACGGGCGGCTCTTCCGGCTGCGGCTGCCCGCCGCGCAAAAAAACGTCCCGGTCGAGGAGGGGCCGATTCTCCAGGGAGAGGGCGGCGTCCTTGAAGGTCTGGTACTCCAGGAGTTGCCGAACCAGTTCGGCGCGCGGATCCTCCCCTCCCGCCTCTTCCTCCTCCCCCTCGACCGGCGGCAGGAGCAGCCGCGATTTGATATGGATGAGCGTCGCGGCCAGGACCAGATATTCCCCCGCCAGATCCAGGTTGAGGGAGCGCATCGCATCGAGATAGGACAGATACTGCTCGGTGATCAGCGCAATGGGAATATTGTAGATATCGATCTCGTTTTTTCGGATCAGATAGAGCAGCAGGTCCAGCGGACCTTCAAAGATATCGAGCTTGATCTCATAGCCCATGGTTTATCTTCAAGGCTTCCCTGACCTCGGCAAGGGTGGCGCGGGCAATTTGTTCCGCCCAGCGGTTGCCGTCCTCGATGATGCCCCGGATCGCTTCGGGATGACCCAGATAGTACTCGCGCCGCTCGTGGATCGGGCGCATCCCCTCCGCGACGGCCGCGGCCAGACGCCGTTTGCATTCCGTGCAGCCGATGGCCGCCTCCCGGCAGGCCGCCGCGACTTCGACGACGGTCTCGGACGGCGAGTAGAGTTTATGAAAGGTGTGGACATTGCAGAGTTCCGGACGGCCGGGATCGCTTTTCCGTTGGCGTTGCGGGTCGGTGAACATCGCCGCCACCTTCTTTTGCAAGGCCTCGCCCTGGTCGGAGATGAGGATCGAATTGTCGAGGGACTTGCTCATTTTCCGCCCGTCGAGGCCCAACAGCTTCGGCACCTCCGCCAAAAGGGGTTCGGGAATGGGAAAGATCTCCCGGTAGAGAAAGTTGAAGCGGCGGGCGATCTCGCGGGTCAGTTCCACATGGGGCAACTGATCGACGCCCACGGGAACGCCGTAGGCCTTGTACATGATGATGTCCGCGGCCTGTAGGACCGGATAGCCGAGAAAACCGAAGGTCGAAAGATCCTTCTGGGAAAGTTCCTCCTTCATCTCCTTGTACGTCGGATTTCTTTCCAGCCAGGCCAAGGGGGTGATCATGCAGAGGAGCAGAAAGAGTTCGGCGTGTTCCTTGACGGCCGACTGGACGAAGAGCGTGCTCTTTTCAGGATCGAGCCCGGCCGCCAGCCAATCGATCACCATATCGATCGTATTTGCCCGGATTTCCCCGGTCGCCGCATAGTCGCTGGTCAGCGCATGCCAGTCGGCTACGAAGTAGTAGCAGTCGTAATCGCCGTGATTCTGTAGGGCGATCCAGTTCGAAAGCGCCCCGTGCAGATGGCCCAGATGCAACTTGCCCGTGGGCCGCATCCCGCTCAAAATTCGTTTCCTGGTCAAGATTGCCTCCGCAAGCCATGGTCAACCGCCTGCCGATCCCCGTCCAGGTGACGGACAAGCCAGGCGGATATACAAAAAAGGGGCGCTGCAAGGCCCCGATGCTTCGTCCTATAACAGAAACCGCGGGACATGTCAACGGAACCGCCACTCCATGTCCTGCCCTGGCAATGGCGCCGTTTCTGAGGGAACGCTCCGGAAACACAAAGGCCCCCATGTTTCACACATGGAGGCCTTTGTCGAGATACGCTTTACTGAACCCCGTTATTTTACTTTGTCGGCCAGGGCCTTGCCTGCCTTGAATTTCACGACCTTCTTGGCGGCGATCTTGATGGTTTTGCCGGTCTGGGGATTTCTTCCCTCGCGGGCCTTCCTCTTCACGACGGAAAAGGTTCCGAACCCCACCAATCCGAGCTTACCGCTCTTCTTGAGTTCCTTGGC
>JAKAFS010000136.1 GCA_021817825.1 Deltaproteobacteria bacterium | reverse complement strand
CCGGTTTTTGCTCCGGCGTATTCCGCCATTTCATCGCTGAGATCCTGAATTCCTACGCCCAGCCAGCCCCGGGTAACTCCGCCGCTCTCCTTGAGCTGCTTGAGAATCCCCTTTGCAAGGTTGATGGGAACCGCAAATCCGATTCCCTGGCCGCTGGCAATGATGGCTGTATTGATACCAACCACTTCCCCATTCATGTTGATCAGGGGGCCGCCGCTGTTTCCGGGGTTGATCGAAGCATCGGTCTGGATGAAGTTGTCGTAGGGGCCGGAACCGATCACCCGGCCCTTGGCGCTGACGATTCCCGCGGTCACCGTCTGTTCCAATCCGAAGGGACTGCCGACGGCGACGACCCATTCGCCCACCTTCAGGGCGTCCGAATCGCCCAGGGTGAGCGGTTGCAAGTCACGGCTCGCTTCAATCTTGATGAGGGCCAGGTCCGTCTTGGGGTCCCGGCCGATCAGCTTGCCCTCCAGTTCCCTGCCGCCGGCCAGCTTCACTTTGATCTGGTCGGCATCTTCGACCACGTGGTTGTTGGTGACGATGTATCCGTCGGCGCTGATGACGAACCCCGAGCCGACGCCCTGTTGCTGACGTTCCGGCTGGTTTCTGCCGAAGGGGTTGAAGAAATCGCCGAAGGGGCTTCCCTCTCCGAAGGGGCTGCCGGGAAACAGTTGAGGCCCCGAGGTCTCGATCTTTCTGGCCACCTGGATGTTGACGACGCCGGCCCTGACCTTTTCGGCCAGATCGCTGAAACCGGCGGGGATCATCGGCGCTCCGGCGTTGACGACCGCCGGAGCGGTCGGGGAGGGCTTGGCGGCCTGCGCAACGCCATCACCGAAGCCTAGGGCGGCCAAAGTCAGGAACAGGATGGGAAGAGCCTTTGTAAACCCTTTGATTGCTTTCATGCGGAATCCTCCTTAGGGTGCATTTGGGCCGCGGGGCCCGTTTTTTCTATTCATTGCGCAGGGGGCCGGCGGCCGGGACGCCCCCGCAAGCCCTGTCCGGTCAGCGGAGAGCTTCACTTTCACCTGCGGACAGACCTTCGTAATCTAAGTCTTCCCGGGAAAGATGTCAAACCGGGGTCGGGGTCGGGGGAGGGGGAACTCTGTGGACCCGCTGGGCAAGGTTGCCTGACGAAAGCCCTGAGTGCGGTCAGGGGATAGAAAAGGCGGCACGATCGCTGTTGCGGGAAGGGTGCAGAAGCGTTGCGGCAAGTGCTCATGACCAACAATTCACTTTTGACCGATCAGTTGGGGGGTCTGTGCGTTGTTGTATTGTTTCCTGGCGATCGCTTCGATTTGGGGCTTCATGAAGGTGAACAGATCGCCCAGGGCAAGCGAGCCGTTCTGCCTCACGACCTCTCGCTCCTTGATGCCTTTGAGCAAAAAGTAGGTGAAAAGTCCGTGACTCTTTTCTTCGTAGGTCGAACTGATTTGATGCCCCGAGGCGGCTGCCATGACGGTCACATTCCCGGGCAGCGCGAAGGTGCTTTGGAGGTTCATGACGAGCGGCCGCGCCCCTTTGGCCAGGACGGACCTTCCGCCGGCGCCGGAAAAGCAGGAATCGAGTGCCACGACAATTTCCCGGGCCGGCAGTCTCCCCAACTGCTCATAGAGCCTTTGCAGCGAATATCCGGTGTCCGCGAGGAAGGAAGGATCCCCGTCATAGGGAACCAGGTAGGCGTCTCCCGTGCCGGGATTCGGCGCGCCATGACCGGAATAGTAGATGAAAAGGGAACTGCCTCTTTCGACGTTGTTGACGAGCCAGCTTCCCAGGTATTTTTCGAAATCGCTTTTCGACGCCTGGTCGTTCAATAAGACAACGACATTTTTCGGGGGATACCCCAGGACCTTGAAAAGGTATTCCGCCACGATTTGCGCGTCATGGGCCGCGAAGTCGGCGGCCGGAAGTTTCTGCCGATATTGCTCGATGCCGATAATCACGGCATAGGCGTTCGGGTTCGGTTTTGATTTTGCGGCCGGGAGTTCGTCCACATCGGAAAGGGGTTGTCTTGCCGCCATGGCCTGCCCATAGGGGGAGCCTGCCGGGAATGTTGGCAATTTTCCGCCCGAGGCAAGAAACACCTGCCTTAAAACCAGGAGACTGTCATCCTGGTCCACCATATTGGCAAGGTCCTGAAAAGCGTGGGCCAGCGTCAGCTTGGGATCCACTCCGCTTGCCGAACCCAGGTATGACTTTTTCCATAGATAGGCTCCCGTGCTGGAATGGGTGATGGTCAGTTCCAGAAAGACTTCCCCTTTGATGATTTGCGAGTCCGGCGAGGCTCCGACATTGGCTTTTTTGATCGTGCCCCTCAAGAGGAAAGGGGAAGGCCCCTGATGGATGCCCCGGCGCTGGAGAGACTTCTTCACCAGCTCTTCGAACACTTCCGTAATGTCCCGATCGGCGGTGACCGTGACGGTGCCCGCGAAGCCCCCTTTTCCCAGATGATCGTACTGGCCAAGGATGCTCCGGTTGGAACGCTCATCACGGAACCGGTCGATCACCACCGTATAGACGGGTTCTTTCGCAATGGCTCCGGTGGATGCCGGCGGCGCAAGGTCGGAAACAGGCAGGACCGTGGGCGCTTGAACGGTCGGGAAGCATCCCCCAAGAGCGGCAAGAAGTATGGGCAAGAGCCCCAGTTTCCATTTCATGGGTTATCTCGTTGTGCTGCCAGTCATATCCAATTTATAAAGCGTCGTTCCCCATTCCTTTGCCAATTCACTGAGAATCAACGACAGAGTCTCGTTTAACCCCAGAATCCAGCCGGGACCGGGGTTGAAGGCATTCCATCGGAAGTTATGCGACGGCGACACCCCTTTGGCGTTGAAAATTTCCCGGTTCTCGTCGTTCAACACGCTCATTTTCCATTCCGCCGTGATGTCGCAGGTCTCGCCCGTCAGGACCACACGCTCTTTCGTCAATATCTGCCCGATGTTCAGATTGACCACCGCATCATACTGGCCCGGTTGAGGCCACTCGCGGAGGACAACCACTTGCCGGAAGGCCTGGGAAAGCGTGTCCTGAACAATCTTGGACAAGTCGCGTTCGAGCAGCAATCCCTGGGCGCGCATGTCCGCCGTCATGTCCCGGGAATAGCTGCCGGCCCCTTGGTAGAAGAGGGAATAAGGCATGGGGTCCTGAATGACCACCCCCATCTTGAGCGGTCTGATCTGCGCCGGAGCGATGGCGAGGTTGGGTGTGATGGGTTTGATCTCAACGGGCGGCATCGATGCGCAGCCGACGACCAGGGCCAGAATTGCGGCGAGGGAGGCAAAATAGAGGATTTTTTTCATGACCGGTCTCCTTAATGGTTTAGTCAATAAACAGAGTCATGAGAAAAAAGTTCTTTCGGCTGAAAGTATAAAAAGGAAAACAGGGTTTGTCAATCCAAACTACTGAGGCGAAAACTATTGTCCAAACGATGGCCGCGGCCCTTGGGGCGCAGGTTCCGATAGGCGCGGGTCAGTCCTCTTTTTTCCGGAGGCGGTGCTTGATCATCTTGAGTTGGAGCCCTTTGCGGCTGAGCCCCAACCGCTCGGCGGCCCGGGTGACGTTCCCGCCGCACTCTTCGAGGCAGCGGGCGATGATCTGCCGCTCCATCTCTTCCATATGGCTCTTCAGGACATCGTGGCCCGGCGTTTCGGTCTGCCCCTCTGCCGAGGATGCCGGTTCGGGGGTGGAAAGGGCGATCTCCGGCGGGACGAACTGCATCGTCAAAAGCGGCCCTTCGGCCAACAGGACGAGCCGCTCGACGAGGTGCTCGAGTTCCCGGATGTTGCCCGGCCAGGGATAGGCCACCAGGCGTTCCTGCACCTCCGCGTCGATCCCCTCGACGCTCCGTTCCAGCTTCCGGTTGTATTTTTCGATGAAGTGGCCGGTCAGGGGAAGGATATCCTCGGTCCGGTCCCGGAGCGGCGGGATGTGGATGGGAAAGACGTTCAGGCGATAGTAAAGATCCTCACGAAATTTTCCTTCTTCGACCCGTTGCAGGAGGTTCCGGTTGGTCGCCGCGATGAGCCGTACGTCCACCGAGAGGGTCTTCAGTCCCCCCACCCGCTCGAAGCTCTGGTCCTGGATCGCCTGGAGGAGCTTGGCCTGCATCTCCCGGGGGATTTCGCCGACCTCGTCCAGAAAAAGCGTCCCTTTGTGCGCCAGTTCGAAGCGCCCCGGTTTGGCAGTGACCGCGCCGGTGAAGGCCCCTTTTTCGTAGCCGAACAGTTCGCTTTCCACGAGATTTTCCGCAATCGCCGCGCAGTTGATCTTGATGAAGGGCTGGTCGCTGCGGGTGCTTTGCCGGTGGATGGCGCGGGCAATCAGCTCCTTGCCCGTTCCCGTCTCGCCGGTGATGAGGACTGCGGTCGTCGTCGGGGAGACTTTCCGGATGATCTCCTGGATCTCCGCCAGTGGGCGGCTGGTTCCGACGATCCGATAGGGATCCGCTTCGCCGGGCTCCGCCTCGATCTCTTTTTCGCTCATCATCCGGGTTTTGACCGCCTTGAGGATCACCGCCTTGAGTTCGTCCCGTTCGAAGGGTTTGGTGATGTAGTCGAAGGCCCCCTTCTTCAGGGCGTCGACGGCGGTGGCCACGGTGCCGTACGCGGTGAGGAGGATCACCGGCAGGGACGGATCGTCCCGCATGATCCGCTCCAGAAGGCCCATCCCGTCGAGCCTGGGCATCTTGAGATCGGTGGCGACGACGGCGATATTCTCTGCGGCCAGGATCTTCAGGGCCGCCATCCCGTCGGCGGCCGTGCTCACCGCGTAGCCCTCCTTTTTCAGCATGGCTTCGAGGACCACCCGCATGCTCAAATCGTCGTCTACGACCAGAATCCTTGCCGACTTCTTGCCCATCACCACACCTTCCCAGCTGTCTTTTTCCCGCCTGCCTCCGGTTCCCGCACGGCGCCCTTTACAGAAACGCTCTTCTATCGGCTTTCAGCGCGAACCGCAAGGACGGAAAAGCCATTGACTCTTTCCTTGTTCCATTCCCCCCCCCCCCCCCCCCCCCCCGCCGCCGCCGCCCGGGCGGAAGCGGGGGATTTTTTCCCCGCCAAAAATCTACCCAGCGCGCGGGCGGACCCCCCCCCCCC
>JAKAFS010000135.1 GCA_021817825.1 Deltaproteobacteria bacterium | reverse complement strand
GGAAAGCGAATCAAGGACAAAGGAAATGACCGATCATTCGGAACAGAGGATCCTGATGGGAAACGAGGCGATCGGCCGCGGTCTCGTCGAGGAGGGGTGCACGCTGGCGGCCGCCTACCCGGGGACGCCGGCCTCGGAAATCCTCTCTTCGGTCGTCGCCTTCGCGAAGGAGACGGGAGCTGTGCTCCACGCGGAGTGGTCGATCAACGAGAAGGTCGCCTGTGAGACGGCGCTGGCCAACTCCATGGCGGGGCGGCGCTCGGCGGTGGCCATGAAGCAGGTGGGGCTGAACGTCGCGGCCGATCCCTTCACCCGTGCCGCCTATCTGGGCGTCAAGGGGGGATTCATCCTGATCGCCGCCGACGATCCGGGTCCCCACAGCTCCCAGACGGAGCAGGACAGCCGGCTGTTCGCCCACTTCGCCAAGGCGCCGGTCTTCGACCCTTCCTCGCCACGGGAGGCGCGGGAAATGGTGGCCGACGCCTTCGCGCTTTCGGAGAGGTACGAGATCCCCGTCATGCTCCGGCCGACGACCCGCGTCTGCCACGCCCGCCAGAACGTCTCCTGCCGCCCTCCCGCGTCCCGGGAACAGAAGGCATGTTTTGAAAAGGATCCCGGCCGCTGGGTGGCCACGCCCCAGTTCCTGACCGGCCTCCACCGGACCCTGAATGACAGGCTCGATCGGATCGCCCGAGAGGAGGCCTTCGCCCCCATCCTCACCCCCGGCGTCGGCCGGACGCGCATCTGCATCGTCGCCTCCGGCGTCGCCTTCGCCCACGTCTCCGAACTGCTCGATTCCCTTGGGCCGGAGGGGAGGATCGACCTCTACCAGGTCCGCCTCGCCTACCCGCTCCACCGGCCGTTCATCCAGAAGATCCGGGAGCGCTACGAGAAGGTCCTTGTCCTGGAGGAGACGGACGCCGTGATCGAGATGCAGCTCGGCCCCGGTGTCAACGGCCGGGGGTCCGGCGACGTTCCCCGGCAGGGAGAGCTGACGCCCGACATCATCGAGGAGATCCTGCGGCGATTCCTCGATCTGCCTGCGGCCCCGGCCGTTTCGGCCGCCAGGAAGGGGATCCGCCCGTCGCTCTGCGCGGGGTGCGGCCACCGGGCGGCCTTCTATGCGATCCGTGACACCTTTCCCAACGGCATTTTCCCCAGCGACATCGGCTGCTACACCCTGGGGATGAACTTCGGCGCCGTGGACACCTGCCACTGCATGGGCGCCTGCATCGGACAGGGAGCGGGTTTCTACCACGCCTATGCCGCCGGGGGGAAGGATTTTCCGACGATCGTCGTGACGATCGGGGATTCCACCTTCTTCCATGCGGGGATCCCGGGGCTCATCAACGCGGTCTTCCAGGGGGCGCGATTCGTCCTGGTCATCCTCGACAACGGGACGACCGCCATGACCGGCCACCAGCCGACCCCTCAGCTCGGCGTCCGGGCGGACGGAAGCGCCGGAAGCAAGGTCTTTATCCCGGAGATTGTCCGGGCGTGCGGCGTCCGGCACCTCAAGGAGATCGACGCCTATGATGTCGAGGCGATGCGCGCCGCCCTCAGGGAGGCGGACGCCTTCATCCGGTCGCCGGAAGGCGGCATCGCCGTCCTCATCGCCAAGCACCCCTGCATCGTCAATCGGGCGGCGCGCCAGGCGCAGGAGGTGTTCGCCATGGGCATCACGGACGACTGCGTCGGCTGCCGTGCCTGCATCGATGCATTCGAATGTCCGGCCATCCTCTTTGACGGTGAAGAAAACCGGGCCCGAATCGATCAGAACCGCTGCATCGGCTGCGGGGTCTGCGTGCACGTCTGCCCCTCGGGAGCCATCCGGGCGGAAGGAGGCAGGCCATGAAACAGCAGGTCATCGTGAGCGGCATCGGCGGCCAGGGAGTCCTCTTTGTGACGCGCATTCTTGCGGAGGCAGCCGTCGAAAAGGGGATGGAGGTCCTGACCTCGGAAACGCACGGGATGGCAATGCGCGGCGGGACGGTGATCTCCCATGTAAAGGTCGGCCCTTTCAAGAGCCCGCTCATCCGGACGGGGCGGGCCGACATCGGCCTGTTCCTCCACGCGGGAAACCTGGAAGTCCACCGGCCCTTCCTGAAACCCGGGGGGGTGATTTACATGAACGCGGATAAAGAAGGGGAGGGTGAGGCGATCGACGCGACGCGTATCGCCCGCGAGCACGGATCGCTCGTCATCGCGAACCTGGTGCTCCTGGGGTTTGCCGTCAGTCAGGGAGGACTCTTCTGCGACGCGGCTACCATCGAGTCGGTTCTGAAGCGGATCTCGCCGGAAAAGCAGCTCGTCCTGAACCTGGAGGGGTTCCGTCTGGGGTGTAATTGATAAGGAGAGGTCCTTCGCCGGGCCGCGGATCTTTTTCAGACCCTGAACATCCTCGCGCCGCTGCGGTGGCATGGTGCCCCAAAAATCTCCAATGCGGCCCTTGCGAAGGAGATCTCCTTGTACGAGGGTGTCCGATCAGTAATACGGAAGCAATGATTAATGAATGAAGGAGGCGAAAGATGAAAATCGATGTTTTGTTCAAAACAGTCCTGATGGTCCTCTGTCTGGCCGTTGCGGCCGCGCTGGCGCCGGCACCCGTTGCGGCCGCGCCCGTCACGCTTACCTATGCGAATTTCCCGCCGGCCTCGACCTTTCCCTGCGTCCAGATGGAGCGGTGGGTCAAGGAGATCGAAAAGCGGACGAACGGCCAGGTGAAGATCAACACCTTCCCCGGTGGGACGCTCCTACCGGCCAAGAACATCTTCGACGGCGTCATCGCCGGGACGGCCGACATCGGGAACTTCGCGATGAGCTACCAGCCGGGACGCTTCCCGGTTTCGGAGGCGGTGGATCTGCCGCTCGGCTTTCCGAACGCCCGCGTGGCGAGCCTGGTCCTGACCGACCTGATCGAGAAGTACAAACCGAAGGAGTTCGAAAAGGTGAAGATCCTGACCCTGTTCACCTGCCCGCCCGCGGACTTCATGACGAGCAAACCCGTCCGGACGCTCAAGGACTTGAAAGGGATGGAGCTGCGCGTCTCGGGGACAGGCGCCGATGTGGTCAAGAATCTCGGCGGCATTCCCATCGCCATGCCCCAGTCCGAGACGCCGGAGGCGATCCAGAAGGGGATCGTCAAGGGGGTCGTCTCATCGCTCGAAGTCCTCAAGGACATGAACTACGCCGCCTACTGCCCCTTCGCTACGGACACGAGCCTCTTCGTCGTCTCCTTCGCCGTCGTCATGAACCGGGAGAAGTGGAATGCGCTTCCCGCCGACGTGAAGAAGGCGATGGACGATCTGCGCGTCGAGCAGGCGGAATGGACGGGGAAATACGTCGATAACCACGTCGCCGAGGCCCTGACCTGGTCGAAACAGAAGTACAACCATCAGGTGATCCAGCTTCCCGCCGCCGACAAGGCGGAGATCGGGACCCTCGTGAAGCCGATGATCGACGGGTACGTGAAGAAGGTGAGCGCACAGGGACTTCCCGGCGCCGAGATCGTCGCGGAGATCGAAAGACTGAAGAAGAAGTACGACAAAAAAGGGAAATGATGACGACGCTGGATAAGATCGACAACCTGCTGGGCCGGATCCTCCTGGTCTTGAGCGGTGCGGCCGTGCTGGCACTCATGCTTTTGGCCACGGGCAACGTGGTCCTCAGGGTCTTCCACGCCCCCTTCCGGGGGACCTACGAGGTCGTCTCTTTCCTGGGGGCGATCGGCGTCGCCTTCGCCCTTGCCTCCACGCAGCGGCGCAAGGGGCATATTGTCGTGGACATCCTCTCCTCCCGCTACCCCCGGCGGGTGATGCGTCTCGTCGACGCGCTCTCCGCCGGGATCAGCGCGGTCTTCTTCGGGATCGTCGCCTGGCAGGTGTTGGTCTGGGGGGCGCGGATCATGGCCTCGGGCGAGGTGTCCGAGACGCTCAAGGTGATCTACCACCCCTTCGTCTTCGGCGTGGCGGCGGGTTTCGGAATTCTCACCCTGACCTGTCTGCTGGACATCACAAGGGCTTTCCGGAAGGATGGATCATCATGAGCGGACCCCTGCTGGGCGTCGCCGGGATCGCCGTCATGTTCGCCGCCCTGTTTCTTTTGCGGATTCCGGCGGGCTTCACGATGGCGATCGTCGGCTTCATCGGTCTTGCCTACGCGACCTCGTTTACGGCCGCCCTGGGGATGATCGGCGGGGAGATGTGGAATATCTTTTCCGGTTATGGCCTCACGGTGATCCCGATGTTCATCCTCGTCGGGGAGTTCGTCCACTACGCCGGTTACAACGACAGCCTCTACCATGCGACGAACCGGTGGTTCGGCCATTACCGCGGGGGACTGGCGATCACGACGATCATGGCCTCGGCGGCCTTTTCCGCGATCAGCGGCTCGAACACGGCGACCGCGGCGACGATGAGCACCGTCGCCATCCCGGCGATGAAAAAATATCATTATCACCCGGTCCTGAACGCCGGTTCCGTGGCCGCCGGTGCGACGCTCGGCGTCCTCATCCCGCCCAGCATCGTCCTGGTCGTCTACGGGATCTACACAGGGCAGTCGATCGGGAAGCTCTTCTTCGGAAACATCATTCCCAGCGCCATCGCGACCGTGCTCATCGCGGCAACGGTCTGGGTCATCTGCCGGCGCCACCCCGACTGGGGGCCGGCGGCGGAGAGGAGTACCTGGAAAGAGCGGTTCCAGGCCCTCCCCGAGGCGCTCGACATCATCGTCCTGTTTGCGATCATCATGTACGCCCTGTTCACCGGCGTCGTGACGGCGACGGAGGCGGCGGCGGTGAGCTGCACGCTGGGGCTTGCCATCTGCCTCGCCCGGCGGAAGCTTTCCCGCAGAGGGTTTTTCGCCGCCGTCGGGGATACGGTCCGGATCTCCTGCATGGTCTTCATGATTATCGCCGGGGCGGTGATCTTCGGGCGGTTCCTGGCCATCACGCGCCTGCCCTTCGAGGCAGCCGGGTGGATCGGTTCCCTTGCCGTTCCCAGGGAGCTCCTCCTGGCCCTGATCCTCCTTTGCTACATCGTCGGCGGCTGCATCATGGACGCGCTGGCGTTCCTGCTTATCTCGCTGCCGATCTTCTACCCGCTTGTCGTCGGGATGGGATATGACCCGATCTGGTTCGGCCAGATCATCACAATCGTCACGACCATGGGGGCGA
>JAKAFS010000063.1 GCA_021817825.1 Deltaproteobacteria bacterium | reverse complement strand
GGACAGCTACGGGGCGGTCTCCAACCTCACCTACCTCGGCAGGGCCTACATGCGGCTGGGGCAGTATGACGACGCCTTTTCGGCGCTCGAACAGGGAATCCAGATCGCCACCGAGAACAACCTGCCCCAGCACAGAGCCATGGCCCTGATCACCATGGGCGATTACCAGGCCCAGGTGCTCGAATACGACCGGGCCCTCGTCAATTACAAAGAAGCCCTCGAACTGTCCTACCGGCTGAAGCTCGACAATGAAATCAGTCTGGCGCTGAACAACATCGCCGCCCTCTACCGAAGCCTCAGCAAGTACGACAAGGCCCTGGAACACTACGACCAGTCCCTGAAGATCGCCCGCAGACTCGATCAGGCGCCGATGATCGCCTCGACGACGAACAACATCGGCAACGTTTACGCCTCCCTGGGACAGTACGACAAGGCCCTGGCCTTTTACAGGGAATCCCTGGAAACCGATCGGCGCCTCCAGAGGGAGCACAAGGTCGCCATGACGCTGGCCAATATCGGCACGACCTATTCGGAACTCGGCCAGTACGAGCAGGCCCTCACCTATCTGAACGAGTCGTACCGGATGAGCCGCAAGCTCGGACTCGATCCCTCAGGGACCCTGAACGACATCGGGACCATCTATCTCCAGCAGAAGCAATACCGGGAGGCCGAAGCCCTGTTCCGGGAGATCAAAAGCAACTCCGGGCTCGTCTATCTCTACCTGCGCACCGGGCGATACGACGAGGCGCTGAGACTGCTTCAGGACATGGAACCCAGATGGAACCAGAGCAGCCTCGCCTTTCTCCAGTACTACACGCTGCGCGGCCAGGCGCTCCAGGGCGGGGGGCGTCTCGGAGAAGCCTCTCTGGACCTTCTGAAAGCCGTCTCCATCGCCGAAGAAACGCGGCGGGCTGCGAACTTGAAAGAGCTGTTTTTCGCCGGCGGCAACTTCATCAAGCATGTCACCCCCTACCGGACCCTCGTTGCGGTCCTGTCGGAACTGGCCCTTGCCGGGAAACCGCTGCCCCCGGAATTCAAACCCTACGGCGCCGACGCAGCGGCCTGCGCCTTCCATTTTTCCGAGCTGGTCCGGGCCCGGACCCTCCTGGAGGCCATGGCCGGTTCGGCCCGGCAGTACCAGGACGCGAAGATCTCTCCCGAGTTGCGGGAAAAAGAGGATGTCCTGCAAAGTCAGCTTTCGCTGCTGGACAGCAAATGGGAAGAGGCCTTCCAGACGGGCAAAGAGGTTTTTGAAAAGCTCGCGCAGAAAAAAGAGGCCCTCCGCAAGGAACAGGCCCTCCTCGAATCGCAGATTGCGTCCCGATACCCCGCCTATGCGGCCCTGAAATATCCCAAACCGGTGGCCCTGCCGAACCTGCCCTTGAAGCCGAACGAGGTGCTGATCGAATACGCCTTGGGAGACCTGGAATCCTATGCCTACATCATCCGGAAAAACAGTATCCGGGTCCAGAAGCTCAATGTCGCAGGGCCGGCGCTGGAGGAGCGGATCAAGGCCTTCATGGAGCCCCTCAATTCAGGCCGGGAAAAAGATTTTTCCAGTCAGGAGGCCAAGGAACTCTATGATATCCTCTTTGCCAGGGCCGCAAAGGAGATCAAGGCCGGCGAAAAACTGATCCTCGTTCCCGACGGCCTGCTGGGCCTTCTGCCCTTCGAGGCCCTGATCGCCAAAAGAGGCGCCACGCCCAAGGCCACGGTCTATCTGGGGGATCAGTGGGTGACGTCCTATTACCAGTCGGCCACGGCCCTCGCCCTGACGCGCCAGGCCAAGAGTTCCGGCGCCGCGCGGACCCTCTTTGCCCTCGGCAATCCGGTCTATACGGACCGGGATCCGCGCTATGGAGCGTTCAAGGCAGCCAAACCCTATGAAAAGCCCCTGGGGAAAAACCTCTCCGAGTACGCCTACCGGGGGGTGACGGTCGTTCCCCAAGCCGCCCCGGCCGGTCAAAAGGAAGAGACCTGGGAAGAAGTCGTCTTTCCGGCGCTGCCGGAAACCGAAGAAGAGGTGTTGCAGATCGCCCGGATTCTGGGGGCCAAAGCGACGGCGCCTGATGTCCTCCTGAACATGACGGCCAGCGAAACGGGCTTGCGAAGCGCGCCCCTGGGGAGCTACCGGTATCTCCACTTTGCGACCCATGCCGATATGCCGGGCAAGGTGAAGGGGATCAAGGAGCCCTTCATCATCCTCGGCCAGGTGGAAAACAGGGGGAGCGACGATGGCTTTTTGACCATGAGCGAGGTTCTGGCCCTGAGCCTCGATGCCGATCTGGTGGTCCTGTCCGCCTGCTCCACCGGGAAAGGCAAGCTGATCGCAGGGGAAGGGGTGGCCAGCTTCGCCCGCGCCTTTCACCATGCCGGGGCCCGGAGCGTGGTCGTCAGCCTCTGGGAAGTGGCGTCCGAGCCGGCAGTGGAATACATGAAGAAGTTCTACGGCTACCTGAAGGCGGGAAAGAGCAAGGGAGAGGCGCTGAGGCTCGCCAGAAACGAGATGAAGGCCAAATATCCGAATCCCCTTTACTGGTCCGTTTTCATCCTCCACGGAGAGGGGTAGGAGCCGCCGCTTCCCCAAAGGAAATGGCCGGCAGACTGACCGTCGCCGCCCGCCTTTGGAAGTAGGGGTCCTGCCGGCTCTGGAGGAGGGCATAGAAGAGAAAAAGGACGATGAGGAGCGCTAAGAGAACCAGGACGTTTGCCTTCATTCTGAAAAGCGCAGAAAGCAAACCCAGGATGCCGACCCGCACGGTTTCGCCGCTTTTCTGAAAACGGTAGAGCAACCCCAGCGCCGCAAGCGGCCCGAGGAAGGGCAAAAGGGTGAGCGCCGCGATGACATAGATGCGCCAGTCGCTGATCGGCGCGTAGCCCCGCTTTTTCAGCTCGACATAGGCGCCCAGGACGAGCAACAGGCAGGCGGAAGGAAAAACGATGGCCCCAAAAGATCCCGCACCGGGAGCGGCCAGCATCGCCGCCAGACAGGCCGCGACGTGACCGATCAGTCCCGCCAAAAGGGCATTTCCGCCCAGGGGGGTATCGGCGATCTCGGCCATTTCCGTCCCAGACGGCCTCATCTTTTCACCATGATCTCCTTCAGGTTCTGAATCAGTTCATCGGGGTTCGGCTTGGAGATCTGGGCATCGGCAAGAACCGATTCCCCCTTGTGGCGCAATTTATCGGTGATCAACGAGGAAAAGAGCACCACCGGCAGGGCCTTGAGAACGGGATCATTTTTCACTTTCTGGCAGAGATGATAGCCGTCCATCTGCGGCATCTCGACATCGGAAAGGACGATGTCGATAAAATCGGTAATGGGCTTTTTCTGATCGCCGGCCTTTTTCTTGACCTCCAGCAGATATTCCCAGGCTTCACTGCCATCCACTTTCGACGCAACGACAAACTCCCGTTTCTCTTCGAGGAGCTGTTTCGTGGCCCGGCGAATCATGCCGGAGTCATCGGCATGGAGAACGCGTAGAGGGTAGCGAAGTCCGGCGGCCGCAGCGGTTCCGGAAGCGACCGCTGCCGCCCCCTCGGCCAGGTGCTGCGGCATGGCCAAACGGGGATCGATCTCGCTGATCGCCCTTTCCAGATCCAGCATGAGAACCGTTCTCCCTTCCAGGTGGATAAGACCCGTAATGGCATCACAGAAATTTTGCAGGTAATGGTCCACCGGATTGATGCTGGCCCAACTGGAGCGGTGGATGCGCGTGATGCCGGAAACCAGGAAGGCGGAGGTCGTTTGGTTGAATTCCGTGATGATGACGATGGGGGTTCCGCCCTCCAGGCGATTCTTGCCCAGCCAGAGGGCCATATCGACCAGAATGATGACCTTCCCGCGGTGATTGAACACGCCGGTCACAAAAGGAGCGGCTTTCGGCGGTTTGGTGATGACAGGCGGCAGCCTGATGATCTCCAGTACTTTTGCCACATTGACGCCGTAATACCCCCGGTATCCGCCCACTTCGTCAATATAGAGTTCGATCAACTCCATTTCATTCGTACCGCTCTCCAAAAGAATCCCTTTACGATCCTCAGCTTCAGCCACGATCTCCATCCTTTCCAAACCGGTCAAGTGTAGTAAGCGCTGATATTTCTGATACGCTGTTCAAGGAAGAGGCCCTGATCCTCAGAAAGACCGTTGAGGATCCCCATCGATCACCCGGACCAGTTCCTGCACGCTCCCTTTCATCTGAAGCGATTGGGCGTTCAGTTCCTCCGCGGCGCTGGCCGACTCCTCGGCAGTGGCGGCGGTTTGTTGGATGACGCCGTCCATCTCCGCCACGGCGCTGTTGATCTGCCTGATGCCCTGGGCCTGTTCCCGAGAGGCCACCGCGACCTCGCCGACAATCGCGGCCATCCGCTCCGTGATTTGGTGGTTGTTCGACAACTCGCTATCGATCTGCTCAAAAAGATTCGAAGCTTGATGAATTTTCGTGTTCGAGTCGTCAATAAGCGTGGCCGTATTTTTTGCCGCTTCCGCGGCACGCAAGGCCAGATTGCGAACCTCGGAAGCCACCACCGCAAACCCGCTGCCCGCCTCTCCGGCACGGGCCGCTTCGACGGCGGCATTCAAGGCCAGCAGATTCGTCTGAAACGATATTTCATCAATCGTTTTGATGATCTTGGCTGTTTCCTCGCCCGCTTTGACGCTGGCGTCGACGACGGCCTTCATGGCGTTCATTTTTTCGGTAATCAGGCGATAGCTCAGGTTGGCATCATTGGACATGAGCAGGTTGGCCTGCTGTGCATTTTCAGCATTCTGCTTGGTCATCGAGGACATCTCTTCCATCGATGACGAAAATTCCTCGACCGACGCGGCCTGCGTTGACGCACCCGCCGCCAAAGTTTGGCTGGAGAGGGATACCATGCCCGATGCGGAGCTGACCTCGGCAGCGGATTTAAAAATATCATCTGCGATATTATGCAGTTTTCTAATCAGAACGTTTCCGACGATGATGAAATTGGCAATTAAAACGGCGAGGCCGACTGTCATAAAAATGACAAAGGCCGTCATGTTGGAAAAACCACCCAATTTGGTGGCAACGGTCGTGTTGGTGATGATGACCACAATCCCCGGGATCAGCCATACGAACAACTTGTACGTCAAGTTCCGGCCGAAGACCGATCGTAGGATGAAAGCGATGATCCCCGCCCCGATCAAGTCCACCACGGTAATGACCATTCCTTCGATGACGAATTTCATGAAATGCCTCCCGAATGCGAATTCTAACGCCCATGGTCCGGGGCGAGAAATGCAATCACTGTGCCCAAACGACTTTTCGCAGACAATATTTGACATTCAGCGGGCTGTCGCAATGCCGCCACAGATCGGCAGGCGGGAAGCGGAGGGGAAGCACCGACCGCAACCACGCCCGGGGGGAGTGCGATCATGCTTTGCCGGAAGGAAGGAGACCTGCCCCCAGCATGGCAGGAGCTAAAGGCTCTCCAGAAGGGCAGCGACCGCGGCATCGTCGTAAGCCACTTCCGCAAAGATTTCCAACACGAGCGCCCGATTGAAAGCGAAAAAATCCTTCTCCACGGGCGTGATGAAAAGCCCGCCCATATCCGCGGCGCCGGGGCTCACCAGGAGCCGTTCCTCCCCTTCCTTAAAATAGGCGGCCGGCCGGTGTTTCCGGCGGGGGAAGAGGATCAGCCGCCAGCCGCCGCCCCCATGGGTGGCCAGGAGGTTCAGGAGCGGCTCCTCTTCAAGCTCGTCCGATCGGCCCAGCGCTTCGAGCACCGTTGCCACTGCCGCGGCAACGGCCCCCGCCTCTTTTCCCTCGATCACAAGAGCGCCTCTTCCGAGTCCCTCGGTCCGCCAGAGAGTCGCGCCCGCTTTTTGTTTCACCTTCGTCCGACTCGCCGCAGCGGACACTTCCGCCTCCACGGGCATCAGGCCGGCGGGCGCCGCCTGAAAGTGGAGATGGTCGGGCGCCGAGGCGCCGGAGCGCGGCCCGTTGTAAAAAACCGTCGTCCCGGGTCCGAAGTCCGCCGCCAGCCGCAGGAAGATCTCCAGGTTGGCCGGGAGCGATTGGGGCAGATGGCGCAGGTGGGCAATGGTCAGGTGGCCGGGAAAGATCGGCGCCGGATTGCAGAGGACGAGATAGGCGTCGCGGTAGAGGATGGCCCGCTGCTCCGGGGGAAGGTTTGCAGGGCAGAGAAAGCAGGGACGCTGACCGATGGATTTCCGATCGACCTTGGCCCCGGCGCTGACGATCCGCTGCGGGTTGAACTGGACCTTCACCTGCCAGCGCTCGCCGCGAATCTCCCGCACCCGGGCCGCCGCCAGGGCGGTGCAGCCCTCGCCGAGTGCGGGCCAGTTCTTTTTCTGCGCTTCGTAAAGGGAGGCGGCAAGCTCGGCCAGCGAGGCGTCTTCCCTTTCTCCGGGATAGACGGCATGGAGCCGCTGCGAAAGGCCGGCCTCCCGGGCGGCGCCCGGAATCGGTTTGTAGCCGATCCGGTGGGAAACGGTGGTCCCGCCCATCCGGAAAGGCTCCTCCCGGATGAACCGGAATCCCCGGCGTTCGTACCAGCGGCCGGCGGCTTCGTTCTTGACCATCACCCCCACCCAGAGTTCGTCCAGGCCAAGGGCCAAAGCCTGCGCTTCGGCCGCCTTCAGAAGCCGGTCGCCGATGCCCCGACCTTGAAAGGCGGGCAGCAGGTAGAGGGAGGCCAGGTACAGCCGGTTCTCGTTTTTCTGATACTGCGTCCGGGCGAATCCCGCCGCCTCGCCGTCCGCTTCGCCGATCAGCCCCCGGACAAAGGAGAGCTCGTAGAGGCGCAGCAGCGACTCGGGCTGGTAAGTTGCCGTGAAGTAGGCGCGGAGGTCTGCTTCGGGGATGAAGGCCCGGTAGGTGGCAAGCCAGGATTCCCAGAGAATCCGGCGCACCGCCGGTACGTCTTCCCGGCGCCAGGGACGGATCAGGATCGCCATCGCCTCACCCCGTTCAGCTTCCGGCGCGCCGCGATCTCCATCGTCCGGAGGCGGTCCTTGTAGAGGTCGTAGCGGTTGGCCTGCTCGACCGAAAGGGCGGCGTCGGTGTTCCCCTCCCAGCGGCGACAGAGGTAGAGGCTCTCGTAGATCCGGCCGATCCGGTATTCCCGGCAGAGGCGCAAGGCCACGGCGTAATCCTCCCCGTAGCCGACGTTCGGAAAGCCGATCCGGCGCAGGAGCGCCGTGGCGAAGGCCCGCGGCGCCCCCAGGCCGTTGATCCGCAGGGCGTTGTTCCGTCCGTTGGCCTCCGTCCATTCCCGGTGGTCGATCAGTCCCGGCGGGATCTCCGCCAGCCGCTCGTTGACGAGGGTATAGGACCCGACGGCCATGGCGCACTTCTCCCGGCGGAGCAGATCGACGAGCCGCTGCAGCGTGTCCTTGCCGCTGTAGAGATCGTCCGAATCGAGCTGCACGGCATACCGGCCGCAGGGCGCGGAGAAAATCGCCTCGTTCCAGCAACCGCCGATGGAAAGGTCGCGCCGCTCCGGGACGAGATGGTGCAGGGCGGGGTGGCGGCCGGCCAAGTCCGCCAAAAGTTTCGTGGTGCCGTCCGTCGAGTGGTTGTCCACGACCAGGACATTGAAGGCAAAATCGGTCTGCTGCCGAAGGGCGCTTTGCACCGCTTCGGCCACCGTCCGCACCCGATTCCGGACGGGGATGATGACGCTGGCCTCCTGGGCAAAAGAATCGGGGTAAGCGGGCATATCCTTCCATTCCGGCGCCAGATAGGCCCCGATCCTTTTGAGATGCGCCGTGGCCGCCGCCTCCATCTCCTCCTGGAGGAGCCGGTTGCGGGGATCGACATAAGCGAAATGGGCCGACCCGGTGCCTCCCGGTTCCGCCGCGACGGTGCAGAGCCGCTCGGGCAAATGGAAAAGGGTCCGATCGGCCGAGAGCTTGAGGCGCAGATCGTACCAACCGGCCCAGCGGTAAGCGGGGATCGGGCCGTACTTCCGGATCGCCCGACCGATGGCGGCCGTTTCCAGGAGGATCAGGGGGCCGAACGAAAAGCCGTCCCGGAGACTGCCGGCTTGGTAGTCGATCAGCGGGTGCTCCCGGAGCGTCCCTCCCGCCTCTTCGGCATAGTCGGCATAGACCAGCGCCGCTCCGGTGGCCTTTGCCGCGGCGACCAGCCGTTCCGGGGCGCGCGGGTCGATGCGGATCTCGTCCGTCCAGGGAGCAAAGAGGATATAGGGGGTGGTGATCGCCTCCCGAAGGGTGTTCCAGGTCTCACCGGAAAAGGGGCTGTCGCAGGTGAGGAACCGGCAGCCGGACGGAGCATCCGGCAGCTTTCCGTCCTTCAGCAGATAGGCCTTCCGGACCAGGGAATGGCCCAGCAGCCCGACGAGGTTTCTTTCAGGCGGCAAACTGTCCGATATCGCAATGACTGCTGTAATCATCGGCTAATCGCTCCGCGAATATGTCTACTTCAGGTCACTTTCGATCGTTTCCAGGACCTTGGGATCGATGCCGTAGCAATGCTCCGCTGCCGGATACCCCCCCGATTCCACGTCCTGCTTGTAGGCCGCAAGAGCGCTGCGGATCTGACTTTCCAGATCGCAGTACTGTTTGACGAACTTCGCCTTGCGCCCCGGCAAGAGCCCCAGGATGTCATGAATGACCAGCACCTGACCGTCCGTATAAGGCCCCGCTCCAATGCCGATGATGGGAATGGAGGCCCGCTCCGTGATGATCCGGCCGATTTCGGGGGGAATCGCCTCCAGGACGATGCTGAAGGCGCCCGCCTCCTCGATGATCCGGGCGTCCCGGATCAGTTTGAGGGCGCCGGCCGCATCCCTGCCCCGGGCCTTGAAGCCTCCCAGGGCCGAAACATACTGCGGGGTCAGGCCGAGGTGTCCCTGGACGGCGATTCCGGCGCGGCTGATGGCCCGGACGCGCTCGGCCATCTCTTCGCCACCCTCCAGTTTGACGGCGTCGCAACCGGCCTCCTGGAGGAAACGTCCTGCGTTGCGGATGGCGGTTTCATCGGAGGGCTGATAGGACATGAAAGGCATGTCGCCGATGACGAAGCTGTGGGGCGCGGCCCGCTTGACCGCCGCCGTGTGGGGAATCATCAGATCCATCGTCACCTGCGTGGTCCCCGAAAACCCGTAGACCGTGTTCCCCAGCGAGTCGCCGCAGAGGATGATATCGATGCCGACCTCGTCCTCCAGCAAAGCGCAGGGGAAATCATAGGCCGTCAGCATCACAATGGGCTTTTTCTGCGCCTTTTTCTCTCTCAGATAGGGAATCGTCACCCTGGTCCGTTCCGTCATACTGTCGCCTCCTTCTCCAGCCTCCAAAAAAAAAGCCCTTCGCTGAAAGACGAGAGGGCAAGGCCGTGTCCATAAAATCTTTTCTAATCCTTCCGTCCCAGTCCGCCTTGCGGATCCAAGCGTCGGTTCGCTTATACCCGATGGGGCAGCCTTTGTCAAGAAGCGACCCGCCGTGCAGAAGCCGAACCGATTCTTCAGCGCCGCCGGCCCGACGCCTTCCATTTTTTCTCCTTGAACCTCAGGGCCGAACATGTTAGTGAACGCATTCTTATAAAAAGACTTTTCGCCGACGTTCACCGCTCGGTGACGGAGCATATGCTGCATCGAATTCTCTATACCCTATTGGGTCTGGTCATCATCATTACCACAGTGGTGTTCGATCCGAAATCGACCTCGGGGCCGGCCGCCTCGCCTTTGGACCGTGGCCAGGAGGACCTGGGTCGTTTTGCCTACCCCAGCCTCGCCCGGATCTCCTGGCGATCCCATTTCGTCATGCCCAACGAAAGCCTGGAACGGCTCTTCGGAGACGACTGGATCGCCGTGGCCCGGTTCAACCGGATCGACCGCCGCCATGTCTATCCCGGCATGACGATCCGGGTCCCCGAACGGATCGAGGAGATCAGGAATTACACTCCGCTGCCCGCGGTCTACGAAGCGGCGAAACCGCACCCCAAATACCTCCTGCTGAACATCACCGAACAGTGGATCGGGGCCTACGAATCGGGACAACTGGTCTTTTCCATGCCGGCGGCCTCGGGAATCGAGGGACATCTTACCCCGACGGGCCTCTTCAAAATCAAGGCGCACCACCGCCGCCACACTTCCTCCCTGTACAAGACGGCCAACGGGGAAGCCCAGTACCCCATGGATTACGCCCTGCTGTTTCTCATCGACAAGGAACAGGTCTTGTACTGGATCCATGCCCGGGACCTCCCGGGAAGGCCCGCCTCCCACGGCTGCGTCGGCGTCTTCGACGAAGCGATGCAGCGCCGGGTCTACGGCGTGCCGGACCAGCCGGTCCTCGCCGATGCAAAAAAGCTCTATGCCTGGACGATCGGTCCCGAGCGCCTCGCCGCCGACGACGGTACGGTAAGGCAGTTCGAAGACGGGCCGCCGCTCGAGATTATCGGAGCGTTGCCCCGCCGCCTGGACCGTTCTCCCCGGTAAATGACAAAGGCGGAAAAAGCATCCGCGCATTCCATCTCCGGATCGCTTTTTTCCGAACCAGCCCTGGTTTTTTCCCCTTAACCGTGGTATCAATTTTACAAAAGATGGCTGCGGGTTCTCGGCCTCATTTCCCTTTCCGGGAGGAAGAGAAAAACAGTTTACCCCGCAGCTTGCAGCAGCCACCCAAGAGGGATGCCATGCCCCCCTGCGCCAAGAGAGTCCCATCGATAAAAACCATCCCCTGCGGCCGGCGGTTCCTGCTGGCGCTCGGAATTGCGGTGTTTCTGCTGGTGTTCCCGAACGGGGCGCACAGGACATTCGCCGCGGATTGGTCCCCCCTGACGGAACGGTTGGCCGCCGACGGTTTCAATCGGCAGGAGGTGGAGGCTCTCTTCGCCCGTCCGGAGGTCGTCTTCGAACCCGACGCCATGACCGGAAAGATCAAAGAGCTGCTCCGGGGCAGGTCTGCGGAACCGGCGTCCCTGGCCGCAACGTTGCGGAACGTGGTGCGCCAGAGCTACCTCTCCCGCTGGGTCATCGCCCGGGCCCAGGCCTATGCCCTTGCCAACCGCTCGATTCTCGAAGAGATCAGGAGGCGGTACAGCGTCCCGAAGGAGATCGTCGTCTCGATCCTCCTGATCGAGACCCGGCTGGGACAAGCCACCGGAAACCGCTGCGTCTTCAACCGGCTGGCCAGCATGGCCTACTGCACCGACCTGGAGAGCATCCGCCCTTACCTGGACGCCGCGCTGCTCACCGAGGAGAATGACGCCTTCCTCCGCCGTCGCTGCCGGGAAAAGGCCGACTGGGCCTATGACGAACTCAAGGCGCTGCTCCTTTTCGCCGACCGGGGAAGCACCGATCCCCTGGGCATCCGGGGATCGATGTACGGCGCGATCGGTCTTTGCCAGTTCATGCCTTCCAACGTCTTTTCCTACGGCGTGGACGCCGACCGGGACGGCCGGATCGACCCTTTCTCGAAGCCGGACGCCCTCCACAGCATCGCCAACTACCTTAAGGAACACGGCTGGCGCAAAGGCCTGAATCGCGAAGAGCAGCACCGGGTCATCTTCGCGTACAACCACAGCACGGTCTATGCCAATACGGTCCTGGCCATTGCGGAAAAAATTCGGAAACGAATATAAATTATGATTGTCCAATGAAAAACCACCTCCCTTGCCAAGTGGTTCACCTCCACCATGCAGACGCCAGGCGACACCGGCGCTGGTTTCTGCTCGTCATGCCGGCACTGATCGTCGCTTGCTGCATGACTCTTTGTTCCTGTAGTGAAGACGGCGAACGCATCGATAGGCCGGACGAATTTACCCATGTTTACCGGGCCAAGGAGAAGCACATCCTACAGGCCATCTATCAAGTCATTAGGGATAAAGAACTGGGAAAGGCGACCGTCAACGAAGCCAGCCAGGAAGTTACCTCGGACTACGTCGTTCAGGGTGAATGGAGAATCCGGAGTCTGGCCCGGATCCGCAAGGTCGCCCGGAATGAAACGGAAGTGACGCTTTCCATCATTACGGAGAAGAAAACATCATCAGGATGGGAAATGCGGCGATTGCTTGACAAAGAGCAATACGAACGGTTCTTCGGCGCCATCGACACCCAGATTTACCGGGAAATGGCCAAGCCCGACTGACCATCATTTCCGAACTTGGCGCATCTTATGAGTCAAAACAACCATACGCCGGAAGCCTCGGAGCGGACAGGAAGAAACGGACCGACAGCGGAAGAGATCCGCTGCGCTTCCTGCAAACACTATTACATCACCTACGATCCGCGCTTTCCTTACGGGTGCCGGGCGGCGGGCTTCAAGTCGCGGCTTCTGCCCTCCCGGGAGATGGCCGCAAGTTCCGGGATCGCCTGTCAGTGTTTCGCGCTGAAAAAGAGATAGGCGCCCGAGCCGCCATCCGGCCAGTTCTTCTTCCCTCATATTTCCCTCCTGTTGACAGGGCCACCGTCATTGCATATATTGCTTGGTAAGCGATATTCCTGCGCCGGAAAGAGAGAAGAGGAAAGAAACAATGTCCATGACACCGGAGCATCATCACCTGCCCGAAGGGGAAACAGGAACGGAACAGGAACTTCGGGAACCGAAATGGTTCCGGGTAGTCCTTTATAACGACGACTATACGACGATGGATTTCGTCATCGAGATCCTCGTCAACGTCTTTCATAAACCGGCGGCGGAAGCGACCCGGATCATGCTTGACGTCCATAAGAAAAGAAGGGGCATTTGCGGAACCTACACGTACGATATCGCCTCCACCAAGGTCGCCCAGGTCCACCAATTGGCCAAGAGTCGGGAATTCCCCTTGAAGTGTTCCCTGGAAGAGGCTTGAGCCTCTCTGCCGAGGGGGAAGGATAATCATGAAAATCAGTGAAAACCTCAACCGAATCATCATGGCGGCCTACGCCGAGGCGAACGTCCGGCGGCACGAGTTCATCACGCCGGAACACCTCCTGTTCGCCTGCCTTTTCTTTGACGAGGGAAAGGAGCTGATCGTCCACTGCGGCGGAGATCCGGCACGGCTGAAAAAGCGGCTCGAAAAGCACCTCGATGAAACGGAAACGGTTGCCACGGTCTCCCGGGCCATCCAGTCGCTGGGCTTCCAGCGGATTCTGGAACGGGCCGCTCTGCACATTTCTTCGGCTCAGAAGCCGATGCTGGAGCTGGGCGACGTCTTGGTCTCCCTCTTCGACGAACAGGATTCCCACGCCTCTTTCTTCCTTCAGAAGGAGGGGATCAGCCGTTTGGCCATCCTCAACTTCATCTCCCACGGCGTCTCGGTCCTCTCCGAGGACGAGGGCGCGCCGCAGCCGCAACCGGATACCCGCGAGGGGGAAGACGTCCATGAGGGAAACCGGAACCGCCTGCTGAAGACCTTTACCGTGGAGCTGACGGCCCCGGAGCGGATCTCCGGGATGGACCCGTTGATCGGCCGGGAAGAGATCCTCGAACGGACGATCCAGGTGCTCTGCCGCCGCTTCAAGAACAACCCGATCCATGTCGGCGACCCCGGGGTGGGAAAGACCGCCATCACCGAAGGGCTCGCCCAGCTCATCGCCGCGGGCAAGGTGCCCAAACGGCTCCTGGGGGCCAAGATCTACTCCCTGGACATGGGGACGGTCCTGGCCGGCACCCGCTTCCGGGGCGATTTCGAGGAACGGCTGAAGCGGATCATCGCCGAGCTGAAGAAGCAGGAAAAGGCGATCCTCTTCATCGATGAAATCCACACCGTCGTCGGCGCCGGGGCCGTCTCCGGCGGCTCCTTGGATGCCGGGAACATTCTCAAACCGGCCCTCCTGTCGGGCACGCTGCGCTGCATCGGGTCGACCACCTACGACGAGTACCGGAAGTACTTCGAGAAAGACGGCGCCCTCTCCCGGAGGTTTCAGAAGATCGAGGTCCCCGAACCCTCGGTCGAGGACACCCTCCTGATCCTCCAGGGGATCCGCGAGCGGTACGAAAGCTACCATGAAGTCGCCTATGCCGAGGAAGGGCTGAAGGCCGCCGCCGAGCTCTCGCACCGCTACATCAGCGACCGCCGTCTTCCGGACAAGGCGATCGACGTGATCGACGAGGCGGGAGCCTTCGTGTCCATGAACCGGTCCGCCGATGCGCCGCAGGTCGTCATCGGCCCCCAAGAGATCGAGACCGTCGTCGCCCGGATCGCCCGGATACCCGCAAAAAGCATCTCCGCTTCGGAGACGGAAAAGCTCAAAGACCTGGAAGCGGAACTGAAGGCGCGGATCTTCGGCCAGAACGAGGCCGTAGATCGGGTTGTCGAGGCGGTCAAACGGTCCCGGGCCGGCTTCCGCGAACCGAACAAGCCGATCGCATCGCTGCTTTTCGTGGGACCGACCGGGGTGGGCAAGACCGAGCTGGCCAGGCAGCTCGCCGCCGTGCTGGGCACGCCGCTTTTGCGGTACGACATGAGCGAATACCAGGAAAAGCACACGGTGGCCAAATTCGTCGGCGCGCCTCCGGGCTACGTCGGCTACGAAGAGGGAGGCCTGCTCACCGAAGCGATCCGGAAGACCCCCCATGCGGTCCTCCTTTTGGACGAGATCGAAAAGGCCCACCCGGACATCTTCAACACCCTCTTGCAGGTCATGGATTACGCGACGCTCACGGACAACAACGGCAAGAAAGCCGATTTCCGTAACGCGATCCTTTTGATGACCTCCAATGCGGGCGCCCGGGAGATCGGCCGGCAGACCATCGGCTTCGAGGGACAGCCGGTCAACCGGAATGCGGTCTACAAGGCCCTGGAGCGAATGTTCTCTCCCGAGTTCCGAAACCGTCTCGACGGCGTCGTGAACTTCCAGGGGCTCACCGAACCGGTGCTGCGCCGGATCGTCGAAAAGGCCGTCGCCGAATTCAACCGGCAACTGGCCGAAAAGCGGGTCCGCCTCACCGTGACGGACGAGTGCTATGACTGGCTGGTCCGCAGGGGCAGTTCGCCCGAATTCGGGGCCCGGGAGATCGGCCGGCTGATCCAGGACAAGATCAAGGGATTCTTCGTGGACGAGGTTCTCTTCGGATCGCTCCGGGAGGGCGGCGATGCCGTGGCCGCCATCGAAAACGACGATGTGGTCCTCCGGGTCGCCCATGCCTGTCTATCGGCTTCCTGACGAACTCCTTTTTCCCCCCGTCTCGGAGGCCGTCCCCAGCGGGCTTTTGGCCGTGGGCGGCGACCTTGCGCCGGAGCGGCTCCTGGCCGCCTACCGGGCAGGGATTTTTCCCTGGTACTCCGCAGGGGAACCGCTCCTCTGGTGGTCGCCCGATCCCCGGTTCGTCCTTTTTCCGGTCGAACTGCGCGTCTCCCGTAGCATGCGGCAATTCCTCAAGAAGGGAACGCTCCGGATCAGCTTCGATGAGGCCTTTCGGGACGTCATCGCCGCCTGCGGGCGACAGCCCCGGCCCGGCCAGGAGGGCACCTGGATTACGGAAGAGATGGAAGCGGCTTACGGCGTTCTTCACGACCTCGGCTATGCGCACTCCGTCGAAGCCTGGTGCGGAAAAACGCTCGCCGGCGGTCTCTACGGCGTCTCTTTGGGCCGCGCCTTTTTCGGCGAATCGATGTTCACGATGCAACCGAACGCCTCCAAGGCGGCCCTGATCACCCTCGTCGAACACCTCCGGGAAAGAGGATTCACCTTGATCGATTGTCAGGTGGAGACGCCCCACCTGGGAAGCCTCGGCGCCAGAGCGATCCCGCGCCGGAGATTTTGCAAACTTTTGCAGGAAGCCCTGCAATACGAGACCCTGCGGGGCGACTGGAGCGGGTTTCCGGCAGAGGGGCGCTGAAAGCCCGTCCTTATTTCCCGCCTTTGTAGTAGCCCAGGGCTTCGGGCAGATAGGCGCGAATATTGGCAATCCGGGAGTCCGGGGCCGGGTGGGTGGAGAGCAGCTCCGCCGGACGCCCGCCCCCGAGCTTGTTCATCCGCTCCCAGAGGGCAACGGCCTCCCGGGGGTCGTAGCCGGCCCGCGCCATGAGGGACAGGCCGATCCGATCGGCCTCGGACTCGTGAAGGCGGCTATAGGGAAGCATGAAGCCCACATTGGCCGTCACGCCGTAGGCAGCCATGAAGATCTCCTGGGTGGCCTGAGGCTTCTGGGAAAGGGCGAGGGAAAGGCCGATCCCGCCGAGCTGGGCGAGCAGGGACTGGCTCATCCGTTCGTTTCCGTGCCGGGCGATGGCATGGGCCACCTCATGCCCCATGACGACGGCCAGCCCTGTTTCGTCCTTGGCAACGGGCAGGAGTCCCGTGTAGACGGCGACCTTGCCGCCGGGCATGCACCAGGCGTTGACGGTCTTGTCGTCCTCGATGAGGTTGAATTCCCAGCGATAGGCAGCGATATCGGCTCCCCGGCCGCTGTCGCGGAGGAATTCCTCGGAGGCCTTGGCGATCCTAGCCCCGACGGTTCGCACCATCTTCACCTCGGCGGCGTTCGTGGAGAGTTTCGCCTTCTTGAGCACCTCCCCGTACTGCTGGGCCCCCAGGGAGACCATCTCGCCGTCGGAAACCAGGCTGAGGCCGCTCCGACCCGTCATGGGCACCGTGGCGCAGCCGGCAAGACCCGTCAGGAAGAGCAGCGTCACAATAAAGGCCGTCAACCGGGCCCAAGCCCTCCCTCTTCCGTTCCTTCTCTCCATCAACCTCTCGACTCCGGACATCACCGCATCCTTTCGATCTTTTCTTTTATTCTCTCCAGCTCGTCTTTTTTTCCAACCCTTCGGGGGAAAAGGCAACCTCCCCGGGAATGCTTTGCCGGCCTACACCGCCTCCGGCGCCGTCCAGGACTCCCTCTTGCGGTAGGCCATTCCCTCGAAGGTGGCCACCAGTTCGCCGGAGGCCTCGGTCACCTGGATATGATAGACGGCGATCTTCGCACCGCAGGAAATCTCCTTCGCCTCGGCGAGCAGGACCTCCCCCTGGGCCGCCTTCAGATAGGAGATCGTGCAATGGATCGCCACCGCCGCCCGTCCCCGCGAATTGACGGCTGCCGCAAAGGCGAGATCGGCCAGGGTGAAGACCGCCCCGCCGTGGACGATCCCGAGGCCGTTTTTGTGATGATCCCGCAGTTTGAGGCGGGCCACGGCCCGGCCTTCGCCCACACGCAACAGCTCGATGCCCACAAAGGCGGCGAAGGCGTCCCGACTGACCGCCGATTCCTGCCCCTCCCGGCTCTTTCTTTCACTCAAGGGACTGCTCCTTTTTGGCATGCGCCATCGTCTCTTCAGGGAGGCCTTGCCTCTTTCCTAGGGAGCCACGTTGTAGGCCAGCGGATCGAAAGGCGAACCGGCCGGATAGACCCGGGCCGCCAACTCGCGGTCCAGCATATAGAGGCCTTCCTTGCTGGTGCCGATCATCGCCATCTGACGGCAGATCTTGTCGGTGTTGTTTTCCTCTTCGATCTGCTCATTGACGAACCAGTTCAAGAGCGGCTCCGCCGTGTAGTCGTTCTCCTTCCGGGCAATCTTCAGCAGGTTGTGAATTTTTCCGGTGATGAACTGCTCGTGGGCATAGGCATCCTTCCAGGGTTCGAGGGGCGTTTTCCAGGTCGTCTTGAGCTGCTTGAGGTCTTTCAGGACCGGCTGTGCCCCGCGGCTGGTCAGGTGGTCGAAAAACTTCATCCCATGGATCGTCTCCTCGTGGACCTGAACGCGCAACCAGTGGGCCATGCCGTCGAGGTTCCGAGAGTGAAAGTAACCCACCATCGACAGATAGATGTAGGCGGATTCCATTTCATGCTTGATCTGATCGTTGAGGGCGTCAAACATTTTCGGGCTGATCATAGGGATCTCTCCTTTCGCAACAGCGAATAAAACGTTTTAACTTCTTTTCCATCCCTCCGACTGCCGGCGACCGCGGCGGTATTAAGACCTGCGGGCGGTGCCGCATCCATCTATGAAGATAGCGATCCCTTACCCCTTTTGTCAACGACAAAAGGGGATTTCTGCGGCCGCCTTTTCCAGAAGAGGAGTCCCAACTTTTTCTTTACAGGGGGGGCGCTTCCCGCCTAAAATACGGACAGCCGGCGCAGCACACTGGCCCAAAGGCGGAATCGCCGGAGCGGGCCTGTCCCGCTGCGGCTCCGGCAGGACGAGTTCATTCCCCCAAAGCGTACCGCCCCGGAAGGGACGAAAGGACGGGCATGAAAGAGACGACGGAAAAGATCCGGATCGGCATCAGCGCCTGCCTGCTCGGACAGAACGTCCGCTACGACGGCGGCCACCAGCAGGACCGCTATATCACCGACACCCTGGGACGCTGGTTCGAATGGGCGCCCGTCTGTCCGGAGGTGGAATACGGCCTGCCGATCCCCCGCGAGGCGATGCGCCTCGTCGGCGATCCCCAGAGCCCCCGCCTCCTGACGATCAAAAGCCGGATGGACCATACGGACGGCATGCTCGCCTGGGCGGACGGACGGTTGAAGTCACTGGCCGAAGAGAGACTCTGCGGATTCATCTTCAAGAGCCGGTCGCCGAGCTCCGGCATGGCCGCAGTAAAGGTCTATAACGAAGCCGGCAGCGCTGTCAAAAAGGGGGTGGGAATCTTTGCCGGAGCCTTCATGAAACGTTTTCCCCTCCTTCCCTGCGAAGAGGACGGCCGTCTCAACGACGCCGTCCTCAGGGAAAACTTCATCGAGCGGATCTTCGCCTACCGACGCTGGCGGGACTATGAAAGCCGGGACGGCTCCCTCGGGGGGCTGGTTTCCTTCCACAGCGACCACAAACTCCTCATCCTCTCCCACAGCCCGCGCCACCTGACGGCACTGGGCAGACTATGCGCCGTCGCGGAGCGGATGCCGCTCCCCAAACGGCGAGCAGACTACGTGGCGCTGCTCATGGAGGCACTCCGCTTCACCGCCACGGCGGCCAAGCAGACGAACGTCCTCGAACACATCGCCGGCTATTTCAAGACACGACTGACCGCGGAAGAAAAGAAGGAACTCCGGGAATGCATCGCTCTCTACCACCGGGGGCTGGTCCCCCTGGTCGTCCCGATCACGCTGCTTAAGCACTATGTCCGTCTTCAGGGCGAACCCTACCTGGAGCGGCAGGTCTACCTCCAGCCCCACCCGGTGGAACTGATGCTCAGGAACCACGCCTGAAGCCCGCCCGGGCCGAGGACCGCTCAGCGCCCTTTTTCCTGCGACCGGTTCAGAGCCCGGATCGGATAGGGAATCACGATCCCCTCGGCGGCGAACCGGTTGTGGACCCGTTTGATGAACTCGTGCTTGACGAGGAACTGATCCTTAAAGGTCTCGGCCCGCAGGATGACCGACAGATCGATGCTCGAATCGCCGAAGGCCTGATACCGGACCAGGGGCTGGAAATCGGGCACGGCCCCCTTGGTCTCCTTCATGACCTCCGTCGCCGTCTCGCAGAGGACCCGTTCGACCTGCGTCAAATCACTTGAGTAATGGACGCCGAGTTCGACCGTCACCTGCACATCGGCGGCCGGCAGGCTGAAGTTGGTGACGATCAGTTCCGTCAGCTTCGCATTGGGGATCAGGACGAAATTGCCGGCCAAGGTCTGAATCTTCGTGGTCCGCCAGCTGATGTCGTGCACATGGCCTTCCTCGCCGGAGTCGAGCTTCAGGTAATCGCCCACCCTGATCTGGCGGGTCGCCACGATATGGAAGCCGGCGAAGAAGTTGGAGAGGGTGTCTTTGAGGGCCAAAGCCACGGCCAACCCACCGACGCCGAGGGTGGCCAGGATCGGCGCGATGGAGATCCCCAGATGGTTGAGAATGATAAGAATCCCCACGCCGTAGACGATGATCCGGATGATGTTCTCGGTCAGGCTCGTGACCGGCAGCAGCGTGTCGATGCTCTCGGCCCGCATCCGGGTAAAACCGCTCAGGATGTTTGCCGTGACCATGGACACGGCAAAGACGGCCAGGATCGAAAGGAGGGTCTCCGCCTTGGCCACCAGGGATTTCGGCAGACTGGAAAACTCCAGGGCCAGATAGATCCCCAGCATGACGCAGAGGACCCAGAAGGGCGTTCGAATGGCGGCAAGAATCGCCTCCCCCAGCCGCGATTGGGTCCTCCCCGCCCAGCGGGCCAACCGCGTCTGGACGACCCTCCGGGAAAATACCCCCAGCGCGACGACGACGAGGAAGATCCCCAGGGGAATGAGCACCTCCAAAAGCCAGTGCACCGATTCGGCGAGCTGCGGTTTCATGGATGTCTGTCTCTCCTCTTTAGATCGAATGGTTCGCTTGTCGACGATCGACATTCGGATACTACCGCCGAATGAGGCCGACTCCGGGATGCCGTTCAGCGAGACGGGGCCCGTCTTCGGGACCTTCTTACCACGATTCCCGTGTCCCGTCACGCCGCGCTTTTCCGGAGGAGGGTTTCATGTCTGGCACGCAAAGGCAGGTGTTTGGATTGAGGCTGTGGGGGCGGCTGCGCCCCCACAGTAAAGCGCCCTCATTTCGTTCAACGCTCCGGCGATTCTACTCGGCGCCGCCGATTTCGAAGATCTCGCTGTTGTAATACTCGCCGAAGAGTTCCTGTTCCGACGGACGGTCCTCGGGGATCGGACGGCTGACCCAGGTCACATTCATGTAATGTTTCAGATGGATGTTCTCGTTGGTCACGTTGCCTCCCCAGTAACCGCAGCCCATGCTGCCGGTCATCGGCATGCCGTTGGTGAAAGAACCGGCGTTGGCCTTCGACTGGGCCTGACGAACCATCATCCGGCTGACCGGAGCGACCAGGGCCAGGCGATGGATGTGTTCGTCGTTGAAGGAGTAAATCCCGCAGGAATGGCCCTTTCCGCCCACATCGTAGATCTGGCGGACCATGTCGAGGGCGTTTTCGAACTCGCCTTTGTACTTGAAGATCGCCAGCAGCGTGCCGAGCTTTTCGTGGGAGAAAACATGCTCCTTGCCGATCTTGTCCTCCTTGACGATCAGGAAGGTCTTGCCTTCCGGGATCTTGAAGCCGGCCATTTCCGCGCACTTCGCCGCAGGCCGGGCCACCGTCTTGGTAATCCGGTGCCCTTCTTCATCCCACCACACCTTCCGGATCATCTCCTTTTCCGCATCGTTGCAGAGATAACCGCCCTCTTTCTGGAGCTGTTCGAGCAGCTTGTCGTAGACCGATTCATGAACGACGAGGTTCCCGTCGGCCGAGCAGCCGGAGCCGTTGTCGTTGGTCTTGCTCAGCATGGTGTTATGGGCCGCCTCCACGGGATCGGTCGTCTCGTCGAAGACCATCGTCGAGTTCCCGGGTCCCACGCCGTAGGCCGGTTTTCCGGAGCTGTAGGCCGACTTCACCATGGGCCCGCCGCCCGTCGCGACCGTGACATCGCAGATCGCCATCAGTTCCTGGGCGAGCGGAATCGAAGGCTCGGGAACGCACTGCAACAGATCCGCGGGCGCCCCGGCCTTTTTGAGCGCCTTGCGCATCAGCCGGACGGCCTCGTTCGTGGACTGCTTGCTCGAAGGATGGGCGCCGAAGATCACCGCGTCCTTGCACTTGAGCGCATAGATCGCGATTCCCATCGGGGTGTTGACGGGGTTTGTCGTCGGTATCAGGGCGCAAACCACTCCGGCGGGCTTGGCATACTTGGTGATCCCCTTCTCGGGAATCTCTTCGATGATCCCCATGCTTTTCTGGCGCAGGGCGTCCCGGAGGGTGCCAAGGACCTTGAAACGCCGGGTGGGCGCGCGATCGCCGAGCCCGCTCTCGTCGACTGCCATGTTGGTCAACTGGATGGCATTCTTCTCGTTGCCGATCTGCCAGCCGACGGCCTGACACAGGCGATCCACCTGTTTCTGATCATAGTTTTCGATCTCCTTCATCGCCGCTCGGGCTCGCGCCAGCATCTCCCGGGCGAGCGCGCGTTCTTCTTCTGTCAGTACCTTTGCCATTATTTCCTCCTGATTCAAATGAGGGCCGAACGGTTTTCGGCCCTTCTCGTACAGGGTCAACGGATGGGGCTATCCTGATTGACCGTTTCGGACATGATTCCCCTTTGCTCACAGGGAGACGCCCGGACTGCGATCCGCAGGCGCCCCCAACCGAATGTCTCGGTCATCGGCTCCGGAGAAGCGAGTTCCTCCTTCCCGATGACGCTGCTTTATTTCAGCAATAACCATACCAGACTACAAAAACGATAAATATTCAGCAATTTCAAAGAAAAAGCATTCCCCAGAAACGCAGTTTCCTTGTCCCAGCTTAACAGGAGATCG
>JAKAFS010000134.1 GCA_021817825.1 Deltaproteobacteria bacterium | reverse complement strand
ATTGAGTCCGAGGAGCAGGACGTTGCCGATGTACATGGAGGCGATCACCCCCCAGAACAGATTCGGATGCTCTTGAAGCAGCAGCGGGCCGGGCCGGATGCCGTGGATCATCAGGGCGACGAAGATCATGGCGATCGATGCGTTTCCCGGGATCCCCAACGTCAAAAGGGGGATGAAGGAGGAGGTGGAGGCCGCATTGTTGGCCGCTTCGGGCCCGGCCACGCCCTCGATGACCCCTTTGCCGAACTGGTCGGGATGCTTGGAGAATCGCTTCTCCACGGCATAGGCGGCAAAGGAGCTGATGATGGCGCCGCCGCCGGGCAATACGCCGATGAAAAAGCCGAGAAAAGAGCCCCGCAGGACCGCGGCCCAGGACTGCCGCCAGTCCTGGCGGGTGGGCAGCAGTCCCTTGAGCGCCGTTTTGAAGACTTCCCGGTTTTCCAGGGCTTCAAGGTTACAGAGGATCTCGGCGAGGCCGAAGAGGCCCATGACCATCACCACGAAATCGATGCCGTCCGTCAACCGGCTCAAGCCCAGGGTGAACCGCGGGGTTCCGTCGACGGGATCGAGGCCGATGGTCCCCAACAGAAGGCCCAGGGTGCCCATCATCAGCCCCTTCAGGACCGACTCTTCGGACAGATAGATCGCCATCATCAGGCCGAGAAATACCAGACAGAAGTACTCGGGAGGGCCGAATTTCAAGGCAAAGGCGGCGAGCGTCGGGGCCATGATCGAGACACCCAGGATGGCCAGGGTGCCGGCGATGAAGGAACCGAGGGCGGACATTCCCAGGGCCGCTCCGGCCCTTCCGTTGCGGGCCATCTTGTATCCGTCCAGACAGGTGATCACCGAAGCCGCCTCTCCGGGGATGTTCAGGAGGATCGATGTCGTGGAGCCGCCGTACATGGCGCCGTAAAATATGCCTGCCAGCATGATGACGGCGGAGACCGGCTCCATCCTGAAGGTCACCGGAAGGAGAAGGGCGATCGTGGCCGGAGGCCCCAGGCCCGGCAGGACGCCGATGGCCGTGCCCAGGAGCGCCCCGAGCGCGCAGTAAAAGAGGTTCGACGCGGACAGGGCCACGGTGAATCCGCCGGCAAGATTTTCGATAAAACCCATGGCTTCCCTCTACAAGAAAACTGCCAGCAGACCGCGGGGCAAAGTCACCCCCAGCAGGCGATCGAAGAGCAGATAGCTGACCACCGCCAGGATCAGACTCACAAGAACAAGGATCCCGGGTTTCGTTTCCATCACCTTCAGGACGACGGCGGCAAGGATCGCCGTGGTGATGACATAGCCCAGGGTTTCAAGCGTGGCCACGTACAGGATGAGCGTCAGGACGACGAGGACAGGACCCCCCATTTTGCCGAAGGCATGGCTCTCGCCGGCATGTCCTCTCCAAACCTGGATGAGGAACAGGAGCGACAGGACGATCAGGATGATCCCGTCGATAAAGGGGAAGAAGCCGGGTTGGGGTTCCGTCGGAACCCCAACCCGCAGCCTGACGGCGCCGATCACGAACAGAAGCCCGATGACCGCAAAGCCCAATCCCACAACGACATCTCCGGGTTTTCGCATACATGCCCCGTTGTTTGGATTTTGTGACGATCTATTTCTTCAAGGTCTTGCCGAGTTCCTTTTGCAACTCAAATTCTTCCCGCCAGAGCTTGCCGAATTCGTCCGGTCCTAGGTAATAGATCTCATCACCGAATTGCTTGATCATGGTGACGACCGTTTTATCCTCGGTCATCTTCTTGAAGGCAAGCGCCAGTTTGTCGATCACGGGGCGGGGGGTGCCCTTGGGTGCCAGAACGGCCCGCCACATCAGATTCACCACGTCCACCCCCTGCTCCTTGGCGGTGGGGACGTCGGGCAGCTTCTCCTCCCGTTTGTTGTCCAGGACAGCCAGGGCGCGGAGCTTCCCCGATTTGATGTGGGGCAGGAGCGCCGTGACCAGCCCGCCGGTTACGTCGGCATGGCCGCCCAGGACGGCCAGAAGCGCGGGGCCGCCGCCGTCGTAAGGAACGTTCTTCGTCCTGACGCCGGTCTGCTTGCCGATCATCTTCCAGGGGAGGTCGGCCTGGCCCCAGGGCCCGGTATTGGCGAAGATCAACTTGTCGGGATTGGCCTTCGCATACGCCAGCATCTCCTTGAAGGTCTTGTACGGCACGTCCGCGCGGGCGGCGATGATGGTCGGGCTGTAGTTGATCCGGCAAACCGCCATCAGATCGTCCGGCCCTTTGGAACGGCCCTCGACGGCGGGATAGGTGGTGCTCCACCCCATACCGCCGAACAGCAGCGTGTAGCCATCGGGGGCGGCTTTGGCCACCTGTTCGGAACCGATCGCGCCGCCGCCGCCCGGTTTGAGCTGGACGATGATCGGCTGGCCCAGGTAGTTATTGGCCACGCTGGTGACGGCCCGCGCCGTCAGATCGTGGGATCCCCCCGCCCCCACGGGGATGACAAGGGTTACAGGTTTGGTCGGGAATTCGTCCGCGCCGGCGGCGGGCAGCGGAGCCCCCGCAGCGCATAGCAACACGAACAGACCGACCCACAGCGTCGTCAAACAAAAGCGCTTGCTCATCTTCTCTCCTCCTTTGTTGAAGCGACCATAGAAAAACCGTTCCAAAAACCGATTTCACGATTGTCGGGATTCATGCCTGTCGCCGAATCCCGCCACCTACTCTTCATCCCAGCCGGCGGGAGGATACGTATTGTCCGAATCGTCGATGAACACGATTCGCGCCGCTTCCTTGGAGGGCACTCCGCCATAGGCAAAAACAAGGACCACCTCCTCCGTCCTGCTGGCGTTTGCCACCCCATGGATGACCCCCTCCGGCGCAAAGACGAATGTCCCCTCGGGGCACTTCACGATCTTCGCCTCCGGTCCCAGCAGCAGCACCATTGTCCCCTTTACGACATACATGGCCGCTTCCGCACTGAGGTGGACGTGTCTCTCATTGGCGGTATGGGGCGGGATGACCGTTCTGCCCATGGCGATCCGTTTCGCTCCGCAGACCTGATCGTTGATGCCGAAGTTGATCGCCAACCCTTTTTCATACGCGGTGTCGGTGACGACTTCACTGTAGTGTCCCGTCTTCGGCGGAACGACAATCACCCGCGACAGTTCATCCAACTTTACATATTCAGCCATGTACCCCTCCCGGTGATGAAATGGATTCAATGGGCGTTTGCGAGGTCCTCATAAAAAGAGATGATATCGGCGTTGTCCCATTCTCCTCTCCCCTTGGCCACCTCCGACCTCAGGGCCTGGGCGTGCAGACTGCTGAGAATCAGGGGGGCGTTCACCCGGTGTCCCAGATCGAGCATCAATCCCACATCCTTCAGATGGAAAGACAGCTTGCCTTCGGGGGGAAGGAAGTCCTTTTCTATCATTTTCAGACCTTTCTGGTCCATGGCACTGGAATAGGCCGCCGATCCCTTCAGGACTTCCAGTGTCCGGTGCAGGTCCATCCCCGCCTTTCCGGCGAGGCAGAGCCCCTCGGCCAGCGCCATGCGGTTGAGCCCGAGGACCAGATTGACGATGAGTTTCGCCGCCGCCCCGGTGCCGTTCTTCCCCATGTAGAAGGTCTGTCTTCCCAGCGCGGAAAAAACGGGGCCGCACTTCCCGAATGTCTCTTCAGTGCCGCCCACCAGGAGGGTCACATTCCGTTCGGCGCACATCTTACTCGTTCCGCTGACGGCGGCATCCAGCATCTCGATCCCCGCCTCTTTCAGGCCGGCGGCCAGTTCCCCGGACAGGACCGGATCGGCCGTTGTCGTATCGATGAGGATCAGTCCTTTTGCTCCCCTCTCGAACAGTTTCAGGGAATCCTTGACGACTTCATTCACCACGCGCGAGTTCGGCAGTGACAGGATAATGACGTCCGCCAGCGGCGCAATGTCTTCGGGGGAACCGGCCTTTTGAAACCCTTTGCCGGCAAGGACATCCATTTTGCCGGGATCGCTGTCGTATCCGATCACCGGGAACCCCGCCGCGAGGAGGTTCTTCACCATTCCGCTCCCCATCAGGCCGAGTCCGACAAAACCGATTCTCTTTATCTCCATCTGCCTTCCTCTTGCGGGATCGGCCCCGTCAAGACTCCTCCCGGAGTCTCTTGAGCAATGTTTCATCCGGCGCCAGTCGAACGGCACCGTGGGGGCAGGCTTCCATGCAGGCGCTGCAGAGGATGCACTGCTCCGACAACAGTTCCGGCGGGATGCCCGGCTTCAGAGCGTCTACCGGACATGCCTCCACGCATGCCGCACACCCGGGGGGACACTTTTCCCCGGAAAATGCCGGTCGATAGCATACCCGGTCGGCAAAGAAGGCCCTGCTGGTCTTTCCCCCCCCGACGCCGGAGAGGTAACAGTAAGTCGATTCCGGTACGACGACGGGCCGCTTGAACCCCGGTATGGGCGAGCAGTCGCCTTCGATCTCGATGGCTCCGAGATCGGTCTCACCGATCCCCCGTTCCCGGGCAATCCGCAGGTACGGCACTTCGTCGGTCCCAAATCCCATCATACGGGCCATGACGGCATCCAGCGCCACGGCATCGGTGGAGGCCAGCACCCGGTTCACCCGGTGGACCTCCGGGGAGCACGGACCATACCCCTCCATGGCGAGGATCCCGTCCATGATCACCAGATCCGGCAGCCTGAGCCTATACATCTCGATCAGGATCTCGGCGAACAGCTCCGGCCGTTCCGAGTAGTAGTGGTACCAGGACTTCTGCGCGCCCGCCAGGAGCCCGTAGTTGTTCTTCACCGCCCCGCTGAGCATCGTCATGCCGTGGGTCTTCATCTTCGCCAGAGAGATGTAGACATCGGCCTCCAGGATGTCCCGGAGGACGGCGACCCGGCGTTTGAACGGCCGTTCCACATCCGCCATCTTGACGTTGAGCGAAAGGTTGCGATAGTAAGGTCCCGCGGCGGCGGCGAGCCCCGTGGCAGCGAAGACCTGCTCGGAATTGCCGTACGACTCCGTGCCGACCGAATCGCCCACGATGATCCGCTTCGGCCCCAGGGTTTCCAGTTTATCGATGACCGCCTTGAGCAAGGCCGGATGGGTCACGATGGCCGAGCTGTCGGGGTCGCACGCCCGGATGGCATTGACCTTGACAACGACACGCTTTCCCGCGACTGCCACGGGGAAGGCGGCAAAGGCGCGTTCCACCGCTGCGGCGCAGGATTCATAACTGCTTTCGATGACGAGCACTTTGGTCCGGTTTTCCAATTCACCTGCCTCC
>JAKAFS010000133.1 GCA_021817825.1 Deltaproteobacteria bacterium | reverse complement strand
GACGTTGACTTTGGAGATTATGGCGATTAAGCTCATCTGACGGAAGCGAAATGCCCCGACCGCAGGGCGGGCCGTTGCGGAACGAGTCACTATGACAGAGGTGAAGAACCTTGAAGAATATCGTCGGCGTCAAATTCAAGAAAGAAGGGAAGATATACAGCTTCAATGCAGGCGATCTCCCCCTGAAGCGGGATGACCTTGTTGTAGTCAGTACGGAAAACGGTCCGGCCGTCGGTACGGTGGCCAAAGAGGTCCATGTCGTCCCCGCCCAGCAGGTGTCCGCCAATCTGAAGAATGTGATCCGCATGGCCTCGGACGAGGATCTGCTCACCTGTGAAAACAACCGGCAGCTGGAGCAGGAAGCCAAGCAATTCTGCGTACGGAGGATCGCCGAACGTCAGCTGCAAATGAAGCTGATCGATGCGGAATGTCTTTTCGACAAGAGCAAGATGGTCTTCTCCTTCACAGCGGAGAATCGCGTGGATTTTCGGGACCTGGTTAAGGACCTGGTGCAGAAGTTCCGAACCCGCATCGAGCTTCGGCAGATCGGCGCGCGGCAGGAGGCCCGCATCGTCAAGGGGCTCGGCATCTGCGGACGGGAGGTCTGCTGCGCGACGCTCCTGCAGAGTCTGGACCGGGTGTCGGTCAAGATGGCCAAGGAGCAGAACATGTCTCTCAACCCCGAAAAGATCTCCGGCCTCTGCGGGAGGTTGATGTGCTGCCTGGGCTACGAATATGACTGCTATGCGGACTTGAAAAAGGACATGCCGAAGTGTGGAAAGATGGTCCAGACCCCCGAGGGACGGGGAAAGGTGATCCGCCAGAGCGCCCTCCACGGCGAGATCGTCGTCGCCCTGGAAAGCGGGAAAGAGGCGACTTTCAAGGTGACGGACATCCAGAAATAGAAGGATGCCCTTTTTTTCTCTATTGACACCGCCGGATTTTTATTCTAGGGTTCCAGAAATTTCGTCATTGGGGATTCCTGAAAATGAACGGCAGGTTAAGAAGGGCGCTGCATCTTCATTGGGACCTGACTCGCCGGGGCCTCCTGTTGTATCTCGCTCTTCTTTTGATGGGCATCAGACCCATCACCCGTCGTTTTTAGGAACAGCAGTACCCCGAATAACAAATGTCTCCTAAAGGCCATGGGTGGAAAAACCATGGCCTTTTTATTTAAGGTTTTTATTGAGGAGATCACTCTTGTCGATGAAGGAAACGCTATGGTTGAAGTGATATGGCACGGCCGCGGCGGACAGGGTGTCGTGATCGCTGCGCAGATCCTGGCCGAATCGGCCTACCTGCAGGGATACAAGGGGGTCACGTCGGCGCCGACTTTCGGCCCGGAGCGCCGTGGGGCGCCGCTTACTGCGTCCACCCGAATATCCGACACCCCTATCCGGACCTTCTCGCAGATCGAAAAGGCCGACATCGCCGTCGTCCTTGATCCGTCGCTTTTCGGTGTCATCGACATCGTCGGTTCTCTGAAACCGAAGGGGTGGCTCATCGTCAACACCCTTCAGAAGGCAGACCAAGTCGACATCAACGGCTCTTTCAATATCGCCGCGGCGGATGCGGCGGCGATTGCAATCCGTTTCCATCTGCTCAAGGAGGGGGCACCCATGGTCAACACCCCGATGCTCGGGGTTCTCTCCCGCGCCACAGGTCTGGTCTCCTGCGAGTCTCTGGAAAAGGGGCTGAAATGGAAGCTCTCCGGCGGGGCCTCAGCAACGAACATCGCCGCGTTAAAGGCCGCTTATGAAGAGGCAAGTATCAGGAACCACGCTTGAATAATAGGGATGGAAGGTGCGTTATGGAAACCAAAGACGACAATCTCTCCGCGATGTGCAAACCGGCCGTCGGCGAGGCGGGAAGGACCGGCGACTGGCGGGACGCCACGCCGGTGATCGATCCGGCGAAGTGCATCGCCTCCGTCAAGAACCGCCCTGCCTGTTACCTCTGTTGGCTTTACTGTCCGGAGGGGATCGTCACTGCCGCCGTTCCGGTGAAGATCGATCTTGAGTACTGCAAGGGATGCGGCATCTGCGCCGAAGAGTGCCCTTCGAAGGCGATCACGATGGTGATGCACGAGGAGACCAGGAAATGAGCAACGTCCAGATCATGACCGGCAATTCAGCCGCCGCTTATGGGGCGAGGCTCGCCAAAGTGCAGGTGGTTTCCGCCTATCCCATCACCCCGTCGACCTCCGTGACCGAAACGATCGCCAACTGGGTCGAACGGGGCGAACTCAAGGCCGAATACGTCCGCGTGGAGAGCGAACACTCGGTCATGACGGTCTGCATTTCCGCCTCCACCGTCGGCGCCCGGGTCTTCACCTCGACCTCCTCCCACGGCCTGCTCTACATGCACGAACAGCTCCACTGGGCGGCGGGTTCCCGTCTCCCCATCGTCATGTGCTGCATCAACCGCGGCGTCGGCGCCCCCTGGTCGATCTTCAACGACCAGCAGGACTCCATCGCCCAGCGGGACACGGGCTGGATCCAGATCTACTGTCGTGATAACCAGGAGATCCTGGATTCCGTGATCCAGGCTTACCGGATCGCTGAAGAGGTCTACTGCCCCGTGATGGTCTGCTACGACGGCTTTGTCCTCTCCCACACGATGATGCCTGTCGATATCCCCGACGCCGATCAGGTCTGTCGGTTCCTCCCCCCCTACCAACCCCATACGATCCTCTGCCCGGAAGATCCCCGGAACATCAACCCGGTTATCTTCCCCTGGCAGAGGCGGGATGCCGAGGGGGTCCTCCGCGACGGCTACATGGACATGCGCTGGAAGCTCCAGCACGCCCTGGAGGAATCGCGCGCCGTGATCGTCAGGACTTCCCGGGACTTCGCCGAACACTTTGGCCGCGACCCCGGCGGAATGCTCTGGAGTTACCGGACCGACGACGCCGAGGTCTTCATCGCGGGGATGGGCTCCCTCGCCACAGAGGCAACCATGGCGGCCGACCTGCTCAGGGAGCAGGGTATCCGCGCCGGCGTTATCGGCCTCCGCGTCTATCGCCCCTTCCCCCGTGCGGAGGTCCGCGCTGCTTTCCGGCAAGCCCCGGCGATCGTCGTCTTCGAAAAGGACATCAGCTACGGCTACGAGGGGGCGCTCTCGGCCGACATCAAGGCCGCCCTCTATGGGACCGGCATCGCTGCGCCGGTCCACAATTTTATCGCCGGACTCGGCGGCCGCGACGTGAAGGCCGGCGAACTGGCCGATGCCGTCCGCGCATCGCTCGCCGCTATCACCGCGGGTGAACGGGAGCGGCAGACGTGGCTCAACTGTGTGACGGAGTGAACAATGCCAGAGAAACTCTTTAAGGTGCACAAGGAAGAATACATCCTGCCGGGGAATCGCGCCTGCTCGGGTTGCGGTCTCTCCCTGGCTTACCGCTATATCCTCAAGGCCCTCCGGGAAAATACGATCCTGACCCTCCCGGCGAGCTGCCTGACGGTCCTCCACGGCCTCTATCCCATCACATCCGTGGGAATTCCCTGCCTGAACTGTACGTTCGCCAGCACTGCGGCATCGGCGTCCGGCATCGTGGCGGGCCTGACGGCCATGAACCGGAGCGACATCACCGTTGTCGCCATCGCCGGCGACGGCGGGACGTTCGACATCGGCATCCAGGCCCTCTCCGGCGCCGCCGAGCGGGGGACGGACTTCATCTTTGTCTGTTACGACAACGAGGGGTACATGAACACGGGGACACAGCGTTCCAGCGCCACCCCGGCGGGGGCGCTGACCACGACAACGCCTGTCCTTACCAAGCAGCAGCACAAGAAGGACATGATGAAGATCATGGAGGGGCACGACATCCCGTACCTGGCCACGTGCTCCCCCTCGTTTCCGATCGACCTCTACGACAAATTCGTCAAGGCCAAACGGATCAAAGGGACCCGCTACCTCCAGATCGCCACCCCCTGCCCCCCCGGATGGGTCTTCCCTCCCCGGGATACGGTCAAGATAGGGCGCCTTGCTGTGGAAACGGGGATCGTCGTTCTTTACGAGATAGAAAACGGGAAGTTCCGCTTCACCGGTCGGAGCAAGACGCTCGCCGAAAAGGGGACCCGCGCCCCGGTGATCAATTTCGTGGAACGGCAGGGGCGATTCAAGAAGATGAGCATGGAACAGCTGGGTCAGCTCCAGCGGTGGGTCAACAACAAGTGGAACGAATATCTCCGCCGGGCTGAGGCGTGACTGACCCTTTCCCGGCAACGGGAGAAGGAAAAATGGGCCGGTTCAGGGACGCCTGTCCATCGCGGGCCGGGGCGGGCTATCTGACCGGTTCCGGACCGTTGACCCCGCGCGGCCGCGAAAGCACAGCGGCGATCAGGGAGGCGTAACGCTCTGCGGCACCCTTGTTCGCCGCTACGGCCTGTCGCCCCGCTTCCCCCCTGCTGTGGAGAACATCGGGACTCTCGAGGAGATCCCCTATTCCTGCAAAGAGCCCGTCTTTACTGCGGACGGTGATCCCCGCGCCCGCTTCTTCCAAAAGGATCTGTTCCTCACGGAAATCATCCATATGCGGACCATGGAAGACAACCTTTCCCCAGGCGGCCGCCTCAAGGATGTTCTGTCCGCCTTTCGGGACGAGGCTCCCCCCGCAAAAGACAACGGTGGCGAGACTGTAGAGTTTGAAAAGCTCTCCAATGACATCGACGAGAATCACCCTCTCCTCCCGGCGGCTGCGGCCGGCCAGGATCTCCGACATCGTGATGCAGTCGACGAATCCCGCCTGACGGACCAGCTCCGCGCAGGCCGCACCCCGCTCGATGTGACGGGGGATGAGGATCAGCTTGAAACCAGGGCGGCGCCCCAGGAGCCGCCGGTATACGTCCAGGATCACCGGCTCCTCCCCCTCGTGGGTGCTCCCTGCAACCAGCACCTCCTCCCCGGAGGCGATCCTCAGACGGCCGGCGATCTCCCGTTGCAGTTCGGGGGAAACCCGGGCCGCAAGACCGTCGAACTTGGAGTTCCCGAGGATATGGATCCGTTCGGCGGGCATCCCTATGGCCGCAAGCCTTTCCGCATCCGTCGCCGAGATCACTCCGGCCGCGTCGAGGAAGGCAAGGACCTCTTTCCAGAAGAATCTCGTCCCGCGGTAGCGGCGGAAGGAGCGAGGGGAAAGACGGCCGTTCGCCATGACGATTCTCGTCCCCCTTTCCCGGCAGATACGGATGAAATTGGGCCAAAGTTCCGTCTCGACGGGAACGAAGACATCGGGATTCACCCGATCGATCACTTTCCGGACGACACAGGGGATGTCAAGGGGATAATA
>JAKAFS010000001.1 GCA_021817825.1 Deltaproteobacteria bacterium | reverse complement strand
TCCGATCTCTCCTTCACGCAGGCGGTGCAGGACGAACTGGGCGCCTACGGTCTGGAGATGACGGTCACGGAAAAGATCAAAGGGAACGACTCTCCGGTCAAATCGGTCTTCATCAAGGGGGGGACGCAGATCCATCTGCTCAAGATCCGGTCGGTGCGGCCGCCGATTGCGGGCATCCATCCCCAGGAGCAGATCCGGATCAAACTGGAGGTGGATGCGGAACCGCCTGCCGGCGCGACCTTTGAAATGAAGTACCAGTTGCGTCCCGTCCCCTATTCGGTCAGGCTCTACTCGCTGCCGTCGCTCTTGGCCGGAAAGGTCCACGCCCTGCTCTGCCGCTCCTGGAAAAGCAGGGTCAAGGGGCGTGATTTTTACGACTACGTCTGGTTTCTGTCCCGGTCGGTCCCGGTGAACCTCATCCATCTGGCGGAGCGGATGCGGCAGACGGGCCACCTCGCGGTCGGGGAGGCGTTGACCGAAGGTGATCTTAAGATCCTTTTGCATAAACGTTTCGCAGCGGTCGATTTCGATCAGGCCCGCAAAGACGTCCTACCCTTCATCAAGAATCCCGACGCGGTGCACCTCTGGTCGGCTGCGTTTTTTTCTGCGATTACGGACGACAAGCTGACGGTTGAAAAGGATCAGGCGCATGCCCAACTTCATCTCCGAAGACCGGATCGAAAAGGCGGCCGTCGCTCTTCTCCATGACCAATACGGCTACCGCAGTTGTTGGTATGGAAGGGCGTGTAAAGGCACTAAATGGGGAAGAACGGGCATGGTGATCAAACAGGTTTCCCTGCCGGGCGCGGGATGGCGAAAATGGAGAGGAGCGGGCAGGGCAGACAACCGTCCTCTGCGCTTCTTATCGCAAAACTTAACTTAAGGAGAGACCTTTCATGAAGAGCTTGAAGAAAACCATCATCGGAGCGTTGTTGCTGGCCGCATTGCTCGCTGCCGCACCGGCGGGCGCAACGACCTGCCTTTGCGTCGGGTTCGGAAATGGCAAATACTGCGGGAATGGAGGAATGGGGGGCAGCTTCCTGAAAGTCAACACTGTTTCGGCCCTTCAAATCCAGTACTACCTCGTGACGACGGATGTGCGGGCGCAGTTGACCGCCAGCGGCAAGGCTTACGACTCGAAGACCGGCTGGTTCTGCTGGGACGGCACATTGCAGTAATCATGGAATAAGTGAGGGCCGGTATGGTATAGGTACGGGCCGTGGGGCTCTTGGCCGGGCCTCGATCCACCCTGCGGCTGCTGGGAACCGACTATGAGCTTACAAAAAAGACTTCACGACACCTGCATTCCCCTGCCCATGCCTGAAGGGGGCTCACCGGTGCAGCCCCGGATCATCGCCCTCTTGCTTCTCCTCCTGATTGTCGTCGGCTGCGGCCGGCCCGCGATCCGGCCTTCCGTGCCCCCGGCCGCCAAGCCCCCGGCGGAACGCAAGGCCGTGGCCCGGCTGGGCTTCACGATTCAGGCCGGGGCCTTTGCCCAGGCGGAAAACGCCGCCCGGCTGACCCAGTCGCTTCAGGCAAAGGGACTCGCTGCCACTTATTTCGTGGCCCGCGAGGGGCTCTACAAGGTCCGGTTCGGCAACTTCCTGACCCGCGAGGCGGCCCGGAACCGGGCCGAGGAGATGCGGAGCGCCGGCATCATCGAAGAATTCTACATTGTCAGTCCCCAGGAATATGCCCTGGCCCGGCGCGCCGAGAAGGGCGAGGCCTTCCTTCGGGAGGAACTGGTCAAGACGGCCAGGAGCTTCCTGGGCGTTCCCTATCTCTGGGGCGGCGCTTCGGCGGAAGCGGGCTTCGATTGCAGCGGATTGACCATGACGGTGTACCAGCTAAACGGCTTCGACCTGCCCCGCACCTCCAAGGATCAGTTCGGGGTGGGCAATCCCGTAGAGCGCGGCAGTCTCGAAAAGGGGGATCTCCTCTTTTTCGCCCCCGACGGCGACAAGGTTTCCCATGTGGGCATCTATGCCGGCAACGGCCAGTTCATCCACGCTTCGGGAAAGGGAAAACGGATCCGGACCGATTCGCTTTCGGCAAGCTATTTCAGCCGGACCTTTCTCGGCGCCCGGTCCTATCTCTAAGAACGCATTTATCTGTTGACAGGAAGCCCGATTTCAATAAGATGTCGCCGGACAAGCGGTCCGCACCCGGCGCCTGGAAAAACCCTCTCCAATCTTTGCCGGGGAAAGATCCTGAAAGGGGAACCCATCACATGGATATTCGTAATTTGCTGGTCACCGGAGGCTGCGGTTTCATCGGCAGCAACTTCATTCGCCATCTCTTGGCCAAGGCGGACTTTCACGGACGCATCATCAATGCGGACCAATTGACCTACGCGGGAAATCCCGAAAATCTCCGGGGCGTCGAGGAGGCCTATCCGGGAAGGTACCTCTTTCGGAAGGCGGACATCTGCGATGCCGATCTGGTGAGGGAAATCTTCTCCCACTATGAAATCGACGCGGTCTGTCATTTTGCGGCCGAGTCCCATGTGGACCGTTCCATCCTCAAACCGGACTGCTTCATCCGGACCAATATCCTGGGGACCTTCAACCTCCTGGAAGCGGCAAAGGGAAGGGGCAGCGCCTTCCAGCTCTTCCACCATGTCAGCACCGACGAAGTCTTCGGCAGCCTCGGTCCGGTCGGGGCCTTTACGGAGGAGACCCCCTATCGGCCGAACAGTCCCTACTCGGCATCCAAGGCCTCGTCGGACCATCTCGTGCGGGCCTACCATGAGACCTATGGATTGCCGACGACGCTGTCCAACTGCTCCAACAACTACGGCCCCTACCAGTTTCCCGAAAAGCTGATCCCCCTGGTGGTGCTCAACGCCCTGGAGGGGAAGCCGCTGCCGGTCTACGGCGACGGAAAAAACGTGCGGGACTGGCTCTATGTCGAGGACCACTGCGAGGCGATCTGGACGGTCATGGGAAAGGGCCGGCGGGGGGAAACGTACAACGTCGGCGGCCGTGCCGAGATGGAGAACATCGCGATCGTGGAGATGATCTGCGATCTGGTCGATGAATTCGCGCCCTCTTCCGGCGCAGGTCCGCGCCGGCGTCTGATCACCTTCGTCAAGGACCGGCCCGGCCACGACCGGCGTTACGCCATCGACTTTGGGAAGCTTAATGGGGAGTTGGGCTGGACTCCGGCCGAATCCTTCGCCTCGGGCCTGAGAAAGACCGTCCAATGGTATCTCGACAACAAGGGCTGGAGCGAGCGGATCTGCAGCGGCGAGTATCAGTCCTGGATCAAGGAACAGTACGGCTCGTAGACGGCCGGCCGCTCGGTCTCAAAGGGTGCGCTCCGCCGGCCGTGGTCATCGGGGAATTTATGCTTCTTGAGGGGCCGCCGCCAGCATGACTTCCGGGATCCGCTCCCGGAGGAGCGTCTCTTCCGGATCGCATCCGAGCCCTTGGGCTGTGGCGATCCTGCGAATCATCGGCTCCGGATTGAGATCGTCGATCTTGGAGACTTCTCCGAAAAGCAGAGAAGAGAATCCTTCGACCAGCAGGAGGTTGGGCGCGGTCACCAGGAAGTGGAGGGCGGCGCTGGTCATGACGGACGTTTCCCCCACATGGCTTCCGAGCAGGCAGGGAACGCCCTGCGCGGCGGCCCGGGCGGCGATTCGCCCGGCGGCCAGAAGACCGCCGACTTTCGATATCTTGATGTTCAGAATGTCGCAGGCCTTTTGGGAAATCAATTCTTCCGCGTCCTCGAGGCCGCACATCGATTCATCGACGATCACGGGAATGCCGTAGGCCTCGCGGATTTCCCGGAGCCCGACCATGTCGTCTTTGGCCACCGGCTGTTCGACGGCGGCAAGGCCGTAGCCTTTGAGTCGCTTCAGGTTGGCGTGCGCTTCTTCCCTGGTCCAATGTCCGTTCGCCTCGACGCGCACACTGATCCCGCCGCCGAAGAGCTCTCTGATCAGACTCACCCGCGCCTCATTTTGGTCTTCATTCCGGTCCAGGATAATCTTAATGGACTCAAAGGAAACACTGGAGATCCCTTTGTGATATTTTCTGATGATTGCTTCGGGAAGCATGGGGATGACGATGGACCAGGGGATGTGCCGGCGCACTTCAGGTCCCAGGAGTTTGCAGACCGGGGCGCCGCGAAGCTTGCCCAAAGCATCGAGCAAGGCGATATCGGCGGCACCCAGGGCGGACTGAATTTCCCTGATTCCGCATCTGTCGCATTCCTGCTTCAACTCTTCCAGCAGCCGCTCGACATCGGCGAGGGATTCCACTTCCCGACCGATCAGCGACGGAATGACGATTTTTTCGAAGAGCGCTTTCACCGAAGCGGGACTTTCTCCGGTCACGTAGGGCCGGGGGACGCTTTCTCCGTAGCCGGTCAAACCATTGTCGAACCGGACCGCGACGATGATGGAATCGGCCTGCAACCGCAACAAATGGGAGGAATGGTACCCGAACGTAAAAGGGGCGTCATAGATAAACAGGTCAATGTCACTGATCCTCATTGGCAACCATCCTCTGAGTCGTTGTTGGAGCAAGCGGCGGATTGAGATAAGGACCGCCTGAGACGACGTAGCGCTGAAAAGCGGCTCCCGTCGCGCAAAAAACATCTGTTGTGGTTTGCTTCGCTCATCTTGCCCGGGACCTTATCAGAAAGTGAACGTTTTTTCATCAAAGAGTTTCAAGCAGGTGTCCACGACCGCTTCGTCATAGAGCGTTCCCTTGTGGAAGGAGATCTCTTCCAGGGTTTTTTCTAGTCCCAGCGAGGGGCGGTAAGGTCGATGGGTCGCCATGGCTTCGACCACATCGGCCACTGCCAGGATGCGTGCTTCCAGGAGGATGTCTTCGCCTGCCAACCCCGTGGGGTATCCGGAACCGTCCATTTTTTCATGGTGCTGCAACACGATCTGGGCGACGGGGTAGGGAAATTCGATGGAAGCCAGTATCCCATAGCCGATTTCCGGATGCATGCGGATCATCCCCATCTCGACGTTGTTGAGCAGCCTGGGCCGACTGAGAATTTCCGCCGGCACGTTGATCTTTCCCACATCGTGCAGCGTGGCGGCCATCCGGATCGAGGCGATCAGGTCTTCGGAAAGGTTCATCTTTTCGGCGATCGCCACGGCCAGACTGGCGACCCGTTCCTGGTGGCCGGCGGTGTAAGGATCGCGGGATTCCACGATCTTGGAGATCGCCTGGATCGTGCTGTCCAGAGCGGTTTGGATCTTTTCGAAGCTCTTTTTGAGTTTGACTTCCGAGAGCATCAGATCCGTGACATCCTTGAGCGTTCCCACAATGCCGATCATGCGGCCTTCGGAATCCATATTCGGCGAGCCGCTGATGCTGAAGTAGCGATCGGATCCGTCCTTGTGCACCAGCGTGCCGATGAAGTCCTGAATGGTCTGCTGTTCGCTGAGCACTTTGTTGAACAGCCGGTCGTAGACGGGGATCTGGCCGCCTCGAACGAAATGGATCAACTCCTTCCCGATGACCTCATCCGTGCTGTGGCCCAAGATCCTTTGCCAGGCAGGGTTGACGTAGGTGAAGGCCCCATAGGAATCGATGGTGTAGATGATGTCGGGGGCGCATTCGCTCAGGGACCGGAACCGTTCTTCGCTCTCCGTGATTTTGCGATAGGACATGGCGTTGTGGATGCTGATGGCGATCTGCGGGGCGATGCCCATCATCAGGCTCATGTCGCTCTGCCCGAAGAGCCTTTTCGAACGGATGTTGTCCACGACGAGAATGCCCAGTGATTCTCCCTTGAAGACGATGGGGACGCAGATGAAGGAATGGGTTCCCATCCTTTTGGCGAATTCGACGCTTTTGGGCGAAATTTCCTTGACGATCTCGCTCACGTTGTTGACCAAAAGCGGGAGCTGTTTCCGGAAGGAGACGACAAAGGCCCCGCGGGATTGAGGGTTGTTGAGGTTGAATTCGATGTTTTCCAGATAATTCCTCTGTTCGGGGTTGTATCCGTAGCCGATCGTGTAAATGAGGTGCGTTCTTTCGTGGTTGGCGAGCATGATCATGCCGCGGTCGAAATCGAGCCGTTTCTCCAAGGCTTCGATGATAAAGACGAGCAATTTGTTGATGTCCAGGATCATGGAGGTGGCCTGCCCGATCTCCTGGACGAGCAGGGCATTGTTGTAGCTGACATTGATTTGGTCGAGAAGCCTGCCGGCGGCATCCCCCTGGCTTTCGATCGTCTGGGAAAGTTTCCGGCGGTCCACATGTTCGGCGTGATAGGAAATGGCCAATATCAGCGCCAGACCGAAGAGGACCCCGGCCAGGGTGCCCAGGGGCGACAGAAAGAAGGGCAGGAAGGCACAGGTCAGCACGCCGAGAACGGTGGCATAATTGCGGATCCGCTTCCAAATGAGCGAAGGGGGTTCTTCCCAGCTGATCAGATAAACGCAGCGCTCGTCTCCCCGATGAATGCAAGAGGGGTGATCGATCTTCGCATATTTGTCGGTGTAAAACTTGGCCAGGGCCTCCATGGTGCCCAAGCGGTTGTCGCACTGGGCTTTCGTCTCGCAGATCCCCGGATTTTGGGTGACCGTCACTTCCATGCTCTGGGAACCCAGGCTTCTGGTTTTGAAGGTGACCGCCCGTGTCAGGTTGGCGGCCAGCTTTTCCACGAGGGCATAGGCGGCTGCCGGCGTGACGAATCCATGCAGGTAGCTTTTCAGGGCGCCCGATGCTTTCGAAGAGGTGGAATAACGGCCCACTTCCCGGGAGATATCGGGATTGTTCGTCAAAGGGGTGATGATTTCGTGAAAACGGTTGAGTTGTTCTTGGGTAAACCAGTGCCCCTCGTCGTTGAGCTGATAGGTCGTTATTCTGGCATGATCCAGGATCGCCGCGATATCGAGAGCGGGATAATTGATTTTGAGATACTCGATATAATTTTTCAGAATCCGGGCATTGTAGATCGGTGGTCCATTCATTTAGACAATAACCTTTTCCAGAGATATTTAAAGAGGAAGCGGGAGAGCAATCGGCTCTTGTTTTCACTGTATTTCATCAGCTCCGGACCATGCTGAACATCCAGCGCCCATAAATAATACCGTTTGTCGATGGAGATCTTTTGCTCCGCCGGATATTCCGCCGGGTAGATTAACAGCGGAACCGTTTCCGTAGGGTAGGCGCTCATCAGCTGGGACAATGCGGAGGTCAGGATCTTCCAGGGAAGGGTGGCGGAATCGGTCACAATGATCTTGATGCCGTTGAGGAGTTCCGAAAGATTGAATCCGAAGTCGGAACGGTTGACGATCAAAACGGCCTTCAATTCTTCCTGGTAGGTCAAGGCGTAGGCGGAACACTGCCTGAGGAATCCCTGCCTTTGATAGGCCATGGAAAGAGGTTCTTCCCCTTCCGTCGTCTGGTCGAGGCGAAGGACGTCCAGCAGCAGTCCGCCCGAGTGGGTCCGATAGAAGCGCTCCAATGCCGCATAATGGCCGGGCGTAAGGTTCGTGAGTTGCCATTCTTTCGGCAGCGGAAGGGAGGGATCGCTCCGCTCGTAGTTCTGATAGGCGAAGAGATCCAGGGAGCAGATTTGGGGATTATTGATATCCTTGGCAAATCCTCCGCAAAAGAGATTGGGGAAACCGTTTTCCGGGCGATAATAGAAAATGAGATGGTTGATGCCGATAGAGGGGAAGCGGTGCAAACCGTCAAAGAAGCGGATGGTATTCTTGATGACCGACAATCCCGTGCGCTTTCCCTGGAGGGGCCTTGCCGCAAGATGGTGCACCATCCAGGTCCGCTGATAGGCTCGGAAGATGGACATATGACCGTAGATCTTGCCGTTTTCTTCATAGGTGAAATGGGTTGCGATGTCGGGATCCCCACGGTAAAGCCGGCAATAGGTTTTTTTGAATGCTTCCTTGGAGGACTGGAGAAGGGCATATTTCTTAGGATAGATAAATCCGGTACTGAAAAAAAACTCCCAGAGGGCGTCCATTTCCACCTCGTTGGAGATGCAGGCCCGGGAATCCGTCGTGTGGACCACAATATGGCCGAGGCGGCTGTAATTGCGAAAATCCATATCGAGAATCGCAAGTCCACAGCTGACCCTGCCCTCGCTGATCGGCCGCCGATAGATGACTTGCGCGTGGCAGGTCATCTTCATCCCTCCTGCATAGCGGATCTCCAGCCCATGAATGATCATCCCGGGCAGCAGGACGCTCTCCGTGCCTTCTTCCTCCACGGAAAATCCGGAAAAGGTCAAATTGCGGATGTCCCGATGAATCGCTTTGTCAAAGAGCGGGTGGTTGAAATGGGCGGAGGGTCTAGGGGTGACGCCGAGCCGGGGATTGCGTATCTTCCTTTTCTGGAAACGGCGTATTTCCTGCCTCTGCGGTTCCAGCACGAGATCCCAGCCCTGCGCGTTTGCCCTTTGGCGAAGGCAGCGGCAAGATCCCGAGAAGATCACCCGCTCCCCTTTGCGAAAACAGATCGTAAACGGCTCGTCGATATTCACCCAACTGAAGGAGATCGAATGAGAAGGGGTGATATGGACCTGAAAGGCCTGGGGGGTGAAGTTGAGCAACTCGCCGACCGCGGACAGACCGTTTTGCATGAGATGGGCGGTGACGTCATGACAAGCATGCCGGCGAATCCTGCGCTTTCCCAGGAGGCGGCCTGCTTCCGGCAGGGCCATGGAAAACCCTTTTTCATCCAGTCCCGTAAGAAGAATCGGAAACAGAAGCAGCGAAAGGCCGTCTTCCATAATCAGGTGGAGCAAACGGCCTTTGTCGGAAACGGCGGAAACCCCCTCCGGCCACAGGCAGCGGACTTCTTTTGCCTGGCAGGATTCGATGCGGCAGCGTATGAGAAAGTCTTCCGCATATTTCGGGTCGGTGATGTGAACCAGGATGGAGCCGTTGGTAAAATGAATGTAATGGAGGGTGTTGATCAGTTCCCGCTGTTTGATGACCGGGGCGGCGTTGATGGCGGACAGTAAATCGCGATGACGAAAAAGGCGCAGGGGCAGTGACGCTGCCTCCCCTTTGAATCCCTGCGCGCTCTCATTATCCACGGCAAAACGGTGATCTTTTACGTCTACGATCATCATTAGGTCCGGCTTCAACGGCGATGTCTGGGAAACGGCCCTCCGGTCAAAGGACATTCCGCAAAAGGCCAGGAGAGGCCCGCGAACCAGGAAACGGACGGCACTTTGGTATCGTGCGGGGTATATACACTTCAATTATTTTTTTTGTCAAGCCAATGTTGCTGTAAATTATTTCAATAAATAACGGCTTATAGGGCTCTATCGACCGGTTTTGGGGGGTTTTCTGCGGCCGGCAGTTTCGTCTTGAGGTTGAACGGGAAGTTTGTTACAAAAGAGCATTGGCGTTAAAGACTTGGGCCGCGCCGATTCTCGCATCTGCCGGATTCTTTTTTGGGATCCCGGTTCGTCAGTATCGCCATTTCTGCATCCGGATAAAGTGAAACCGCGTAGGGAGAACCGAATCTTTCAGAGGGAGGCGTCTATGGGGTTGAATTACGAGAAAGAGGGACATATTGCGAAGGTCGGTTTGAACCGGCCGAAGGAAAAAAATGCGCTGGACCCCCAGATTCTGCTGGATCTCCATCAGGCCTGGCAGGACATCAACGGGGATGAGCGAATCCGGGTCGTCATCCTGCATTCCTGCCTGCCGGACATCTTCTGCTCGGGGATGGACTTGCGGACGGCGATCCCGATCCTCACCAGGATGCGAAAGCCGGAAACCGAGGCGGAACGATGGCTGGCCGGTTTCGGTCCCCAGGTGGCCGAGGCGATGCTGAAGCCGAGCATCGTCAAAAAGCCGGTAATCGCCGCCGTGAACGGTTACTGTCTGACCGCGGGATTCGAGATGATCATGGGGGCCGATCTCCGACTGGCCTCGGAAGATGCCCTCTTTCAGATGCGGGAAGCGAGCCTGGGAATCATGCCGACAGGGGGAGCGAACGTCTATCTGCCCCGGATTCTCACCCCTTGCCGGGCGATGGAGGTCCTCCTGACGGCGGATAATTACCCGGCCCAAATCCTCTACGAGTGGGGTTTTTTGAACCGGGTCGTTCCGGCCGCCGACCTCATGCCGACGGCGCTGGCCATGGCGGAGCGCATCGCCGGCAACGGACCGCTGGCGATCCAGGGGATGATCCGCTGTTACCGGGAAAGCCGGGAGATGGGCTACACCGAGGCCTTCCGACGGGAGTTGGAGATCGGTGTCCCCGTCTTCGGCAGCGCCGACGCCCGGGAGGGGATCCGCGCCCAGAAGGAAAAACGCAAACCGAATTTTCCGGGGACTTACACTTGACGCTCGCCATTTCCGTACCTATGTTAGAATCGCTTCCCTAAACGGGCTAGGGATGGCGGCGTTTCGTTGACGGTCGAGATCAAGACCGCACACAAGGATGGTCAGTCAAGAAAGGAGATCATATGTCCAAATCGGAAGATGCATTGAAAGAGGCCTTCGCGGGTGAATCGCAGGCCAATCGTAAATACCTGGCCTTTGCCGCGAAGGCGGACCAGGAGGGCTATCCCCAGGCGGCCCGCCTTTTTCGGGCGGCGGCGGAGGCGGAAACGATTCATGCCCACAACCATCTGCGCGTCCTCAAGGGGATCGCTTCCACCCGCGAAAACATCCAGGAGGCCGTGGAGGGCGAAACCCATGAGTTCAAGTCCATGTATCCCGCGATGATCCAAGCGGCCAAGGCCGAGGGAAACAAGGAGGCGGAGCGCTCGTTCAATTACGCCAACGAGGTGGAAAAGGTCCATGCCCGGCTCTATGAACAGATGCTCGTGGATCTGGCGACCGCCAAGGAGGCTTATGCTTACTGGGTTTGTCCCGTTTGCGGCTACACCGCGGAAGCTGAGGCTCCGGAGGTTTGTCCGGTTTGCGGCGCCAAGGGAAAGGTGTTCAAGAAGGTGGAGTAGCTTAAACCCCTGTCCCGGTCGGCATGTTCCCATCGAGCGGAAAGCTGCCGGTTGAAAGGAGAATTTCATGGAAGAGCGGTTGAGTGCCCTGGAAGTGGCATTGAAGAACGAAATGACCGAACACCGCTTTTATTCGCAAAATGCCGAACGGACGAACAACCCGGTCGGCAAGGCGATGTTCGCCCGGATTGCCTCCGAGGAGTTGGAACATTACGAGCGCCTTGCCCAGTTGGCCGAAAAATGGAAGCAGGACCAGAAGTGGCCTGAGACCGTGCCCTTGAAGGTGATGGAGACAACCGCCAACGCCGTTTTTTGCCAGGCCACCCGGGAAAACGGCCAGGCGACCGCCGCCGGCGATGCCGACGATCTGGCCGCCGTCCGCAAGGCGATCGACTTCGAAGCCCAGGGGGCGCTCTTCTATGCCCGGCTCCGGGACCAGTCGACGGACCCGCAGGAGAAGGCCTTCTTCGAACTCATGGCCAATATCGAACACGAGCATTACGTCTCCCTCAAGGATACCGAGGAGTTCTTCATCGATCCGGGCGCCTGGTACCAAAAGGCGGATCGCACGGGGCTGGACGGCGCGTAGCGGGTCAGGCGGGAGCAGCGTTGAAAAAATGCGGGCCGGCGGTGAACCGGCCCGCATTTTTTATGTGCCTCCGGCAGGACGCTTTCCATTGCGATCGGGACAAAATCGCTGGTCGGCCGGCCGGGGCTTCCCGTCAGCATTTTCCTATCGGAATCCCTCCAGCCAATCACCATTGCCCACCATCGACAGGCATAGTACTCTGTCGGACAGGTTCATATCCATCTATCTCGGAAGGAGGTTCCCATGAATCCCGTCAATTGGTTTGAAATTCCCGTTGTCGATCTGTCCCGGGCGAAGTCATTCTACGAAGGTGTCTTCGGACTGTCGCTCACACTCGAAAACCTGGGGCCCTTCAAGATGGCGTTCTTCCCGATGGAAAACAACGTCTACGGCGCTACCGGCTCGCTCATGAAGGCCGACGGCTATATCCCCTCCCGGACGGGGATCGCCGTCTACTTCAGTGTGGAGGACATCGAGGGGACCCTCGCAAAGGCCGTCAAGGCGGGAGGCAAGGTGATGACCTCCAAGATGGGGATCGGTCAATATGGCTTTATCGGTCACTTCGAAGACACGGAAGGGAATCGCATCGGTCTCCACTCGATGAAATGAGCTGGATGACGGGGCTGCGGCCGGCCCTTCGTCGAAACTCTTGCCTGGCTCCTCGCCGCCGTTCCGGCCGGGCAAGGGTTCGACTCTGCCCGGCGGCCGGAAGAGGAACCACGGCCGTCGCCTAACCGCGGAGGGATTCCTCCAAGGCCTCGATCTTCAGGGTCAGGTCGTTCCATTTGTAGTAGAGATCTTCCAACTCCCCGGCGGCGGCCTTGAGCGCCACGTTGAGCGTCTTGATCCGCTCGGGATCCTTGTAGATGTCCGGTTCGCAGAGGGCGGCCTCGCCCTCCCGCTGCTTCGCCTCCAGGGCGGCGATCCGTTCCTCGGCGTCTTTCAGCTTCTGTTTCAGAGAGGCCGTCGCCCGGGAGATCCGGTTGCGCTCCTCGGCCTCCTGCCTTTTTTCTTCCTTGGTCTTGCGGCTCCGTTCCTCGCCCGCCTTCGGACCGGGCTTCCCCGGTGCGGTCTCGGCCGGTGACGGTTCCGGGGACGCGGCAGTCGCGGCGGTTTTCCCCACTGCGGCGGCGGGCGATCCCGCTCCCGTCTGTCCCGCAGCGACGCCGCTGGGGCCGGCAGCGACGGCATTCAGCTCCTCGCGCCTTTTTTCGATGAAGTAGGAGTAGTTTCCCCGGTATTCGTGACAGATGCCTTCCCGAAGTTCGAAGACGTGGTCCACCATGCTGTCGAGGAAGTAGCGGTCGTGGGAGACGATCAGGATCGTTCCCTGATAGTTCAAAAGGGCGTTCTGGAAGATCTCCCGGGTCTTGATGTCCAGGTGGTTCGTCGGCTCGTCGAGGATCAGCAGGTTCGTGTCGGTGAGCAGGATCTTGAGCAGGGCGAGGCGCGATTTTTCCCCGCCCGAGAGGACCGAGATCTCCTTGTAGACGTCGTCGCCGGAAAAGAGGAAGGCCCCCAGGAGGTTCCGCCGCTCCTGGTCGTTGCTCCTTGTCCCCGCCAGGGAGACCTCGTCCCAGATGGTCCTTTGGTAGTTGAGGTTCTGGGCGCTTTCCTGGGAGAAAAAGGCCATCTTCACGTTGAGCCCCATGGCGACCTCGCCGGACGTCGGTGGCTCCTCGCCGCTGAGGATGCGCGAGAGGGTCGATTTTCCGGCCCCGTTCACCCCGACGACCGCCGCCTTCTCCCCCCGGTAGAGGGTGAAGTGGACGTCGTGGAAAACGGACTGGTCGCCGTAGGACTTGGCGAGCTTCCGGACCGTCAGGACCTCCTTGCCGCTTCGGGGGCTTTCGGGAAAGCGGATCGTTACGGTCTTGCCGGTTCCCTCCTCCTGGAGGATCTCGAACTTCTCCAACTGCTTGATACGACTCTGGACCTGGCTCGCCTTGGTGGCCTTGGAACGGAACCGTTCGATGAATTCCTTGATCCGTTTGATCTCCGCCCGCTGGAGCTCCATCTCCTTTTTGAGCGCCTCGCGGCGTCGTTCCTTTTCCTTCAGGTAGTAGGAGTAGTTCCCTTTGTAGAGGGTGATTTGCCGGTTGGCGAGCTCGGCGATCACCGTGACGACCTTGTCCAGAAAGACCCGGTCGTGGGCGATGGTGACGATCGTCCCGGGATAGTCCTTGAGCCAGCTTTCCAGCCACTCCAGGGATTCGGTGTCCAGATGGTTCGTCGGCTCGTCGAGGAGCATGATGTCCGGTCGGGCCAGAAGGATGCAGGCCAGCATGATCCGCATCTTCCAGCCGCCGGAGAAATCGGAGCAGTTCTTCGTGAAATCTTTCTCCCGGAATCCGAAGCCGGCGAGCATCTGCTTGGCTTGCGAGGCGAAGGCATAGCCGTCCTTGGCGTTGAACCGGGTGACGGTATTTTCGTATTCCTTCAGGAGCCGTTCGTGGTCCGGATCGTCGGCGGCCGAGGCGGAGAGGGCCTCTTCACCTGCCTTGAGCGCCTCTTCCAGTTCGGCGATGCCGCTCTTTTTGCGGAGATACTCCATGAGCGGCACGGGATCGAGGTCGACCAGATCCTGCGGGAGGTAGGCGACGGACACCCGCTTGCGGTCCGGAATGTCGATGACGCCCCCATCGAGATCGACGATCCCCATGATCGCCCGCAGAAGGGTCGTCTTGCCGGTCCCGTTGTCTCCCACAAGCCCCACCCGGCCGCGATCGTTGATCGTCCAGGTGATCTTGTCGAAGATCTTTCGGTCGGCAAAGGAAAGGCTGATGTCGCGGAGGTAAATCAAGGTTCCTTAAATCCTTATGCAAAGAAGTCGCTGATTCGGCGCCGTATATAGCAGGACTTCGCATCCAATGGAAGCAAATGGTGAATAAGAAACAAAATCCGAAAAGTTGCGTACTGTTTGCGTCCGGATCGGACCTGCTCGTGAACGAGATAGCCCGATGCGAAGACCGGCGTCGGCGCGCCCTGAACCTGACCTGACAGGACAGCGCCCGGCCGCTAAGCATAGCGGATTGCCTTTTCCGGGCAGGCCAGGGCGCAAAGCCCGCAGCCGTCGCAGCGCTGCGGGTCCGCGACCGCTTTTTTTTTCACCAGGCGGAGCGCAGCGAACCCGCCGCTTTCGCAGGCTGTGACGCAACGGCCGCAGCCGGTGCAGACCGAAGCCGCGATTCGGACGCAAAGGGTTTCCCCGGTCCGAAGATCGCTGTGGGCTTCCAGGTGCGCGAAGGCATGACCGCAGAAGTCTTCTATCCGGTCATAGCCTTTTTGCGTCATGTAATTGCTGAGCCCCTTGCACAGCGGATCGATCAGTTTGAACCCCTGGAACATGACGGCGGTACCCAGCTGCACCGTCGTGGCCCCCAGGAGCAGAAACTCGACGGCCGAATGCCAATCGGCGATTCCGCCGATCCCCGACAAGGGCAGCTGCGTCGCTTTCCCGATATCGGCCAGGCACCGCAGGGCAATGGGTCGGATCGCCGCCCCGGACAGGCCGCCGGGCGTGGATTTGCCATGGACATTGGGGAGCGGCACCTCGGCATCGATATCGACGGCCGGGATGGAGGCCACGGTATTGATCGCCGCAATGGCGTCGGCGCCCCCTGCCGCCGCCGCGGCGGCGATGGTGCCGATGTCGGTCACATTGGGCGTCAGTTTGACGATGAGCGGCAGGCCGGTAGCGGCTTTGACACCCTGCGTAATCGTTTGGACCAAGGCGGCATTCTGACCGATGAACATGCCCATGGCTCGTTCCGGCATGCCATGGGGAATTCGATCATATCCGCCCCCGCGGACTCGACGCGGCAGGCGAGCGCCGCCCATTCCCCGGGGTCGGCGGAAGCCATGATAGAAGCGATCAACACAAAGTCCTTGGGACTCTGCTTCTTGACGGCCGGGATTTCAACGGTGCACCAGCGCTCGGCCTCGATTGTGGAGACCAGTTCGATGTTGGTCATGCCGATGACTTTCCTTCCCTCCCGCAGCGCCGCCAGTCTTGGCCGGACATCTTTGAGCATTGCTGTCGAAATGGTTTTGGTGACGGCGCCGCCCCACCCCATTCGGGCCGCCTTGATGATATGGACGGCATCCAGGGTCGGCGGCGCGGAGGCGAGAATAAAGGGATTTTTGAAGGGAATGCCGGCAAAGGAAAGGGACAGATCGGCCATGGAGAACCTCCGGAAAACAGTGATGGCGCATTCTATATCAGAAACCGACGCCGGTAGATATGGACAATTGACGGTCTCCGGTCGGATGCCGCACCTGATGCGCGACAGATATTGACAATCGACAATGGTTTGTCCATGATGGGAAGGCCGGGCCGGGATGGCGTAACCATGGAAAGGTGAACCCAGGGGATGAAAAACCGCTTGGCAAAGAAGGATGGGGTCGGCATGGTTGAATTCATTCAGGTGGCCGGAACGGCCGAAATCGACAGGGTGGCGGCTCTGGCGCGTCAGACCTGGGAGCATCACTACATTCCGATCATCGGCCGAAAGCAGACGGAGTATATGCTCGTTAACTTCCAGAGCGTTCCGGCCATTGCGCGGCAGATCGCCTCCGGCTATGACTATTACCTTTTGAAGACCGAAGGGCGATCGGTCGGATACTTCGCGCTGGTCCACAATGCCGAAGCGCAAAGTACATTGCTCAGCAAGATCTACGTGCATCCGGAAAGACAGGGCGAAGGCCTGGGCAGGCGCATCGTGGCTTTCGCGGAGGAGTGTTCCCTCGCTCGCGGCGGCCGGGAATTATGGCTTACCGTCAACCGGAACAACGTCTCTTCGATCGCCTTCTACGAGCAGGTCGGCTTCCAAAATGCCGGCGCCCTGGTTCAGGATATCGGTCACGGATTTGTGATGGACGATTTCAAGATGATAAAGACCCTGTCGGCAACCGCAGTCGCGTGAGCGGCCGGCATGACCTCTTGCTGGCGGGGGGTCTGGAAAGGAAGAAGAAATGCACGCCCACCTATTGCAGCATGTTCCCTTCGAAGGTCTCGGCAGCATCGAGCCGTGGCTCAAAGAGGCGGGCTACGCGGTGACGGAGACGCGGCTATTCGAGGGAGCGCCTCTTCCCGAGGTTCAGGCCGTCGATCTGCTCATTGCGATGGGCGGTCCGATGAGCATCAATGACGAAGGCGAGTTTCCCTGGCTCAGCGACGAAAAGCGGTTCATCCGCGAGACCGTCCGGGCCGGGAAGGCGGTCCTGGGCGTCTGTCTGGGGGCCCAACTGATCGCCAGCGCTCTGGGGGCGAGCGTCTTTCGCAATCCCGTCCCGGAGATCGGCTGGTTTCCCATCCAGGCCGTGCCGCCGCCCCCGGAGGGCTCGGTTTTTCGTTTTCCCGATGGGGTGGAGGTCTTTCACTGGCACGGGGAGACCTTCGCACTGCCCCCCGGGGCGATCCGGCTGGCGAGCAGCGCCGGCTGCCGAAATCAGGCGTTCCAATTCGGACCTTCGGTCATCGGCCTACAGTTTCATCTGGAAACGACGCCGGCGTCGGCGCAGGAGATCGTCGCCCACTGCGCCGACGAATTGGCTTTCCCCTCCGCCACGGTGCAGTCCGCTGCGGAAATTCTGGCCGCTGCTCCTGCGAAATATCGGACGATCAACGCTCTCATGGCCGACGTCCTGGGCTATCTCTCGCGAGATATCCGCTAGATCGCGATCGCTTTGCTGGCCCAGACGCGGTGGTTCGGATCGTTTAGGAGGATAACTTCCGTCGGACCGGTTTGCCTTTGGTCGCTGTTTCCGCCTTTTTGCTCCTGAAAAACAGCCGGATCGGCACTTCCGCAAAGCCGAAAGTCTCCCGGATTCGATTGATCAGGTAGCGTTCGTAGGAAAAATGGATGCCGCCGGGATTTCCCACGAAGAGGGCAAAGGCGGGAGGCTTGACCCCCACCTGGGTGATGTAGTTGAAGACGTGGGGCTTGCTGCTGCGGCCGGGGGGTGGATTTTTTTCAATGATCTCACGGATCTTCCGGTTCAGCTCCCCCGTCTCGACACGCCGGTTGTACTGGGCGTAGACGCGATCGACGAGATCGAAGATCTTCACGACCCGCTGCCCCGAAAGGGCCGAGACGAAAAGAATGGGCGCAAAATCGAGAAATTTCGCCTTGAAGTGGATATCTTCCACAAATTCGCCGATGGTGCTGTTGTCTTTTTCGACGAGGTCCCACTTGTTGACGATGAGGATGCAGGCGGTTCCGTTCTCGATGGCGAGGCCCGCGATCTTGAGGTCCTGATCGGAGATCCCTTCCTGGGCATCCACCAGAATGAGCGCCACATCGGCCCGGTCGATCGCCTTGATGGCCTGGACGATGCTGTATTTCTCCAGTGTGAGACTGATCCGGCTCTTCCGGCGGATTCCGGCCGTGTCGATGAGCAGATAGTGCTTCCCGTTGCGGGTAATGGGGGTGTCGATGGCATCGCGGGTCGTCCCCGGCGTAGGGTTGGCGATGGTCCTTTCGTAGCCGAGGATCCGGTTGATGAGCGAGGATTTTCCCACGTTCGGCTTGCCGATGACGGCAATGCGGATCCGGTCTCCTTCGGCGTCGGAGGTCGTTTCGCTTTCCGGCAGCAGGGGGGACAAATCCGCCATCAGGTCGTCGAGGCCGGGGCCGTGTTGGGCCGAAAGGGGATAGAGCGTCTCGATCCCGAGACGATAAAAATCGGCCACCAGGGCTTCGTGGCGCGGGCCGTCCACTTTGTTGACCACATAAAAGACCGTCTTTTGCTCCCGCCGGAGCAGCGCCGCGATCTCCTGATCGGCCGGCGTCAGACCGTCCCGACTGTCCAAGAGAAAGAGGATGATGTCCGCCTCCTCGATGGCCAGCTTCGTCTGCTCGCGCATCTGGATGAGGATCTCCACCTCCGAGGCCGGTTCGAAACCGCCCGTGTCGATCAGCGTGAAGGAGCGGTCTTGCCAGCGACACTCGGCGTAGTTGCGGTCGCGCGTCGCGCCCGGTTCGTCGATGACGATGGCCTTGCCTCCCCCGCCGGCCAGCCGGTTGAAGAGCGTCGATTTTCCGACGTTCGGCCGTCCAATGATGGCGATGATGGGTTTCATGATTGATGCAGATCCTTCCTTGACAATGGCCCTTTTTATCCGATCGGCCGACGAAAGTCCATCCCTCTTTTCCCCCATGGATGATCTCTTGCTCTCCCTCTCCGGGCAGGCTGCCGAGGCCGCGCAGCCCTGGCGGAACAGGAGGCGGAAAACTCCTGCTCAGCGGCTCAGTATTATCGGCACAGAATATGCAAAAAGTCTCCGTATCGCCTTTCGGGATCCCCTGGCCGTGGGATAAAAAAAGGCGCTGCGGCTCCCTGTTCGGGAGCGGAAACCCCGGCCGGTCAGGATTCGGCAGCGGTTGGGACGGAATGAACGGCAGGCAGGGCATATCCAGGGAAATGACGAGAACTTGACGCTTCCCCTGACCCTTGTCATTATTTTTGCCGGAACGCTAAAGTTTTCCCCAGTGGCATCCGATATGAGAACCAAAGCGGCTTGATAAACCGGTATTCGCCAGTTTCATCGGTTTTCTCCGATGGGCGAGTAAGATGCACAAATGGGGTGATGCGATGGTGCGAATCATGACGGTGAAGGAGGTAGCCGCCTTCTTGAAATTGAAAGAGGCGACTGTCTGTAGTTTGGCAGCGGAGGGGAAGTTGCCGGGATTCAAGTTGGGGAAATCCTGGCGCTTCGATATGAACGAAATCGAAAAATGGATCGCCGAAATGCCGCGCAACGCAGTAGGCAGGGCGGACGATTCTTCGAAAAATAGCGGGAAGGAGGATTGCAATGGCTGAGGCGATGGAGGCGGCAAGTTTCGAAGGGAGAGCTTCGAAAGGAAGGGAAGGCAAATATTTGACTTTTTCCCTGGCCGGCGAAGAGTACGGGATCGGCATTTTAAAGGTGAAAGAGATCATCGGGTTGATGGAGATTACCCGCGTTCCCCAGACACCGTCTTATGTAAAAGGAGTGATCAATCTGCGGGGAAAGGTGATTCCGGTGGTCGATCTCCGGGCGAAATTCGGTCTGGAGGCAGAGGAGTGCACGGAGCGAACCTGCGTCGTCGTGGTGGAAGTGGCCCGGGAATCCGGTCAGGTGCTCATCGGCAGCGTGGTCGATTCGGTCTCCGAGGTGCTCAATATTAAGGAAGGCGAAATCGAAGATACGCCCGATTTCGGTGTCAATCTGGACACCCGCTGCATCATGGGGATGGCCAAGGCGGGCTCGGGCATTAAGATCCTCCTGGATATCGACAGCGTCCTGGGCAATGATGAACTAACCGCGCTTCCTTTGCGCGGATCGGGAAAGGAGTCGTAAAATGAGTCTAACGAGCTATTTCAAGCAAGGCGGCGTGCAGCGGAACCTGGTCATCTCTTTCATCCTGATGGGGTTGATCCCGATGGCCGTCATGGGGTCGATTTTCTACTACCAGACGTCGGGCGTTCTGCTCAATAACGCCAGTTCGGAGATGAAAACGCTGGCATCAACGGTCAGCGAGCAGTTGGATCAGGATTTCAAGGTCTTCAAGATTCAGATGAACAGCTTCGATGTGCCCTGCAAGGCGGTGATCTCGATGCTGGAATTCGGCCTGGAGATCGACGAGGGGAACAGTGAAAACACCCGGTTGTTCTTCCGGGAATTCATGGGCGCCAACCCGGTCTACAAGCAGTTCCGGTTCGTGGACCCGACGGGCGCCGAAAAATTCAACGCGAACAAAGAGCTGGCCGGGAAGTCAAAACCGGTCGGTTCGTCTTCCTGGTTTCAGAAGGTCCTGACGTCCAAGGATATCGTGTTCAGCGATGTGCATCTTTCTCCCGATACCAATCTGCCGATCATCATCATGACCAAGGCCTTTCTCAATGCCGAGGGTAAACCCTACGCCGTGGCGGTGGTGGACCTCGATGCGGACCTGGCGACCAAGCGGGTGACAGATGTGAAGATCGGCAAATCGGGAATCGGTTATATTATGGGCAAGGATGGAACGGTTCTGGCCTATCCCGATAAGACGAAGAATTTCAAACTCAACCTGAGCAAGCAGGATTTCGGCAAGGAGATGCTCCAGAAGAAAAAGGGAACCGTCGAATACAGCTTGGATGGCGTCACCCGTTTTGCCGCCTATCAGGAGTATGCCGCCATGGGGTGGACCATCGTGACGGCGAGCAGCAAGGCTGAAATTCTGGAATCGGTCAATACGATGAAGATCCTCTTCGTCATCCTGCTCTTGGTCATGGGCGCTCTGGCCACCGTGGCGGGAGTCATCTTCACCATGCGGCTGGTCAAGCCGATCCGGCGGATCGTGGCCGGATTGACCGACGGCGCCGACCAGGTGGCCTCGGCCTCCTCGCAGGTGTCGTCGTCGAGCCAGCAACTGGCCGAAGGGGCCTCTGAGCAGGCGTCCTCCCTGGAGGAGACGTCGTCCTCCCTGGAAGAAATGTCGTCGATGACCAAGCAGAACGCGGACAACGCCGGCCAGGCCAAGGCGATGATGACCGAGGCGAAGGTGGTCGTGGAAAAGGCGAACGATCAGATGGCGCAGTTGATGGAAGCGATCGGTCAGATCACCCGTTCGAGTGAGGAGACCGGAAAGATCATCAAGACGATCGATGAGATCGCCTTCCAGACGAACCTCTTGGCCCTCAATGCGGCGGTCGAGGCGGCACGGGCCGGTGAAGCCGGCGCCGGATTCGCGGTGGTGGCCGACGAGGTCCGGAACCTGGCGCTCCGGTCGGCGGAGGCGGCGAAAAACACCAGCGAACTCATCGAAAAGACGATCAAGGCGGTGAAAAACGGCAACGAGATCACCGAGGCGACGCAGGTGGCCTTCAAGGCCAATGCCGATATCTCCGGCAAGATCAGTCAGCTGGTAGACGAGATCGCTACGGCGTCTCAGGAGCAGGCGCACGGGATCGCGCAGGTGAACACGGCGGTTTCCGAGATGGATCGGGTCACCCAGGCGACGGCGGCCAATGCGGAGGAATCGGCGAGCGCCGCCGAGGAGATGAACGCCCAGGCCCAGCAGATGCGTGGCTATGTGGAGGAACTGGCGGCGGTGATCGGCGGCGCCGAGAGCCCCATGGTGTCCGCCGGCGGCGCGTCCCCGGCACTGGACTTGCCTGCCGAGCGGAAAAAGGCCTTACCCCATAGCGCTCCTGCGGGGTCCGGAAAGTCAGCCCGGAAACCCAAGAACGTCCGCCCGGAAGCGCTCATCCCTTTCGGAGATGACGAAAAGGGAAATTTTAAAGATTTCTAAAAGCAGTTTTGCCGGGGCGTCCAGGATAAATCTGGGCGCCCCGGATTTTTTTCGGAGCAACCGGCTTTCCCTGAAATCATCTAGGAGATCGGGACCGAATGAAAAAATGTGCCGCCTGCAATCTCTCCGCGACTCATCCGCCCCTGGCTGCGGTGGCCCACTTGGCCCTGCTTCTGGACAAGAACGGCGTCATCCTGGTAGCCAACCATACGGTTTCCCTGCATCTCGAAAAGCCGATCGAACAATTGATCGGCGCCAACATCAGTGAATTGATGGCCCCGGCCGTTCTTCAGGAGTGGCAGGACCGTTTGCGGCGCATTACCGCCACCGCGGGCGGTGAGACGTTGCACTTTTTCGAACGGATCAAGGGCCGCGAGTACGAAGTCTCCCTCCATCCCCTTCTCGATGCCGCCGGTCGATTGAGTGAAGTCGCCGTTTTCGGCAGCGATATCACTGAGCGCCGGCGGGCGGAAGAGGCTTTGCAGAGAGCGGATCGGGACGGGAAGACGATCTTTCAGGCGATCGGTCATCCCACGATGGTCCTCGATCCCCAGCACCGGATTCTCCAGGTCAATCATGCCGTCTGCCGGCTTTTCGGCAAAAGTGAGCCGGAACTCATCGGCCGGCGCTGTTTTGAGCTCTACCGTTTCCCGGGTGGAAAAAAAGGACTGAACGAATGCCTGTTGCAGCAGCGGCTCGGCGCCGGGATCCGGGAACCGGTGGAGATGGAAATGGCGGCGCAGGAGGGCATTTTTATCGTCTCCTGCACGCCGGTCTGCGACGATTCGGGGCGGCTCCAGAAGATCATCCACGTGGCAACGGACATCACCGAGCGAAAGCGGACCGAGGTGACGTTGGAAGAGGAACGGGCCTTTCTGCGGCAGGTGATCGACACCGTTCCCTCCATCATTTCCGTCCGCGATGCCGAAGGACGCTTTGAACTGGCCAATAAATTCCTGGCGAACGCCTGCCTGACGACCCCGGAACAGCTCATCGGCAAGACGATCGCGGATTTCAATCCCAACCGGAAGGATGTTTGCCAGGTAACGGCCGAAAATGCCGAGGTCATCGCGAGCCGCAAGGATAAGTTCATTGCCGAGGCCAAGGTCAATTTCCCCAACCCCGCCGTTCAATGGGTCTCCGCCTACAAAACCCCGCTGCTGGATCGGGACGGCGGTTGCACTAGGGTCCTGTCCGTGGCCCTGGACATCACCGAACGGAAACGGGCCGAGGAAAAGAACCAGAAACTCCAGCAGCAGTTGAACAACATGCAGAAGCTGGAAGCCGTCGGCGCGCTGGCGGGCGGGATTGCCCACGACTTCAACAATATCCTCATGGGATTGCAGGGGCATATCTCCATGCTGCTCTACGACCTGAATCTGGATCATCCGCACCGGATGAAACTCGAGAATATGGAGAGCTACATCAAGCGCGGGGCGGATCTGACCAGACAACTTCTGGGTTTTGCCCGGGGAGGGAAATACGACGTAAAACCGACGGACATGAACGAACTGCTGGGAAAAAGCGCGGAACTCTTCGGCCGGACGCGCAAGGAGATCTTCGTTTACCGAAACTTTGCCGAGGGGCTCTGGACCGTGGATGTCGATCAGGGACAGATGGATCAGGTCTTGCTCAATCTGTTCATCAATGCCTCCCAGGCGATGCCCGGCGGAGGGAACCTGGATCTGCGCACCGAGAATATCGACTTTGCCGAATCGGACGTGAAACCCATCGGCGTCGGCAACGGCCGTTATGTGAAGATTTCGGTGACCGACGACGGGATGGGGATGGACCAAAAGACGCTGGAGAGGGTCTTCGAGCCTTTCTTCACCACGAAGCCCAAGGGCATCGGCAGCGGCCTCGGCTTGGCCTCGGCCTACGGGATCGTCAAGAACCACGGAGGCGGCATTCACCTTTACAGCACGCCGGGGAAGGGAACCACCGTTCAGATCCACCTGCCGGCGAGCGAAGAAAAGCCGTCGGTCGTCGGTGAGCATGAGAAGGAAGAGGAGATCCTGACCGGCCACGAGACCATTCTGGTGGTCGATGATGAGGAGATCAACGTGGCGGTCATGGTGGAGATGCTGGAGATGCTCCATTACCGCGTGCTGCCGGCAGGCAGCGGTCAGGAGGCGGTCGCGATCTACATGGAAAAGGGCAAGGAGATCGATCTGGTCATCCTGGACATGATCATGCCCGGGATCGGCGGCGGGCGGACCTTCGACATCCTCCGGGAGATCGATCCCGCGGTGGATGTGATCCTGGCCAGCGGCTACAGCGCGGACAGCGGGGCCCGAACGATCATCGACCGCGGCTGCCGGGGGTTCATCCAGAAACCCTTCCAATTGCAGGAACTGTCGCGGAAGATCCGTGAGGTGCTGGATCAGAAGCAGTGAAGGGGTCTCTGTATTTTTGCGCGGCCGGCGGCGTTTTACGGAACAGCGCCGGTCGTTTTTCTCGCCGGTATCGGCAAAAACGTCCGGACCCTCACGTCCTGTCTTTGTAGCCGAATTCCTCAAGCATCCGCGGATTGTGGGTCCAGTCTTGGGCGACGCGGACGAAGAGCTCCAAAAAGATCTTCGTGGCGAAGAACTTTTCCATTTCCAGCCGTGCCTTGGTGCCGATGGTCTTGAGCATGACCCCTTGTTTTCCGATGAGAATCCCCTTCTGCGAATCCTTGGCCACGTGGATCGTGGCGGCAATCCGGATCAGCCCTCTGGCTTCATCCTCCTTGAAGGCATCGACGACGACGGCGGTCGCGTAGGGAATCTCCTTGTGGGTGAGCAGGGTGATCTTCTCCCTGATGATCTCGGCGGCGATGAACCGTTCGGAGCGGTCCGTCATCATTTCCTCGGGGAAGTACAGCGGTCCCTCGGGGAGAAGGGTCCAGATCTCGCCGAGGAGGCGGTCGATCCCGTCGTTCTTCAGCGCCGACAGCGGGATGATCGCCCGGAAAGGGTAGAGGACCCGCAGGGCATCGATGAGGGGCAGCAGGACATTTTTTTCGACGAGATCGATCTTGTTGATGGCCAGCAACACCGGGAGCGGCGACTCTCCGAGGGATTCGATGATGAAACGGTCGTCGGGATGGGGGGCCGGACCTGCCTCGACGAGCAGCATCAACAGATCGACGCTGCCGAAGGTGCCCGTGGCCGCTTCGACCATGGCCCGGTTCAGGGGGGAGGTGGCCCGGTGGATGCCGGGGGTGTCCAGAAAGATCAATTGCCCCGGCTTGTCATCGTCAAGGTTCCGGATTCCCATGATTTTGTTTCGCGTGGTCTGGGGTTTCGGGGTGGTGATGGCGATCCGTTCGCCGACGATTCCGTTGAGCAGCGTCGATTTTCCCACATTGGGTCTGCCGATAATGCCGATAAAACCTGATTTGAACATGTCTTCTCCTGATTGCCGATGGGTTAATCCTCTAGGTATTCTTTCTTAGCACGTCCACCCTCGGCATGCAAACCTTCCCCGGAGAGGGCGGCAATCCGTCCCGACCAGTCCGTCTGCCAATACCCGCTTTCCGTCGTCAGGGTCAGAGAGCGGCGCGGCAGGACCGGATCGGTCACGACGCGGATCTCGGCGGCGGGAAAGCGGTTTTTCAGTCTGACCAGGTTTTCCCGGCAGTGGCCCTGAAAGCCGGAAAGGTCGGCAGGGGCGACGGTGAAAAGGGCAGGTTGCTGAACTTCGGCGGCATTCATTCCGGCGCCGGCGGCCAGGAGCGCGCCGGCCATTTCCAAAAACAGCGCCGCCTCGACGAGGGAGCCAAAGGCGGGATGGAAGGGGCCGGCGACGACAGCCCCCGGCGTCTCCAGCTCCGCGGTGGTTTGCAGGCCCAAACGGATGACGGGAATTCCCGCCCCGGTCAATTTTCGCAACGCCTCTCGGCACCAGTCGACCGCCTCGTCCAGAGAAAGCGGGCGATACCGTTCGGCCCGGTATTCTGCGGCCAGGGGGGTGTCGGCAAGGACCACCGTCGGGTGGAGCCGCACCGTCGCCGGGCGAAGAGCGATGGTCTTTTCGATGGTCTGGAGGAACTGCGCCCGGGAGTCTCCGGGGAGGCCCGCCATGAGGTGCAGTCCTGTTTCCAATCCCTCCGCCTGGAGCAGGGCGATCGCCCGCAGGGTGTCGGCCGCCCCATGGCCGCGTCCGGAACGCAGCAGGACCGCATCGTCGAGGGATTGCGCCCCCAATTCGACGGTCCGCACGCCGCGGGCCTTGAGCAGGGCGATTCCCTCGCGGTCGATCTCGTCGGGACGGGTGGAGATGCGGATTCCTTCCACCTCGCCGCTCGCGAGGTAAGGCGCTGCCAGATCCAGCAGCCGGAATTGCTCTACGTTGGACATGCCTGTGAAGGTCCCGCCATAGAAGGCGATCTGGACCGGGCCGCGCCGCCGCCGTTTACTTGCCAGGGAGGCCTGGACGGTCTGGTGAAAGGCCTGGGCTTCGATCCGGTCGGGACGGTTTCCGGCGGTCAGCTTTTCGTTGCAGAAGAGGCAGCGATGGGGGCAGCCGCGATTCATGATGAAAAAAGGGATGATCATCGCAACGATCGCCTGCCCGGAAGAGGGGTCAGGCCTCTGGGGCCCCTCCCGGCGGCAGTTCGGTTTTTTCTGCTCCATTGAATGCTTCCAGGGCCGCCTGGGCGGCCTTTTGCTCCGCTTCCTTCTTGTTGCGTCCCGATCCTTTGGCGATGACCCGCTCGCCGAGCAGCAGACCCGCTTCGAAACGCTTGTCATGGTCCGGTCCCGTTTCGGAAAGGACCAGATAGCGGGGAATTTCGTGAAAGCGGATCTGGCAGATTTCCTGGACGGCCGTTTTGTAATCCTGATAGCGGGCCGCTCTGGCCCCCCCTGCGATGAGGGGTGCGAAGAGCCTTCCGACGAAGGCGGCGGTCCGGTCGAAGCCGCCATCGAGATACATGGCCGCCACGATGGACTCGAAGGCATTGGCCAAAAGGGAAGGCTTCATTCGCCCCTGGGAGGCTTCCTCCCCCTTGCCGAGGCGCAGAAACTCGCCGATCCGAAAGCCCCTGGCGAGCTCCGCCAGCGGTTGCTCGTTGACCACCGATGCCCGCAATTTCGAGAGTTCGCCTTCGGCATGGTCGGGGAATTTCTTCATCAACAGATCGCTGACGGTCAGTTCCAGGACGGCGTCGCCGAGAAATTCGAGTCGCTCGTTGTCCTTGAGTGCAAGACCGAGGTTTTCGTTCACGAAGGACCGGTGGGTGAGGGCGTTGTCCAGCAGGGCCGGATCGGTGAAACGGTAGCCGAGGACGTCCTCCAATTCCCTGAGCCATGTCTTTCTTTTGTCATCCATGGATCACCTCGGCGAGCAAGCGGCCGTTCCGGAAGGATTGCGGTCGCACACGGACGATTTGATTGGCGTCCACGTTTCCGCGGACGGCAACAGGGATATAATTGTCGGAGAAGCCGGTGAAAAGCCCGGTTGCGGCTTCTTCCTTCCCCTCGATGAGCACCGTAAGCTCCCGGCCGAGAAAGGGTTCGGCAAAGGCGCGCCTTTTGGCGGTCCCGAGCTTCCGCAGCAGCAGCGCCCGGCGTTTCTTTTCCTCTTCGGAGATCTGGTTGGGCAATTCCGCCGCCGGGGTTCCGGGCCTTTGCGAGTAGGGGAAGACATGGAGGTAGGCGATGGGGAGTTCTTCCACCAATTGCAGGGTGTTCCCGAAGGCGGCGTCCGTTTCGCCCGGGAATCCCGTCATGACATCGATGCCGATGGCCAGATCGGGAAGGGAGCCCCTGATTTTTACGATCAGGTTCCGGAAGAAAACCCGGTCGTAATTGCGGTGCATGGCGGCCAGGATGCCGTCGTCGCCGCTCTGGAGCGGGATGTGGAGGTGGCGGCAGAGGATGCCCGGTCTGTCCATGAGGGCCAGCAGGGCGTCGGTGACCTCCCTAGGCTCGATGGAACTCAGCCGGAGTCGCTCGACCGGACGGGCGGCGGCGATTTTCTGGACCAGCGCCGTCAGATCGCCGGGCGGCGTCAGATCGCGGCCGTAGACGCCCAGGTGGATACCGGTCAGGACCACTTCCCGGAAGCCCTGCCCGGCGAGGGCGGAAATCCTTTGGGCAACCTCGGCCTCGGGGAGGCTTCGGCTTCTCCCCCGGGCCGCAGGGACGATGCAATAGGTGCAAAAGGCGTCGCAGCCGTCCTGGATTTTCAAAAAGGCCCGGGTATGTTCCGGAAAGACCGTCGCCCCGGGAGTGGCAAAACCTTTTTCGCCGGCGATGTCGCCGACCCGGACCTGGGGCCCCGGGTCGGTCGCCGCCTGCTCGATGAGATCGATAAGAGTCGCCTTTTCGGCGTTCCCGGCGACGATCCGGACGCCGGGGATGCGGACGATCTCCTCGGGCGCCCTTTGGGCGTAGCAGCCGGTCACCAGGATCAGGGCGGCGGGATTCCTCCGGATTGCCCGACGGATGAGCTGGCGGGATTGGCTGTCGGTTTTCCCCGTAACGGTGCAGGTGTTGATGATGTAGCAATCCGCCTCGGCCTCGAAGGGGACGAGGGCCATGCCGCGGGCCGCGATCGCCGCCGTGATTCCCGCCGATTCGCACTGGTTGACCTTGCAGCCGAGGGTGGTCACGGCGACCTTGAAGATCGCTCCCCCTGGCGCCCCCGTCAGGCAACGCGCCGACTCACCGTCCTGATGCTCTTTTAGATCCATGCTTTCCGATAAAGGCCGCTGCCGTTCCTTTCGTCATTTTTCGGGCCATCTAAACGCCCGGCGCCTTCTTTGTCAAGGTGAAAGGATTTCTGGCCTTTCCTTCTCTCTTTAGGTAATATGCCCGCCATTCCCGTAAGGAGGTATGGTATGCAGGAGTTATTCCGTATCGTTTCGCAACATCCCTGGGTGGCCATGGCCGTTGCCTTCGCGGTGCTGCTGATCCTCGTTTTTCTCTTCATGAAGCTGGTTAAAATAGCGCTGATCCTGCTGATGATCGCCGTGGCGATCGGCGGTTACTTCTATTTTCAGTATCCCGAGGAGAGACCTGCCAACTTGCGGGAGGCTCTGGAGAAGGCCCGGAGCGGGACCGGACAGGCCGTGGAAAAGGGCAGGGACGCTTTGGACAAGGGGCGGCAGATGGTGGACAAGGGGAAAGAGGCTATCGAAAAGAGCAAGGAGATGGTGGACAAAGGGCTCGACAAGGGCCGGAACCTTGTCGATAGGGGCAAAGACGCCGTCGATGGAGTCGGGAAGCGGATGGCCGGTGAAAAGACCTCCGGCGGCGAGTGAAAAAGGGCTGCTTCTCGTTGCTTAGAAGAGGCTGACCTCCATCGCCCGGGCCGGACAGGCCGAGACGCAGAGTTCGCAGCCGTTGCACTTCTCGGGATCGAAGAGGACCTTCCAGGAATCCCGGTCGAAATAAAGCGACGAGGTCGGACAGAAGGCGGTGCAGGCGCCGCAATGGACGCATTTGTCCACGTTTTGGCTCACGCTCTTGGAGAGGGGCTCCACGTTGAGTCCCTGTCCCTTGAGATAGCGGATGCCGTTGTCGAAATTCTCCTTCTCGCCGCTCAATTCCAGGACGAGGACCCCCTCGCGGCGGGGAAAGATGCGGGCCTTGAGGATATTCAGCAACAGGTCGTGTTTTTTGACGAGCTCATAGATGATGGGCTTTTCCGCGAACTGGGCGGGATAGCGAATAACCACTTTTTTCGAATACATGGCGCTGCCTTGCCTCCTGGACGTTCGCCCGATGCTAGCGGGAAACCCCCTTCTCTGTCAAGCGATTAGTGAGCTGCCATCTCCAGGAGCGCTTCCCAATCGAGGGTTGGAAAAATTTCGTGGAGGTTGTGGTCGTCGTCGACCAGCTGGTAGTCCAGATTGGCGAAGAGGCCCGCGGCAATCTCCCGGGTCGGCCCGGGAAGGACGACGTCGTCCTTGCGGCCGTGGTAGAGCGCGACGGGGATCGCGAGCGGCGATGCCATGTAGGGGCGAAAGTCGCCATGTTCGAGGGCCGGGGCCAAAAGGACGAGCCGCCGGACGCGCTCCCGGTGCCGGCAGGCAAACAGGGCGGCCATCAGTCCTCCGTAGCTGGAACCGACGAGGATCAGGCGATCTTTTCCGGCCAGACGCCCTTCCAACTGGGCCATCCTTTCCTCCAGGTCTCCCGCATAGTCCTTAAGAACCATCCCCGGGACCCGCTGCCGGAAGAAAGCGCCCTTCGTCCCCTGACTGCTGCTGTCGAGACCGTGAATAAAAACGCGCGTGACATCCATTGACTTTCCTCTTTGCTTAATGGCCGGGTCTCGATCGACCTTCCGATCCGTCTGCCCTTTGGCGTTGCTTTCCATAAGCCCCTGTGCTAGGAAATTCAAGTTAAAAATACAAACGTCCCCGCCGGTGACCCTTTGGGCAAACCTTGCAGAGGGAGGCGTTTTTCAAGGAGAGGAGAGTTTTCATGTCCCAAGTCGTTCCCTTTCGGGCCCTTCGACCTGCAAAAGCCTTTGCCGGCCAGGTCGCCGCCCGACCCTATGATGTCCTGAACGTCGCCGAGGCGCGGCAGTTGGTGAAAGACAACCCGTTGAGTTTCCTCCATGTGGAGAAGTCCGAGATCGATGTGGCCGATGCGACGGGGGTCGAGGATCTCCGGATTTACGAGCGGGCCAAGGCCAATTTGCAGGGGCTCCGGAGCGAAGGGGTGCTCCAGCAGGAATCGGTCCCGGCCTTTTATCTCTACCGCCAGAAAATGGGGGAGCGCGTTCAGACGGGGATCGTCGCCGCGGTCAGCGTCGCCGAATACCTCGCCGGGCAGATCCGCAGACACGAATGGACCCGGGCGGACAAGGAGCGGGAGCGGACCCTCCATATCGATACCGTCGGGGCGCAGACCGGTCCCGTCTTTCTCACCTACCGGGCGCAGGAGGCGATCACCCGTCTGGAGGCCGAGGTGGCGGCGCGACCGCCCGAGTACGATTTTATCTCCGAAGACGGCGTCGCCCATACCGTCTGGGTCATTTCCGACCCCGCCGAGGTTCGGGAGGTGGCGCAGGGATTTGCACCTGTCGAGGCTCTCTATATCGCCGACGGCCACCACCGGGCCGCCGCCGCGACCACGGTGTCCCGCCTGCGGGAGGAAAGGCATCCCGGCGGGGAGGGGGAACATAACCTCATGCTGGCCGTCCTGTTTCCCCATCATCAGCTCCGGATCATGGACTACAACCGCGCCGTCAGGGACCTCAACGGGCTTTCCGAAGCGGCCTTCCTGGCGCGGGTCGGTGAAAAATTCCTGATCGCGGAGCCCTTTGCCGAAAAAACGCCTGCCCGGGCCCACGAATTCGGCATGTATCTGGGGGGAAAATGGCACCGGCTGACGGCGCGAGACGCCATTCGGCGGGATGAGGATGCCGTTGCCGGACTGGATGTCTCGCTGCTCCAGGATCAGCTCCTGGGCCCGGTCCTGGGGATTCAGGATCCCCGGACGGACGGGCGGATCGGTTTTGTCGGCGGCATCCGGGGAATGGCCGAGCTGGAGCGGCTCGTCGATCAGGAGGGCTTTGCCGTGGCCTTTTCCCTCTATCCGCCGACGCTGGACCAGATGATGGCCGTGGCGGACTTAGGGCAGGTCATGCCGCCCAAATCGACCTGGTTCGAACCGAAGCTCTTGAGCGGTCTTTTCGTCCATCTGCTGGAGTGACCATGGCCGCCATGCCGCCGGACGATCAGGAGGAGACGATCGACGCGATCCTGGGCGGGCGGCTCCGGATCATCCAGAAGAAAAAGGGTTACCGCTTTTCCATCGACGCCCTGCTGCTGGCCCATTTCGTCGAACTGAGAGAAGAAAGCAACCTGCTCGATCTGGGAACGGGCAGCGGGATCATCGCCCTGATTCTCGGGAGTCGAAATCCGCGCTGCCAGGTGCTGGGGATCGACGTTCAGGAAGAAATCGCGGCGATGGCCGGGCGGAGCGTCGCTCTCAACGGATTGACGGAGCGGGTGGCGATCCGGCAGGGGGATGCCCGTTGTCCCGGAACCTTCTGTCAGCCCCGGCACTTCGATGCCGTCGTCTGCAATCCTCCCTACCGGCGGCTTGCGTCGGGGCGGATGAATCCCCATCCCGGCAAGGCCCTGGCCAGACACGAGATTGCCGGAACGGTAGGGGATTTTCTCGCTGCCGCGGCCTTTGCCCTTAAAGACGGGGGGCGCGTGACCACGATCTACCCGGCGACGCGCCTGGTGGAACTGCTGATGCGGATGCGCTCCGTCCGGCTGGAACCGAAACGGATGCAGATCGTCCACTCCCGGCCCGGGGGGAACGGAGAATTTGTTCTTCTGGAAGGAGTCAAGGGGGGACGGGAAGCCTTGCGGGTCTTGCCTCCCCTTTGCATCTACGGCGAGGGGCGCGGATACGGTCCGGAAATGGCGGCTATTTTCCAATCCCTTGCCGCTTTTCCCGCAGACGCCGGCGACCGATCTCCTTGGTCATGACCCGCTCCAGGATCTCCCGGAGCTCCGGATCCCCGATGACATTGAGGCTTTCCTGCATCAGCCGGCGGTCTCGCCCCGTCAGGGGAGCCGGATCGGTCTTTGCCGGCAGGGGGGCGTCCCGCTCCGGACGGGGAGCGGGGATCTCGCCGATGGCGAAATGGAGGCTGCGGATTTCCTCCGGGCCTTTCGCTTCGTTGAGCTTGGCGAGGATCTCCTCCTTGAGAAATTGGAGCTGGTGCATCCAGACGGCGGCGGAGACCCGGACGAACAGGACGCCCCGTTTGAGCGAATCGGGATAGGTGTTGGCAGAGATCCTGGGACCGACCGCCCGCCGCCAGCGTTCGATCAGCTGCCGGTCCGTCGGGGTGTGGGGGATGTTCCGCTTCTTCAAGATCTTCTGGAGGATCTCTCCCAAGGTGGTCGGCTTCAACTGTCTGCTTCTTCGGTGCATGGTTTTTTTTCGCACAGTTTTTGCCTGCGGTCAAGGGGGATGGTGCGGCTTTTCGGATAGGAGAAGGATATGGAATTGACGGAAATGATGGCGCAAATCAAAGCGCATCCCGACTATGACCGGGTGGGGATGATCCTTTGTCATAACGGCGTGGTTCGGGCCACCGCGCGGGACGGCCGTCCGGTTCGGGAACTCACGGTGCGGGCGGATCGTCAGCGGCTTGCCGAGATCGTGACGGAGATGAAAGGGCGTCCGGGGATTGTCGAGGTCCTCGTGGAACTCCGGGAGGGAACGCTGACAGTCGGCCAGGACGTGATGTTCGTAGTCGTGGCCGGCGATCTTCGGGAGAACTGCTTTGGCGTCCTTATGGATACGGTGAACGCGATCAAAGGGGAGGTCACGAAAAAGACGGAGGTCTGAGCCGAAGAGCGCTATGGGGACCGCTGCCGTTCAGGAACTTTTGGAAACGGTTTCCTGCTCCAGCAGTTTTTTCAGTTCGGCGGCGAAGATCTCATATGTCCGGCGGTCGAAGAGGCAAAAGCGGATAAGGGCGATATCGGCGCGTTCCCGGAGGTAATCGACTGCCGTCTTCAGAGCGATATGGGCCGCCTCGGTCAGCGGGTAGCCGTAGATGCCGGTGCTGATGGCGGGAAAAGCAATGCTTTTGAGCCCCTGGCTGGCGGCCAGTTGGAGACTGGAAAGATAGGCGCTGCGCAGCAGGTGGGCTTCGCCCCGGTTTCCCCCCTGATAGATGGGACCCACGGTGTGGATGACGTGTTTTGCCTTCAGGTTCCCCCCTGTCGTGATAACGGCCTGGCCGGTCGGGCAGCCGCCGATCTTCCGGCACTCCGCCATGATGGAAGGCCCTCCGGCGCGATGGATGGCGCCGTCGACGCCGGCCCCGCCCATGAGCCGCGAGTTGGCCGCATTGACAATCGCATCGGTTTCTTCCCGGGTGATGTCGCCTTCGACGAGCGTCAGAGTCCCCTGGTTGATCCTGGCTTCCATGCGGCAGTCTCCTTTCTTCTCCTCTTTGCGGAGGGTATGATCCATGGGGCAAGCGTCGCCGCTTCCGACTTATTTTTAACGAATGGCCGCGGCGGAGTAAAGCAAAACTTTCCGAAGGATCTCGGAAGCCGCCATTCGCGCTTGAAAAAACGCTGTTTTGATGGTAATGATGGCCGGCCTTGGCCCCCGGGCTGAAGCCCGCGAACCGTGGCCCGGGTAGGGCCGAAGGATGTTTGGGCCGCTGGTTGCAAAAGGGGCCGGAGCGCCGAAAAGTCAGCTTAGGACGGGAATGTGGCAGACCGGTTTCATAAGCAGAGAATGAAGATGGTCGACGCGCAGATCAGGGCGAGAGGCATCGCCGATCAGCGGGTCCTCCGGGCCATGGAAAAGATCCCCCGTCATCTCTTCATCGATGCCGGATTGATCGACCAGGCCTACAACGATTCCGCCCTTCCCATCGACCGCCAGCAGACCATTTCCCAACCCTATATCGTTGCCCTGATGTCCGCCGCCGTCGCCCTGACCGGAAAGGAAAAGGTGCTCGAAATCGGCACCGGTTCGGGATACCAGACCGCCATTCTTGCGGAACTGGCCGATCAGGTCTTCTCGATCGAACGGATCGCCGTGTTGGCGAACCGGGCGAGAAAGGCCCTGGACGCCCTCAATTGTTACAATGTGGCCATCCGGGTAGGGGACGGGACCTATGGGTGGAGAGAGGAATCCCCCTTTGCGGCGATCGTGGTGACGGCCGGCGCTCCGCAGGTTCCCCGGACCCTGATCGAGCAACTCGCCGTGGGCGGGTCTCTGGTGGTGCCCGTGGGAAGCCGACATTCCCAGAACCTGCTGAAGTTGACCCGCCTTTCCGCGAATCCCGATGACCTTCGGCGAGAGGAGTTGGGCGGTTGCCGGTTTGTCGACCTCATCGGGGAGCACGGGTGGAACCATTCATGACTAGGCGATCCCGCGGTCCGGTTCGGGGACTCCCCGCCTGCCGGAGATGCATCGGGCTGGCGCTCATGGGCGCGTTCCTCCTCTCCTGCGCCGGGTTTCCCATCCAGAACGACGGTCCCCGGGGGATCTATCATCGCGTGAAAAGCGGCGAGACGCTCTGGGTCATTGCCAAGGCCTATCACATCAAGCTTCAGGATCTGGCGGAAATCAACAACATCAGCAATCCGGACCAGATCGAAGCGGACAGCGTGATCTTCATTCCCGATGCGAACCAGGTGGTCGATGACGTCCTGGCGGCGGTCCAATCCGAACAGCCGCCGAAAGCCATGACGGTTCCCGATGCGCCGCCGGCGGGCAAAAAGACGCCGGCGCCGGCGCTGTCCCGCAAGGAGCCAGTCAAGCGGGAGCCTGCCCAAAAGGCCCCCGCCGCGGAGTCGGAAGCGTCGCCTGCAAGTTTGCCGCCGGTGGTGGCGAAGCAGGAGCGGCCCGCTCCGGCCCGCCCGCCCGTTCAGACCCAGGGCGCGGCCCCGGCGGTCCCGCCGGCGCGTCCCGGTGAAGGCGACGGCAAAGCAGAGGGCCTCCAGTTCGACAAGGACCGTTTTATCTGGCCCGTCAAAGGGAAACTGCTCTCCCGGTTCGGGATCCAGCCGAACAGGATGTACCTCAACGGCATTCGCATTGCCGCTGCCGAGGGGGCGGCGGTCCTGGCGGCAGCCGGCGGTGTGGTGATCTACTCGGCCCCCTTGAAGGGGTACGGCGAGACGATCATCATCAAGCATGACGATGCTTACGCGACCGTTTATACCCACTTGGAGACCCGGACCGTTCGCGGAGACGCCCGGGTCAAGAAAGGGGACCGAATCGCCTTTCTCGGCAAAATCGACAACCAGGAAGAACCCTACCTCCACTTTGAGGTCCGCTATAAAAACAAGGCTCGAAATCCGCTCTTCTTTCTTCCCTGAGCAGGTGATTGCCGACCCCCGGCGATGGAGGCGGCCGAAGGGCAATTCTCTCGGGGGGAGCTGTCGTCACCTTCCGGCGAGAGTCCTGGGAAATCTTGTTGACGGTTTCGTTAAAGTGTGATAACCTGCCAAGTTCAAAATAAAATCAGCAATGGTGTGAAAAATGTTCAAGGTAGGAGATTTGGCGGTATACCCGGCACAGGGGGTGGGGGTCATCGAGGCCATCGAAAACCGGGAGGTCGGGGGGAACAAACAACTCTATTACATCATGAAGATCATGGGCAACGGCATGAAGATCATGATCCCCATGGACAGTGCGAAGTCCGTCGGTCTGCGCGAAGTGATCATGAAAGCGGAAATTCCGAAAGTCTATGAAATTCTTAAGAACAAGGACGTCACCATCGACAAGCAGACCTGGAACAAGCGGTACCGCGAGTACCTGGAAAAGATCAAGACGGGGTCGGTCTTTGAGATCGCCGGTGTCCTTCGGGATCTTTTCATCCTGAAAAGCGACAAGAACCTCTCCTTCGGAGAGCGAAAAATGATGGACACGGCGAAAAATCTCCTCATCAAAGAGATTTCCGTGGCCAGCAATGCCGAAGAGACCCAGGTAGAGGAAGATCTGCGGCTGATTTTTACCGTTCAATGACCACCGCTGGACCTGCCTGACCTTTCGGACCCCTTTAGAGAAGTCGGGAAGGGGCTCTGGAAACCGTAAGACATCGATTGTTATACGTTACCATCTTTTTTATGTATTTCCAGAGGACCGGTGCAGGGAGACCCTGGCGCCGCGAATGACAACGGAAAGGAGGTGAAGGATATGATCATACGGTTCATCTTGATTCTGACCTGTTCGGCAAGCGGTTATTCGATCGCGTATCACAGCTATGATCAGTGGTGGAAGTGGGTTGTCGGCTTATTGATAGGTTCAGTGATTGCCATCTTTGTCATGCAAATCGAGCAGGCCCTCCGGAAGGTTTCTCTGCGGGTGATTCTGGGCGGCGTCGTGGGGATGCTCATCGGCCTGCTGATCGCCTTCCTGTTTGCCTACGGGCTGAGTTTTGTCAGCAATATTATGGAGAAAAGGCAGGTCGTTCCCTGGATCTATGCCCTGCTGACCGGCATCATGGGATATCTGGGGCTGGTCCTCGGCTCAAAGAAGGTGGAGGAGTTTTCCCTCTTCGGCTGGGGGACGACCCGGGAGAGCGGTGAAGACCGGATTTTGGATACCAGCGTCATCATCGATGGACGGATCGCGGACATCTGCGATACGGGCTTCATGGACGGCAACCTGATCGTTCCCCGCTTCGTCCTTGACGAACTCCAGTACATCGCCGACTCCTCGGATTCCATGAAGCGGGCCCGCGGCAGGCGGGGGCTCGATATCCTCAACCGGATGCAGCGCAGCAGCGGCATTTTCATCGATGTGGTGGACCACGATTTCCCCAAGATCAAGGGGGTGGATTCCAAGCTCGTGGCGCTGGCCAAAAAGACATCGGGCAAGATCATCACCAACGACTTCAATCTCAATAAAGTTGCGGAATTGCAGGGGATCAAGATCCTCAATGTCAATGAGCTGGCCAATGCCTTGAAGCCGGTGGTCCTGCCGGGGGAAATGATGACCGTGAAGATCATCAAGGACGTCAAGGAACCGGGGCAGGGGGTGGCCTATCTGGACGACGGCACGATGATTATCGTGGACAACGCCCAGAAGTACCAGGGGATGAACGTCGAGGCGCTGGTCACCAGCGTCCTGCAGACGACGGCCGGCAGGATGATCTTTTCGGAACTGAAGGCCGTGATCGCCGACAAGAAGCCCATCTACGGGGGCGCTCCGAAACCTTAAATGTTTCTTGAGCCCGGCGCAGTTTTAAAGCGCCGGGCCGTTTTATTTTTGGGACCTGGATCATGAAGACGCTGGCAATCATCCCTGCCGGAGGGGTCGGCAGACGGATGGGGGGAGGAGTGCCCAAGCAATATCTGCCGCTGGCGGGTATTCCGGTCCTTGCCCGCACCCTGCGTCCCTTCCAGGACTCGCCGGACATCGATGAGATTTACCTTGCCGTCCCGGAAGGGGATATCCCGGAGGTCCGGCAGCGGATCGTCGAGCCCTACGGCCTTTCCAAGGTCGGCTTGATCCTGGCGGGCGGTCGGGAGCGGCAGGACTCGGTCCGCAACGCCCTTGACCAGCTGCGTGTCGAACAGGAAATCATCGTCGTCCATGACGCGGTCCGTCCCTTCGTGACGGCGGCGCTGATCGAACAGAGCGTGGCTGCCGCCCGCAAGTACGGCGCCGTGAGCCTCGGCGTGCCGGTGAAAGATACGGTCAAAGAGGTGAACCCCGCCGGCTGGGTGGAAAAGACGCTGGACCGGCAGAGACTTTGGCTGACCCAGACGCCCCAGGCCTTTCACCGCTCGATCCTCCTGGCCGCCTATGAAAAGGCGGCGCGGGACGGGATTTCGGCCACCGACGACGCCGGGCTCGTGGAGGCCATGGGAACCGCCGTGCGGATGATCCCCGGCGCAGAGGCGAACATCAAATTGACCACGGCGGAGGATATGGTCTTGGGTGAGGTCATCCTCGGCCGTCGGACATAGAAACGGCAGTCCCGATATGATTCGCGGTTCCTGAGGCGCGCAGGCGTCACGGGAAAAGGGTCGTCAGGTTCAGGAAGGATCAGCGTGCAGAGGAATGAAGATCGGTTTCGGTTATGACAGCCATCGTCTCGTGACGGGGCGAAAACTTATCCTGGGCGGGAAGGAGATCCCCTTCGAGAAGGGGCTCTTGGGCCATTCCGATGCCGATTGCCTGATCCACGCCGTCTGCGATGCGGTCTTGGGCGCCATCGGCGCCGGCGACATCGGCCGGCAGTTCCCCGATGGGGACCCCGCCTATCGGGGCATTTCAAGTCTGCTCCTGCTGGAGCGGGTGGGAAAACTCGCCGCGGCGGCCGGATATAGCGTCGGCAACGTCGATTGCACCGTCGTTCTGGAAAAGCCGAAGCTGGCCCCCCATGTGGGGGAGATGGCGGCCAACATGGCAAAGGTTCTCGGAATTTCCGCCGCGCGCGTCAGCGTCAAGGCCAAGACGAACGAGGGCATGGGGCTGGTGGGCGCAGGGGAGGGGGCGGCGGCCTTTGCCGTCGCCATTGTCGAAGGGGGAGAGACCCCATGACGGCGCCGCGGATCCGGGTTCGCTTCGCCCCCTCGCCGACGGGGGAACTGCATGTGGGCAACGCGCGGACGGCGCTGTTGAACTGGCTCTATGCCCGCCATTGCGGAGGAATCTTCGTCCTTAGAATCGAAGACACGGACCGGATCCGGACGACCAAGGCCTTCGAGGAAAATCTCCTCGCCGATCTTAGGTGGCTGGGGATCGATTGGGACGAAGGACCGGGAAAGGGCGGGGCTTTTGGACCCTACCACCAGACCGAACGGCTGGCCTTGTATGACGAGTGCCTCCAGCGGCTGATTGCCGAAGACCGGGTCTATCCCTGCTATTGCAGCGAAGCGGAGCTGGAGGCCGAGCGGGCGGACCTGGTCGCTCGGCGGATGATGCCGCGCTATCTGGGAAAATGCAGCAGGCTTGGCGAAGCGGAACGCAACCGTCTGGCGGCCGAAGGTCGTCGGCCCGTCTGGCGCTTTCGGGTCGAGGAGGGGCCGATCGCGTTTCAGGACCTCATCCGCGGACCCATGACCTTTCAGGGGGAGGCGATCGGGGATTTCATCATCGTTCGCTCCAACGGCATGCCGGCCTACAACTTCGCCGTCGTCGCCGACGACCATTGCATGCAGATCAGCCACGTCATCCGCGGCGAGGACCATCTGTCCAACACCGCCGCCCAGGTCCTCCTCTACCGGGCGCTCGGTTTCGCACCGCCGGTCTTTGCCCACCACGCGCTGGTCCTCGGCAAGGACCATACCAAGCTCAGCAAACGCCATGGGTCCGTTTCGGTCCGCGAATTTCGGCGCCGGGGGATCCTCCCGGAGGTGCTCCTCAACACCCTGGCGCTTTTGGGAAGCGCTTCCGACGGCGGTCGGGAGATCGTCTCCCCCAAAGAGCTGATCGCAGGCTTCGCCATCGACCGCACCGGCAGAGGCGGCGCCATCTTCGACGAAGAGAAGCTCCTCTGGCTCAACGGGCTCTATATCCGCCGCTATACGGCTGCGGCGCTCACCGATCTCCTGCTGCCCTTTGTGCGCCAGGCCGGCCATGACGAGCGGACCTGGGAACGAAGCCGCATCGAGGCGGTCGTGGCGGCCGTTCAGGACAGCCTGCCCACCCTGGAGGCGATCGGCGGCTTTCTCGACCTCTTCACCGACGACCGTTTTACCCTCGATCCCGAGGCGGCAGCGCTTCTGGGTCAGGAGGATGCGAAAAAAGTCCTCGCCGCTCTGCGCGGTATCCTGGCCGGCTTGCCGGCCGAGGAGGGGGCAGCCTCGGAGCCCCTGCCGGAGTTCCGATCCCTGATCCGTTCCATCGCCGACCAAACCTCCCTGAAGGGCAAGCAGCTCTATCTGCCGATCCGGGCGGCCGTGACGGGCCGTCTCCATGGTCCCGAATTGGACCGGATCTTTGCCCTCCTCGGTTCCGCTTCTCTGCTCAAGAGGGTAGACAACGCCCTCGCCGGCCGATGAAGAAGGAAGGACGGGCCGGTCGCCGAAAGCCGGCGGCGCTTGAGGCCGACAATCCGGCGCCGGGCGGCCTGGACGGGGAAAAGAGGCCTTCCTCCTGCGGCAGCTCCGCCCCCGGGCCGGGAGAACCGCCGGTGCGGAATATCAAAATGATCCTGGAATATGACGGCGGCGCCTACAGCGGCTGGCAGCGTCAGCTCAACGGCCTGTCCATCCAGCAGGTCCTCGAAGAGGCGATCGGCCGGATGACCGGCGAGGCGATTCGGGTTCACGGTTCCGGCCGGACCGACGCCGGCGTCCATGCCCTCGGTCAATGCGCCCACTTCCATACCCGTTCGGGGCTGCCCGAACGGAGCCTCCTGATGGGCATCAACAGCCTCCTGCCGTCCGACATCGCCGTTCTGGAGCTGGCCGACGCTCCCCTCGCCTTTCATGCCCGTTACGATGCCCAAAGCAAGGCCTATCTCTACCGGATCTGCAACCGGCCCGTCCGCTCGGCCCTGGAGCGCGGCCACGCCTGGTTCATCTGGACCCCGCTGGATTTGACGGCGATCCGGGAAGCCTTGCCCGTCTTTCTGGGAACCCATGATTTTACCTCTTTCTGCTCGACCCATACGGACAGCCCGGATCACATCCGGACCATCCTTTCCCTCACGGCGGAGAAGGACCCCTCGGGCATGATCGCAATTTCTGTGGAAGCGAACGGCTTCTTGAGGTATATGGTCAGAACGCTCGTCGGCGCCCTCGTCGATGCAGGACGGGGAAAGGCCTCCCCCGCCGATCTGGCGGCCGTACTGGCGGCAAAGGATCGCCGGCTCGCCGGTCTTACCGCGCCGCCGCAGGGACTTTATCTCAAGGACGTGAAATACGCATGAAGATTCTCATACTGGGACACAAGGGGATGCTGGGGAGCGAACTCATGCTCCGCCTGGCCATCGCCCATGAAGTGACGGGCAAGGATATCGACGCCTTCGACATCACCGATCCGGCGGATTGCCTCCGGATCGTTGAGGAGTGCGCCCCCGAGGCGGTCGTCAACGCCACCGGCTATACGAACGTGGACGGCTGCGAAGCGGACGCCGAGCGATGCTTTGCCGTCAACGCCGAGGGCGTCAAACACCTCGCCCTGGCCTGCCGGGGCAAGGGGATCCTGGTCGTCCATTTCAGCACCGACTATGTCTTCGACGGGAAAAAGGGAACCCCCTACCGGGAGGAAGACCCCACGGGTCCGCTCAGTGTCTATGGGGCTTCCAAACTGGCGGGGGAACAGTTCCTCCAGGCGTTCGCCGAAAGGTATCTCCTGGTCCGGACGGCCTGGCTGTACGGAAAGAACGGTCACCACTTCGTCGAGGCGATTCTGAAAAAAGCGAAGGAAGGCCAGGGGCTGGAAGTTGTGGACGACCAGATCGGTTCTCCGACCTATACCCGGGATCTGGCCGCCGCCCTGGAACTGCTCATCGCCGGGGGCCATACGGGCCTTTTTCATGTCACCAACCGGGGAAGGTGCAGTTGGTACGAGTTTGCCGTCAAGATCCTGCAATATGCGGGCATCGGCGATGTGACCGTGACGCCGATCAAGTCCGACCGTCTTTCCCGTCCCGCCGCGCGCCCCGCCTGGAGCGTCCTCGATGGCGGAAAGTTCTTTGCCGCCTGCGGCAAGACCTTGCCCTACTGGCAGATCGCCCTTCAGGATTACCTGGAACGGACGGGAAGTCGGAGGTAGGTAACCCCTGAAATCCATAAGGCGCATGAAAGACACCTGAATTGACCTTGACAGCTTGTCGGCGTTCCCGTATATTCCTCCCGTATTTCCCTGTTTTGTGGCGGCCATCTTCGCTGGCGCCAAATCTTTTTCATTCTCCCGGAGTGGGACGGCAAAAAGCGGAATCCTCTCCGCTGGTGCGGCAAAAAAAATGTGGCGGGTCGACGAGATGAAGAAATCATGGGTCATTCTGGCGGCAGTGGCGGGTCTGCTCTGTTCCTTTGCGACGGTGCAGGCTCAGACGAAGGTTCGGGCGGAAGGGATGGCGATCGTCATCAACAACCGGGCCGATATCGCCCGCGACAAGGCGCTGGACGCCGCGTTGCGCAGCGCCGTGGAAAAGGTCGCCGGGGTGATGGTCTCCAGCACCTCGGAAGTGGAGAATTTTCAACTGAAGATGGACCGGATCCTTTCGGAATCGAAGGGATTCGTCAATACCTACAAGATCGTTTCGGAGAGCCGTCAACAGGACCGACTGACCGTGGTCATCGACGCCGACGTGGGAGAGGCGCGTCTGAAGGACCGTCTGTCGGCGATCCAACTGATCGTGGCCCGAAAGTCCAAGCCCCGGCTCATGCTGTGGTTCGCCGAGAAGGCCCAGAAGGATGCGATTGCCGAGGCGGCCATGAGCCGCTATTTCATCGGCAAGGGGTTCAAGGTCATCGATGGACAGAGTCTCCGCAAGGAGCGCTCCGGCGAACTTCCCCTTGACCCGAAGTCCGCCAGCCGTTTGGCGGGTCAGTTCGGCGCCGAGGTCGTCCTGATCGGCGGGGTCGAGACGGCCGCCAATGCCTTCAATGTGGGCGGCATCGAGATGCATCGCAATCAGGTCACCGTCTCCCTGAAGGTGATCAACGGCGACACCGGCGAAGTGATAACGACGGACAGCAAGGCCGGATCGGCTCCGGGCATGAAAGGCGACATCAAAAAGATCACCGAGGAGGCGGCCGAGAAGCTCGCCCGGCAGACGCTGGAGGAGGTGCTGGAAAAGTGGTCCGCCGAACTGGTCAACACGATGACCGTGAAGCTGCTGGTGTCGGGACTCGATTCCTATGAGGACCTCCTGAAGTTCAAGGATCTGCTCTCCGCGGAGGTCAAGGGCTTCAAAGAGCTGCACCAACGAGCCTACCAGAAGGGACATGCGGAGCTGGACCTGGAGCTGCGGGGAAATTGCCAGACTCTGGCGGACGATGTGGCCGCGATGACGCTCAATAAAAAAAAGGTGAAAATCCTGGGAATCACCGCCAACAAGGTGGAAGTGGGATTGCTGCCGTGACGCAAAATAGGTAATGAATCCTGGCCGCGCTGGACGCGGGAGGCAAAGACAAAGGGAGAAAACTGGAGGCTGTGATGAAGCAAGGCAATGTTCGAATCGCTTTGGTCGGCATGTCGGTCCTGTTGCTGCTGTACGGTTGTACGGTCAGCGAGAACTACAAGATGGGGCAGGATCTTGTGGGGCAGAACCGGTGGGAGGAGGCTATCGGTTATTTCGAATCGGCGACCAAAGAGGATCCGGCAAACGCTGAATACCGGCAGGCGCTCCAGGATGCCAAAGGCGCGGCGGCCAAACAGCATCTGGAAAAGGCCAAGCAGGCCCTGGCCGCGGCGCCGGACAGGAATCTCCGCGCCCTTGAGGCGGTGGCCAAGGAGGGGGATATCGCCTATGGCCTCGACGCCGCCAATCCGCAGATCAAAGCCTTCCACGATCAGCTCGCGACCCGGCTCAATGCCCTCCGGGCCGAGGTAAAGGCGCTCTATGAAAAAGCGGAAGCGGACCTCCTCAAGGAAGACTGGCTGGCCGCGGTGACGAAATACCGGCAGGTCAACCAGATCTATGTCGGATACGAGGACACGGGGAGCAAACTGGTCCGGGCCGAGCAGGAAGGGGCGAAAAACCTCTACCAGCAGGGGATCGCCCTGGGAAAGCAGGAAGACTGGAAGATGGCGGCCCAGGCCTTCAAGACGGGCATGGAGATCAACCCGAAGTACCTGGACATCGCCCGGCTCTATGAAGAGGCGCTGGCGAAGGACAACGGCGACTACTTTGTCGGCGAAGCCGACAAGGCGGAAATCGCCCAGAACTGGGAGCGGGCCATCCAGCTCCTGGAAAAGGCAGGCGAATATCAGCCGGACGACAAGGCCCTGATGATCCGCCTGGATGCCCTGAAGGTCAAGGTGGGGCAGATTTTCTTCGATGAGGCGGTCAAACAGGCCAACCAGGGAAATCTCTACCGGGCCATGAACCGGGTTGCTCTGATCCGGGAGTACAGCCCGTCGTTGACCGGCGATCCGATGTTCAAGGAGTTCCTCAAGAACATTTCTGCCAAATTGATGGAAAGGGGACAGAAGTATCTGGAAGCCGAGTTGTTCGGCAACGCCCTGATCTGGTATCAGAAAGTGGAATCCCTGAATCCGAACTACCCCGAGCTCTTTCAGAAGCTTCAGGAGACCCGGGACCTGATCAACAAGCGGATCAAAAAATCGGTGGCCGTCTTCGATTTTTCCAGTCCCAGCAGCAGCAAGGACGCCGGAAAAATCGCCGCCAACAAGCTGATCGCCTATCTGCACAAGAACGCCAGCGGCGATCTGCGGATCATCGAACGGGAAAATCTGCAATCGATCCTGCGCGAGATGCAACTGGGCCAGACGGGTCTCGTGGATATGAAAGCGGCGCAGAATGTAGGGAAGATGCGGGGAATCGACACCTTCATCATGGGGGATGTTCTGCATTATTCCGCCAGGACCACCGATGCCCCGAGCCTCAGCCAGGTCAGGGTCCTGGTCGACGAAGAGGATGTCCGCAATCCCGAATTTTCCGACTGGCTGATGCTGAATCCGAAGCCGACGGCCGAGGATATGAAGTCGGCCCCGCCCCGGACCATCAAGAAACGCAATTATCAGTTCATTTCCTACAAGCAGGGCGCCGCCAAGATCAATGCCATGATCGAGATCTCCTACAAACTGGTGGATACCTCCTCGGGTGAGAACGTCTTCACCAATACGGTCTCCGGTCGCCTCGTCAAGGAGGACAAGTACCAGGACGGCGTGCCGGTCGCCAGCATCCCCCATGACCCGCTGGAATTGCCCACCGAGGACGAGGTGCTCGACGAACTGACGAACGGCAAGGTCTCCGAAATGGGACAGAGCGTTCTGAAGAATTATCAGAGCCTGGAAGTGGCCTATTTCAATGAGGCCCAGCAGCAGCAAAAGCGCCGAAACATCGAGCAGGCCATCGAGAAGTATATCGACGCGGTCTACGACGAGAAGCTCAAAGGGATGTCGACGCCGGTGTCGCAAAAGTCCCTCGAGTCGATCGACCAATTGATCCGGGAACGTTAAAGCAAAGGCGCTGGTTTTATCGGAGCACCCTTTAAGACAATCCCGGAGGAGACCCATGAGAAAGAGGTCCATCGCTGTCGCTGTTTTTCTTCTGTTCCTGCTGGCAGGTCAGGCCCTGGCCGCTCAGTCGCAGGTGCGGATCTCGGTGTTCAATTTCGGGACGGTCAATCTGGATGCCTCGGGGCTCGGGGCCACCGTCACGAACATGCTCATCGGCCAGCTCACTGAAGACAAATCCTTGGCCCTCCTGGACCGCAAGGAACTGGAGGCCTTCTTGTCCATGAACGATCTCCAGCAGAACGACAACCTGGACAACGTCGTCCACATCGGCACCCGGCTCGGTCTCAATGTGATCGTCGTCGGAACGGTGGAAAAAAAGGGGCCCCTGATCGTGATTCAGTGCAAGGCGGTCACGGTGGACCAGAAAAAGACGATCCTCAACACCCGGAGCGCGGTGCTGGGCGACGCGGCGCTGGCGGCCGAGGTGAAGAAGATCAGCCAGCAGATCCGCGCTGCCACGACAGAGCAGATCGGCAAGGAAAAGAGCGCCGAGGCGAGCGTCTTTCCGGCCCCCCAGCAGGTGCGCAAGCGGCCCGGAAGCCGGAATATTCAATTGAGCTGGGAAGCGGCCCCCGGATCGTCGACCGCGGGATACGAGGTCTTTCGAGCCACGGCGGCGGCCGGACCTTTTTCCCGTCTCGCCCAGGCGAATCGACCGGAATACCTCGACGAGACCGTCGAGAAGGATACCCTCTACTACTACAAGATCCGGGCCTATAACGACCGGGGGTTGCAGAGCGAATTTTCCGCCGTCGTCGAGGCGAAGACGGCCGTAACGCCGAACCCGCCGGTCATCCTCAAGGCCGAGGGGCATGTGCAGGGCATTGCCCTCCTCTGGTCGCCGGGCCCCGGCAGCGAGGATCCTCTGCCGCTCAAAGGCTATCGGCTCTACCGGTCCCGTTCCGAACAGGGACCCTATCGCGAACTGGTCAACATCGAGGCCCAGGGATCGGGAGAAGCGGCGGCGACCCTCGATCGGCTCCAGAGGGTTCCCTATCTGGACAAGGGGCTGGAAGATGGGCAGGAATACCATTACCGGGTCACCGCCTACAACGAAAAGGAGATGGAGAGCGGTTTTTCCCGCTCCATCCGCGGGATGACCACCCGTTCCGTCGCCGCTGTGGCGGCCGAGGGCGATCTGATCCGCGAAATCCGCCTTTCCTGGCCCGCCGTTGATTCGCCCTTTCTCCGCGGCTACCATATCTACCGAAGCAAAGAAGAAAAAGAGAACTTCGTCCGGGTGAAGCGGCTGGAAGCGACGGGGGGCGGTCCCGACCGGAAGGTCGAGTTTGCCGACAAGGAAGGTCTCGGGGATCAGATCCGCTACTATTACCGGGTGACGGCCTTCGAAGAGGGCGACAGCGAGACTTCGCCTTCGCCGGTCGTATCCGCGGTGACCCGCGGAAAGCCGGCGATGCCTGAAGAACTCAAGGTCCTGGGCGGTTTGGTGAAAAAGGTGGAGCTCACCTGGAAGGCCTCGACCGCCGCGGATGTGGAGGGATACAAGCTCTACTGGTCAAAGGAGAAAGAAGCGGCCCAGTACGTCCATCTCAAAACCCTGCCCGGCCGGACGACGGACCGCTATCGGGACGATTCCCGCGGGTTCGACAAACTGGAGGATGGGACCGCCTATCATTACCGGCTTGTGACCTACAACCGCGTCGATGTGGAAAGCGAGGCGACGGCGCCGGTCTCTGCCACGACCAAACCGCGTCCCTCGCCGCCGGCCGGTCTCCAGGGGGAGTCGGCCAAGGCGAAGAGCGCTCCCTTGCGTTGGACGGCCAATTCCGAGAAGGACATCCTTGCCTATCACCTCTTCCGCGCGACGGGCGACCAGGGCGGCGATTTCGAACGGATCGCCAAGGTTTCGGGGACCGAAACCGTCGACCGGGAACTCAAGGACGACACGGTCTACCGTTACCGGCTCCAGGCGGAAGACAAGGACGGTCTCACGAGCGCCTTTTCCGAGACGGTGACGATCCGCACCAAGGCCCGACCGGTGCGCACCGAGGGGGTGGAAGTCCAGGTGCGCGAGGGAAAGGCGGTTCTGAGCTGGAAAGCCTCTCCGGAGCCGGACATTGCCCAGTACACGGTTTACGAAAAGAAGTTCTTCGGGATGGAGAAGATCGCCGCCGTCGGGACGACGCAATTCAGCGAACCCGCTCCGGCGAAAGGGAAAACGAAAACCTATCTCGTGACGGCCACGGACAAGGACGGATTGGAAGGCATCCCGGGTCCTGAGATCACGGTGACCGGCTTATGAGAAAAGCACAGAACGGCAGGAGGGTAGCGATGCAAGACCGCAGCAAGAGCGGGAGACGATGGACCCGGGGGCTGGCTACAGGGGCCGCCGGATTGATGTTCTTTTTTCTGGCGACGGGCGCCCTGGCTGCCGACAGCAACAAGCAACTCCTGGAAAACGGCAAATTTCAGGTGGTTTCCGGCAGCGATGACAAGGCTTACCTCGTCGATACGGTGACGGGCGCCGTTTGGGTCCTCACCTATCGGACGCTGGCGACGGGCCGGGAACCGATCGCCATCCCCTATAAATTCATCCGGAATACGCCGAAAAACCAGGGTGAATTCCTCGTCGAAAGCGCCGGTATGAACACCTCGATGCCTTACAGCAGCGGACCGGAGAAGTAAACTGCGGGCGCGAACGGACCTTTGCGGGAGGTGTGCCATGAAAGCTAGCTGGAAAAAAGGTGCGGGGACCATCCTGTCGCTGTGGCTGACCCTGCTGTTCTGCGGCTGCACGGTCGTGACGGACAGCACGGTGATCGTCCCCCAGATCACCTCGCTTTTCGAGGGCACCTACCAGGTCGATCCCTATATGGAGAAGAACCGCCCCCACACCGTCGCGGTGCTTCCCTTCTTCGATCAGTCCCGGAGCAAACAGGGCTTCGAGACGGTCCGGCGCGGCTTTTACAACCACTTCAGTTCCCTTCCCTTCCGGGACATGGAGCTTTCCCGTATCGACGATCTGCTCAAAAAGGCGGATCTGACCGATCCGGAACAGATCCTCAAGACCTCGCCCCAGAAACTGGGGGAGATCCTCGGCGTCGATGCCGTCGTCTTCGGCGAGATTTCGGATTTCGACAAGGTCTTTCTCGTCATGTACTCCAATGTGTCCGTCGGGGCCGAGGTGCGAATGTACGAGACCAAGACGGGCCATTTTCTCTGGAGCGGCCGGCACGTGGCCCGAATTCACGAGGGGGGGCTGTCCGTCTCTCCCGTCGGCATCGTCGCCACGGTGGTTGCGACGGCCATGAACCTCCGGGACATCCAGTTGCTGCGGGCCTGCGACGACCTCTTCCGGGAGATGGTCAAGACGATCCCCGTGCCGGCTCTGGCCGAGGCCCTGCGGCCGCCGACGATCAGCCTTTTGATCCAGGACACCAAGAATCAGCCGAAAAAGGCGGGAGACGAGATCCGGGTCGTCTTGCAGGGGACGCCGCGTCTGCGGGCCTCCTTCGATATCGGTCAGTTCAAGAAGAGGATCGACATGCAGGAACAGGCCGATGCGCCGGGGGCCTACCTCGGCGTCTACCGCGTCCTGCCGGGCGACAATGTGGAAAATGCCCTGATCACGGGGCGGCTGACCGACGATGCGGGCAACTTCTCCGAATGGGTGGATGCCCTGGGCACGGTCACCCTCGATACGAAGCCGCCGGAAAAGCCGACGGGGCTCAAGACCGTCGGCCGGGACAAACTGGTCCTGCTCAGTTGGGAAAAGTCGGCCGATGCGGACCTGGCGGGGTATCGTCTCTACCGGAGCCAGACGCCCCTTTCGGGCTTTCAGGAGATCGTCAAAACCGAATTCGGCGAATACCGGGACCAGGGGCTGGAAAACGACCGCCGCTACTATTACCAGCTCTCGGCGGTGGACCGGGCGGGGAACGAAAGCGCCCCTTCGGGCGTTGTCGCGGGAATGGCCGTCGCTCCGGGACCGACGCCCGTCGGCGGGGCGATCGAGGCGGATACGACGTGGTTTGCCGGCGCCAGCCCCTATGTGATTGAAAAAGAGGTGGTCGTCAGGGACCAGGCCCTGCTCACGATCGAACCGGGGACCGAAATCCTCTCCCGCGGCGGTGGGCTGGTGGTTGAAGGACGGCTTTTGGCCCAGGGGGACAGCGAACGGCTCATCCGCTTCGCCGCGGCGGAAGGGACCGAGCGCTGGGCCGGGATCCGCTTTGCGAACGTCAAGGAGAAGGACAATCTTCTCAAGTTCGTCCAGGTCCAAAAGGCGTCGGTGGCGGTGGATTGCGAGGCCGCTTCTCCGAAGGTAGCGGCCGGCGAATTCACGGAGAACACCACGGCGCTGGCGATCCGGGGGGCCTTTTCGGCGCCGTCGATCACCGGCAACACGATCCACAGGAACGGATCAACGGCGATCCTCATCGAAGGCGGGGCCAAACCGGTCCTCTCGGGAAACCGCATCCAGGACAACGACGGAACGGGCATCGTCGTGAAATCCGCATCCCCCGTCATCGAACGCAATGTCGTGGCCAAGAACCGGGGCGGCGGGATCGCCGTGACGGGGGCGCAGACCACCTCGATCGCCGGGAACAACCTGACGGACAACGGCCCTTTCGATCTGGCCGGGGAGACGACCGGTGAGGCCCTGTCGGCCCCGGACAACTGGTGGGGTGCCGTCAAGGGGCTTGAGGTCTTGGCCCGCATCCGGGGAAAGGTGGAGGTCCGCACGGTGCTGGACGCCCCCTCTCCGGGAGGAAAACCGCTGGTGTTGCCGATCTTGGGATCGATCCTTTCCGGCCCTTTGCGGACCGACGGGTTTTTGATCCTTTCCCAGAGTCCCTACCGCATCAAAGGAGACCTGGTCGTCGACAACGGGGCGGTGCTCCATATCGAACCCGGGGTGGTCCTCCAGTACGAACGGAACGCCGCTATCGTCGTGGAGGACGGAGGAATCGTCGCCCGGGGGACAAAGGAACGGCCCATCGTCTTTACCGCCTCCGGGGCCTCGCCGGCCCCCGGGGCCTATCTGAACGCCGTTCGCTTTGCGAAAAAGACAAAGGTGAACAGCGTCTTTTCCTATTGCGCCGTCCGGTATGCGACGACGGCCTTCGACATCTATTTCGGTACCCCGGAGATTTCCCACTGCCATATCGCCCAAAATAGCCAGGGAGGGATTTTCGTCCGCAACGATGCGGCCCCGTCGATCGCTTTCAATACCATCGAGGGCAACCTCGGCGAGGGGGGGATCAAATGCGTAGGCATGGCCAATCCGGCGCTGCATCATAACAATTTTGTCGGGAATGCGGTGTCGATCCAGGGATTTTCCTCGATCTGCATCGACGCCCGGAACAACTGGTGGGGAACCGATCCGCCCGATGCGGCACTGATCTGGGGAGAGCCGGAAAAAACCATTACGATCAAGCCCTGGCTGGCGGCCCCGGAAGAGCGGGCCTTTCGCAGTGAACAGTGACGAAGGCCAATGACCCGTGATTTGTAATTGACAATTGCGCATTGATAATTGCAATAGGGAAGGGTAATAAATGATCAAGGAGGCATCTATGAGGGTAAAGATTATGACGGCCGCGGCAGTCGCGGCGGCGATCGGCTTGTGCATCGCCGGAGGGGCGGTCGCTCAGGAGAAGGTCAGCGGTTCGGAATGGACCCAGATCGTCGAACAGATCGGCAGCAAAGGGGCAGTCAACTGGACCGAAGGCTACATCGAGGCGGTGGGGATCGGCGCCCCGCCGCAGCGGATGATCGGAACGCCCCAGGCCCGTCCCAACGCTCTGCGGGCGGCCCAGGTCGATGCCTACCGCAACCTCCTTGAGGTGGTCAACGGCGTTCGGGTGAATTCGGCCACCACGGTCCGCGATTTTGCCGTCGAAAGCGACGTGATCAATACCCAGGTCCAGGGGATCGTCAAAGGGGCCAAGGCGGTGAATCAGGAGTACCTGTCCGACGGCACCGTGGAGGTGACGGTCCGGATGCCCATCTCCGGCAATTTCGCCGCCGTGATCGTTCCGAAGATCATGGAAAAGAAAAAGGCGACAGCACCGCCGAAGGCTCCCGAGGCGCCGGCGGCTCCGGGCGAGGTTTTCACGGGACTCGTGGTGGACGCCCGCGGGATTCAGGCCCGGCCGGCCATGTCTCCCCGGATTCTCGACGAGAAGGGGCAGGAGGTCTACGGTTCCCAGAATGTCGAGCGGGAGTATGCCGTGCAGCAGGGGATGAGCGGCTACGCGCGCGATCTGACGGCGGCGCAGAGCAACGCCCGGGTGACGAACAGCCCCCTGAGCGTGAAGGGGCTCAAGACCGAAGGGGCGGGGCGGTCGGACATCGTGATCGCCAATGCCGACGCCGAAAAGATCCGCGCCAACGGGGACAATTTGGGATTCCTCAAGAAGTGCCGGGTGATGATCGTTCTCGACTGAGCAAGCCAGGGGCGATTAAAAAGGTGTGAACCACGGGACCGCGGCGGCCGAGGCACAGGCCGTTGCGGTCTTTTCACGTCGAAAACAGCCAGGGTTCAAGGAGGGGCCATTGTCGGGAAAAATCTGTCTTCTGCCGGAAACGCTGACCCACCGCATCGCCGCCGGCGAAGTGGTGGAGCGCCCGGCGTCTATCTTAAAGGAACTGCTGGAGAACGCCCTCGATGCCGGCGCGACCGAGATCGTCGTCGCCTTGGAGCGCGGCGGCTGCGCGTCCATCCGGGTGACCGACAACGGCGAGGGGATCGCGCCGGAAGAGGTGCCGCTGGCCTTTTCCCGATATGCGACGAGCAAGATCGGCGCCTTCGAGGACATCTACACGGTCCGGACCTTCGGTTTTCGCGGCGAAGCCCTGCCCAGCATCGCTTCGATCGCCGAGGTGGAAATGGTGACCCGGCAGGCGGCGGCGCCGGCCGGCACGCGGATCGTCATCAAGGCCGGCGAGGTGATGGAACTCAGCGAGGCGGGCTGTCCCGTCGGCACCTCGCTCTTCGTCAGTCGGATCTTCGATTCCGTTCCGGTCCGGAAGAAATTTCTCAAGAACGACCTGACCGAGCAGGGGGCCTGCATCGACGCCCTGACCCGCCTGGCCCTGGCCCGTCCGGAAGTGACGCTGCGCGCCTCGGCGGGCGGCCGGATCGTCCTGAACCTCCCAGGGGTGACCGAGCTTGCCGAGCGGATCGCCTTGACGCTGGGGAAGGACTTTCGCGGCCAACTGGTCCCGGCGGAGGGGAGCAAAGAAGGGGTGCGACTGCGGGGGTTCGTTTCCCGGCCCGATTTCACCCGCTCCAGCGCTGCCCAGATGTACCTTTACGTGAACGGCCGGTTCGTGAAGGACTATCTGCTGAACCACGCGGTCATGACGGCCTATCGGCGCGTGATCGCGTCGCGACGCTATCCGGCTGTCGTCCTGGCTTTGGAGCTGCCGATCGGCGACGTCGATGTGAACGTCCATCCCGCCAAACTCGAGGTCCGTTTCCGGAACCCCCGGGAGATCTACGGTCTGATCGTGGAGACCCTGAACCGCGCCATCGGCGCGGACGCCAAGCCGGGAGCGGCAGCGGCCGGTCTGGGGATGCAGGGCCGGGGGGCGACGGCCTATGGAGAACGGGTCGAGGAGGCGCTGAAGCGCTATCGGGTTTCCACGGGGTCCGAGAAGCTCTTCTTCACGGGACCGGTCGCGGCAAAAAGGGACGTGCCGCCGGCCGCTCCCGCCTCCTTTACGCCTGAGCCAATCGCTGCGCCGGCCGAACCTCCCCCGGAGGAGATCCCCGAGAAATGCGCTCGGGAAACAATCCCTGCCGAAGAAGGCCGGGGTCTTGCCGAGCGGCGCTATCTGGGGCATGCGGCCGGCACTTACCTCATCTTTGCCGATGCCGAGGGGGTCCTGCTGGTCGATCAGCACGCCGCCCACGAAAGGATCATCTATGAAAGGCTGCGGCGCCGGGCCGCCGGGGAGCGGATCGCCGGCCAGCGCCTCCTTCTCCCCGAGGTGATCAGCCTGCCGCCCCGGGATTTTTCCTTCCTGGCCGAGTCCCTCCCGATCCTCGCGGAGGCCGGTCTGGAAGTGGAACCCTTCGGCGGCGATTCTTTGGTCGTCAAGGCCGTTCCTACTTTCCTCTCCCATGCCGAGGCGCGGACGCTGATCCTCGATCTGCTCGCCGATTGCACCGAGGCCGACCGCCGTCTGGCCTTGACCGACCGGCGGGAACGGATCTTTACGGCCCTGGCCTGCCGGGGCGCCGTGAAGGCGAACCGGGAACTGAGCGCGGCGGAGGTGACGGCCCTCTGTCGGGAGCTGGACGCCATTCCCCAGGCGGCAACCTGTCCGCACGGCAGACCTCTGTGCCTCTTTTTCTCCATCGCCGAACTGGAGAAGCTCTTCAAACGCCGTTAGGAGGCGGATCATGGACCCCTGCGGTACACCCAAACCCCGTCTGATCCTCCTTCTGGGACCGACGGGCGCCGGAAAAACGGCCTTGGCCTTGAGGCTCGCCGAACGGTTCGGAGGGGAGATCGTCGGCGCCGATTCGATGCAGGTCTACCGGGGGATGGATATCGGCACGGCGAAACCGACAACCGAGGAGCGAAAGCGGGTTCCCCATCATCTTCTGGATGTGGTCGCACCCGATGCGCCTTTTGACGTCTCCCTGTACTGCGAGCTGGCCAGAACGGCGATTGCCGCTCTGCACCGGGAGGAAAAACGGATTTTTGTCGTCGGCGGGACGGGACTCTACCTTCGCGCCCTCGTGGGCGGGCTGATCGACGGCCCGGCTGCGGACGAGACCCTGCGGCAGACCCTGAAAGACGAGATGGCGCGGCTGGGGAAACCCCACCTCTACGAAAAGCTTCGCGAGCGGGACCCGCGGGCGGCGGCGCGGATCCATCCCCAAGACGGCATCCGGATCGTCCGCGCCCTGGAGGTGCTGGAACTGACGGGCCGTTCGATCGTGGACCATCAGCAGGCGCACCGTTTCCAGGAGCGGCCTTACGAGGTCCTCAAGATCGGCCTTCTGCCGGAGCGGGAGCGGTTGTGGGCGGCGATCGACGGGCGGACCGAGCAGATGATGGCCCGGGGGTTTCTGGACGAAGTCCGGCAGCTTCTGGAGCGGTATGACGGGTCTCTTAAAGCAATGCAGTCCCTGGGCTACCGGCACCTGGTCGCCCAACTGGCCGGAAAGACCGACCTTGCCGAAGCGGTCCGGCTGATCAAGGCGGATACGCGCCGCTACGCCAAAAGGCAGCTCACCTGGTTTACCGCCGATCCGGAGATCCACTGGCAAGACCCGGACGATGAGGCGGAGGCGGCCGAACGGATCGCCGGATTCCTAAAGTAGGGACAGCGCCCTACTTTTTTTAGAAGAAAAGTAGAGAAAAGTAGGGCGCTGTCCCTACTTTCTTTCCCTAAAGGACTTGACTTCAAAAGGCGTTAAAGATATGGAAAACGCCGGAGATGGAAGGGAAATGACCATCGTCAGGCAGGTAAATTCAGAAACGGGGAGGGTACCATGGGCCGAATAGAATTCCGGACAGGAATCCGCTGGATGGCGGCAATTGCCGTGGTTGTGCTGACGATCTCCTGCGGACCGAAGGTCCAGCAGCCGCTGAGCCAGCTCGATACGCCGGAACACCATACCTTCACGGGCAACAGACTGCTTCAGCAGGAAAAATGGGCCGATGCGGCGCGGGAATTCGAGCTGGCCCTGAGGCTCGATCCGCGGTATGCCAAAGCCCACGCGGGCGTCGCCCTGGCCAAGGCCTATCAGCAGGATTTTGCCGGCGCCTTTGCGGCCCTCAAACAGGCGGAGAAGAACGTCCGGGACAAGGACGAGGAGCTCCTGACGCTCGTGGGTGTGATCCGCGTCAACACCTTGAGCCGGGCGGCCTGTCTGAACCGCGGCGCTGAATGCAAACCCGACGATGAATGGCTGAAAAATAGCCGGGCGGCCTTCGATCAGGCCCTGGTGATCGAACCGAAATCGGCGGCGGCCTATTATTTCATGGGCGAGTGCGTCCTTACCGCCCTGGATCTGGAGACGGCGGGTCGGATGTTCCGCCAGGTCATCTCCTTAAATGGCGACTACGTTGCCGACGCCGACAAGCGCTGGAAGCTGGTGCAGAAGATCCAGCGGGCCATGCCGGGAACCGTCACGGGGAAGAAGATCGCCCTGGTTACGCGGTTGACCCGGGCCGATGCGGCGGCCCTCTTCATGGAGGAGTTGAAGATCGACGTCCTCTACCAGAGGCGGACGCCGAAAAGTTTCGATACGGCCTTCAAGGACCCCGAACAGGCGAAGAAAGCGATCGCCGGCACGGCCGTCCCGGCGGACATCGCCGCCCATCCGCTCCGAGCCGACATCGAGGCGCTTCTCAAAATCGGGGCCCGGGGGCTGGAAGTCTATCCCGACGGCAGTTTCCGTCCCGATGAACCGGTGGACAGGGCCGGCTACGCCATGATGATCGAGGATATTCTCATCAAAGTTTCGGGAAACCAGGCGCTGGCCACGCAGTTCATCGGCAGCGCCTCCCCCTTTCCCGATCTGCGGGCCGATCTTCCCTATTTCAACGCCGCTATGGTGGTGACTTCCCGGGGGATCATGGAAGCCAAGAATATGATGACCGGCGAGTTTGCGCCGCAGGAGCCCGTGGCGGGGGCCGATGCGCTCCTGGTGATCCGCAAGATCAGGGATGAGTTGCGGTACTGACGAAAACAAACACAGGAAAAAGGGCTTGCGGTCCTGACCGACGGTGGAAAGCGCCGCCGGCGAGTGAACCGGGGGCCCTTTTAAGTTACAGGACGGAGAGGCAGCACAATGGGTAAAGAGGCGTTGACCAAGGTGTACGAGCCCCGGGAGGCGGAGGCGAGGTGGTATCAATACTGGCTGGAGCATGATTTTTTCCACGCCCAGGACGAAAGCGACAAGAAACCCTTTTCCATCGTCATCCCCCCGCCGAACGTGACGGGCATGCTCCATATGGGCCATGCGCTCAACAATGTCCTCCAGGATATCGTCGTGCGCTACAAGCGGATGCAGGGGTACAACGCCCTCTGGATGCCGGGGATGGACCACGCGGGCATCGCCACCCAGAACGTCGTCGAGAAGGAACTGGCCAAGGAAGGGCTCTCCCGTCACGATCTGGGCCGGGAAAAGTTCATCGAGCGGGTCTGGCAGTGGAAGGCGAAATACGGCGGGGTCATCATCCATCAGCTCCAGCGTCTCGGCAGCTCCTGCGACTGGGCCCGCGAACGGTTCACCATGGACGAGGGGCTCTCCAAGGCGGTCCGGGAGGTCTTTGTCCGCCTCTACAACGACGGCCTGATCTACCAGGGCGATTACATCGTCAACTGGTGCCCCCGCTGCCTGACGGCCATCTCGGATCTCGAGGTCGAATACCATCAGGAGGCGGGCCATCTCTGGAACATCTTCTACCCCTTTGCCGACGGCCAAGGGGGCGTCATCGTGGCGACGACGCGGCCGGAAACCATGCTGGGCGACACGGCCGTGGCCGTCCATCCCGACGATCCGCGCTACAAGGACGTGGTGGGCAAGGAGGTGATCCTGCCCCTGGTCAACCGGCGGATTCCGATCATTGCCGACGATTACGTCACCATGGAGTTCGGCTCCGGGGCGGTCAAGATCACCCCCTCTTCGGACCCGGCCGACTTTGCCATGGCCGGCCGCCACAATCTTCCGATCATCAAGATCATGGACGACCAGGCCATCATCAACGCGAACGGCGGCGCCTATCAAGGGCAGGACCGTTACGAGGCCCGCAAGAACGTGGTCGCCGATCTGGAAAAAGGCGGCTGGCTCCGGGGGATCGAGCCTTACTCCCACAACGTCGGCCAGTGCTACCGCTGCAAGACCGACATCGAACCTGCCGTCTCGCGGCAGTGGTTTGTCAAGATCGCGCCCCTGGCCAAAGAGGCGATCGCCGCCGTCGTGACCGGCAAGACCCGCATCGTTCCGCCCTCCTGGGAGGCCACCTATTTCGAATGGATGAACAACATCCGCGACTGGTGCATCTCCCGGCAGATCTGGTGGGGCCACCGGATTCCCGTCTGGACCTGCGAGGGGTGCGGAAAACTGATCGTGGCGGCCGTAGATCCCGACCGCTGCCCCGACTGCCAAAGCGCGAAACTCCGGCAGGAAGAGGACGTCCTCGATACCTGGTTCAGCTCGGCCCTCTGGCCCTTCTCGACCCTGGGCTGGCCGGAGCAGACCCCGGCGCTCAAGACCTTCTATCCCACATCGCTCTTGGTCACCGGCTTCGACATCCTCTTTTTCTGGGTCGCCCGGATGATGATGATGGGGATCTACTGCATGAAAGACGTTCCTTTCCACGACGTCTATCTCCACGCCCTGGTTCGGGATGAAAAGGGCGAAAAAATGAGCAAATCGAAGGGGAACAGCATCGATCCCCTGGAAATGATGGACAAGTTCGGGACCGACGCCTTCCGCTTCACCCTGGCGGCCTTTGCAGCCCAAGGGCGCGACGTCCGGATGTCGGAAGAGCGGATCGAAGGGAACAAGTACTTCATCAACAAGATCTGGAACGCGACCCGCTTCTCGATGATGAATCTCGAAGATATGCCGGACGACGGGGCCGCGGTCAGCCCTCAGGACCTCTCCATCGCCGATCGCTGGATCCTCTCCCGGCTCGACAAAACCGTCGCCGAGGTCATCCGGGGGCTCGACGAGTACCGGTTCAACGACGCCGCCGCGGCCGCCTACCAGTTCGTCTGGCACGAGTTCTGCGACTGGTATCTGGAACTGGTCAAGCCCGTCCTCTACGGAAAGGACGATCCGGCGGCGCGGCTCGCGGCCCAGCAGACCTTGCTTTTCGTCCTGAAGCAGTCGCTCCAGCTCCTCCATCCCTTCATGCCCTTTTTGACCGAAGAGATCTGGCAGACCCTGGTCGGCGACGGCAGTTCCATCATGGTCAGCGCCTTTCCCGCCGTCGATGAGGCCAAGGCCGATCCCGAGGCGGAGCGGGAGATGGGGCTCGTCATGGAGGTCATCACGAGGATCCGGAACATCCGCGGCGAGATGAATGTGGCGCCGTCCCTGAAGCTCAAGACGACCCTCTCCGTTCCCGACGCGGCCGTGGAGGCGACACTGGAAAAGGGGCGGGTCTACATCACGAACCTGGCCAATCTCGAGACCCTGAACGTCACCCGTTCCCAGGAGGAGCCCAAGGGGACGGCCACCGCGGTGGCCGGGCCCGTCCGCATCTATGTCTATCTCGCCGGCGTGATCGACATTGCCGGGGAAAAGGCGCGGCTCGAAAAAGAGATTGCCCGGATCGACAAGGATCTGGCCGTGGTGGGGAAAAAGCTCGGCAATCCGGCCTTTCTGGAGAAGGCGGCTCCGGACGTGGTGGCCAAGGAACAGGAAAAGTCCCGGGATCTGACGGAAAAGCGGACCGCCCTGGAGGCGGCCCTGACACGGCTCGCGGCGCTGGCCGCCGAAGGGTAGGGGGACAGGACGCATGTTGCCGCGACAGCAACTTTTGGATCTGATCCGCGCTGCCTTGAACGAGGACATCGGATCGGGCGACATCACGACCGAAGCGACGCTGCCTGCGGAGGCCCGGGGGACGGCCCTGGCGACCGCGAAAGCAGCGCTCGTCGTGGCCGGGATCGACGTCTTCGGCGAGGTCTTCCGGACCCTCGATCCGGCCCTGGTTTTCCGGGCCCTGTGCAAAGACGGCGAGCCGGTGGAGAAGGGCGCACCTCTTGCCGAGGTGGAAGGATCGCTGGCCTCGATCCTCACGGCCGAGCGGGTCGCCCTGAACCTCTTCCAGCGCCTGTCCGGGATTGCGACGCTGACGCAACAGTTCGTCGCTGCCGTGGCCGGGACGCGGGCCCGGATTCTCGATACCCGCAAGACCGTGCCGGGCCTGCGGATTCTCGACAAGTATGCGGTCCGTGCCGGCGGCGGGAGAAACCACCGCTTCGCCCTTTACGACGGGGTCCTGATCAAGGACAACCACATCGCGGCGGCGGGCGGGATCGCCGTCGCCGTCAAGCGCTGCCGCGAGCGGATCCCCCACACCCTGAAAATCGAGGTGGAGGTGAAGAACCTCTCGGAACTGGAAGAGGCGCTCACCGCCGGGGCCGATGCGGTGCTGCTGGACAACATGGGCCTCGACGAGATGTCCCGGGCCGTGGCCCGCGTGGCGGGCCGGATTCCCCTGGAGGCCTCGGGCAACATGTCGCTGGCGCGGGTCCGGGAAGTGGCGGCCGTGGGCGTGGATCTCATCTCCGTGGGGGCTCTGACCCATTCGGTTGCGGCGGCCGATATCTCCCTCAACGTGACGCAGGTGAAGGGAACTTGATTCCCGGTCCATTTGGCCAAGGGAACAGTATTTATTTGCCATCACTACGAAAGATGCGGCCTTTTTTGTCATTCCCGGGTCAGCGGGAATCCATTTAAAGAACTTCTGGACCTCCGCTGACCCGGGGGTGACAGATACTTCCATGCCTCCGTGGTTCCCCGCGGGGCATGGGTGTTTCCCGCGAAGCTAGCCACCTCCCCCGACCTGATCGGGGAGCGGGAATCCAGGACCGATATGGTGTTTGACGAAGCGGCATTGCGGAGCGGTTTCGCCGGAAAGCGAATCGGCGGGCGGCTCCAGGTGGTTCCGGAAATTGATTCGACGAATCGCCTGGCCTTGAGCCTCGCCCGGGAAGGAGCGCCCGAGGGGACGGTGGTGCTCGCCGACCTCCAGACCGCGGGCCGGGGCCGTCTGAAGCGGGTCTGGCAGTCGCCGCCGGGCCGGAATCTCTATACCTCCATTTTGCTGCGGCCGGCGATCGCCCCGAGCGAGGCCTCGGGAATGACGCTCATGGCCGGCGTTGCGGTGGCCGAGGCGATCCGCGAGTTTTGTCCCCAGGGCGTGGGCCTCAAATGGCCCAACGACGTCCGGATCGGGGGGCGCAAGGTCTGCGGCATCCTCGCCGAGACCTACCTGAAAGGCTCGGCCCTGGCCGCGGTCGTCCTGGGGATCGGCGTGAACGTGAACATGCCCCGGGATAAGTTCGATCCGGCCCACCGCGAGACGGCGACCTCGCTTTTCGAGGCGACGGGAAAAGAACTCGCCCGGGAAGCGGTGGCCCTTGCGCTTTACGCGAGCGTCGAGCGTTGGTACGGGATATTCCTCCGCGAGGGCTTTGCCCCGGTACGGCGCCGCTGGCTGACCCTTTCGGAGATGGAAGGACAATTGATCCGCGTCCTTTTCCGGGATGAAGTCCGGGAGGGGCGGGTGGCCGGCATCGATCACGACGGGGCGCTGCTGCTCTCCGACGGGAGCGGGACGCCCCTTAGGATCACGGCCGGGGATGCGACGATCATGAAGGACGGGGCAGGAAAAAAAGAGGTGGAACATGCTGCTGGTCATTGATGTGGGAAACACCAATACGGTGCTGGGACTCTACGACGGGGGGAAGCTGGTCCACAACTGGCGGGTCCGGACCGTCATCGATCATACCGTCGACGAGTACGGGATGCTGATCCTGACGCTCTACAAGAACAGCAAGATCTCCTCGAAGGCCATCACCGACATCATCATCTCCTGCGTCGTTCCGCCGATGCTCAACATCCTGGAACCGATCTGCCAGAAATACTTCGGCATCGAACCGATTATCGTGGGACCCGGCGTGAAGACGGGGATGCCGATCTTCTACGACAACCCCAAGGAGGTGGGAGCGGACCGGATCGTCAATGCCGTCGCCGCCTACGAGAAGCATCGCCAGGCGATGATTATCGTCGATTTCGGCACCGCCACGACTTTCGACTACATCTCCGCCAAGGGGGAGTATATGGGCGGCTGCATCGCCCCGGGGGTCATGATTTCCAGCGAGGCCCTCTTCAATCGGGCGGCCAAACTGCCCCGGGTGGAACTGAGCAAACCGCGCTTCGTCATCACCAAAGATACGGTCAGCGGCATGCAGGCGGGGATCATGTACGGCTATGCGGGGCTGGTGGACGGGATCATCGAGCGGATGAAGGCGGAAATCGCCGCGCCGACCTTGGTCGTGGCCACCGGGGGACTGGCGAAGGTGATCGCCGGCGTGGCCCGGCATATCGACGTCGTCGATGAGATGCTGACCCTCGAAGGGTTGCGCCTCATCTTCCTGCGGAACCGTCCCGCTTCCCAATCCTGAGGAATCGCGATGCTGAATGTGGGCCTGACCGGTGGGATCGCCTGCGGCAAATCGACCGTCGCCCGGATGCTGATGGAAAAAGGGGCCTTCCTGATCGACGCCGATGCCCTGGCCCATGCGGTGGAAGCGCCGGACAAGCCCGCCTGGCACGAGATCGTCCGACATTTCGGCAGGGGCATCCTGCGGGCCGACCGGACGATCAACCGCCGCAAGCTCGGGGCCATCGTCTTTGCCAATCCCGCAGAACTCGAAGTTCTCAACCGCATCGTCCATCCCGCGGTTCAGCAGGAGCGGCTGGCCCGGATCGCGGCGATCAGGGCCGAGCACCCGGAGGCCATCATCCTTTCCGACGTGCCGCTTCTCATCGAAACCGGGATGACCGATCAGTTCGACCTCATCCTGCTCGTCTATCTCCCCAGGGAAGGGCAGATCGCGCGCCTCATGGCCCGCAACGGCTTTAGCCGCGAAGAGGCCGAAAAGCGGCTCGCCTCCCAGATGCCGATCGATGCCAAGCTTCCCTATGCCGATATCGTTGTCAACAACGAAGGCACCCCGGAGGAGACCCAAAGGAGGGTAGAGGCGGTCTGGGAGGAGCTGGAAGAAAAAGAGCAGTCTTCGCCTCATCTTTTTTCTTGATCTTCCCCGGCCTTGGCGGTATCTTCCACCATCACCACCGCTGACGCTTTCCGCTATTCTTCCCGTTCCACCGTTCCACCGTTCCACCGTTCCACCGTTCTACCGATTCACCCGTTCCATCGTTCCAGCTGTTTTAGGGAATCATCCGCAAACGAAACGAGAGGAGGAGGACGATGCGCACCACCAAAAGGGTTTTCTCGGAGCGGCCGCTGGAAACAGGCAAAAAACACGCGAAAGGCTTAAACCGCAGAGATTTTCTCAAGTACAGCGGGGTGACCGGCGCCGCCGTTTCCGCCGCCGTTCTGGGCGGCTTCGGCAGCACTGCCCGGGCCGCCGGACCACCCATCGCGGAAAAACTCGGCAGCGTCAGCGGCGCCAACATTATTGTCTATGATCCGGGCGCGGCGGACGCTTTTCGATCCCGGATCTGCATCCTGAATATGTACGGCAGTTCCCGATCCACCGACATCCTGCCCAACGCCGGCATCAAACGGTTCGCCGCATTGGGCTACCGTTCCGCCAACTGCGCCCCCACGAATGGTTACTTCATCGACCAGGTGCAGTATCTGAGCAACTGCATCAAATGGATCAAGGCGAATATCAGCGGCGTCGAGAAGATCGTCCTTTGGGGAAACAGCCGGGGCTGCAACCTGCAAAGCGCCTACCAGAGGATCGCCGAGAACGGTCCCGCCACCTTCCAGGGCCCCCATATGTTCCTCCCGATCCCCAACATGACCCTGACGCCTGCGGACGGCATCATCTACTGCGACCCCAACCACGGCTTCATGGTCAACGTGCTGGCCTCTCTGGCCACCAACCTCGTGGACGACGACAGCGTCATGAAGCGCACGAAAAGACTGGATCCGCTGACCGCCGAGAACGGCTATCTGGGCAACGGCGTCGCCAGCTACACCGACCGATTCTGCCGGGAGATCTGGAGGGCCCAGGCAGAGCGCTACAACCGCCTGCTCGACAAGGCCCGGGAGCGCATGCATCGCATCAAGGCCGGCAAAGGCATGTTCTCCGACGACGAGCCCTTCTGCGTGGTCATGGGGTTCGGCAACGTCAACGCTTACCAGTTGTATGCCCACGACATCCGCTTCTACAGCCGCACCAAGGGCGCCTGCAAGCTGCTGCACAATGACGGCACCATTACCACCCAAATCGTTCCCAGCCTTCGTAATGCCGACAAGGACCCCGGCAACTTTGAGGACATGAGCAAGTGCTACAACACCAAGGTCAGTGAATTCCTGTACCTCGGCATGCACGTCGATGAACACCGGTTCGGCTACAACGAGACCGAGTGTTTCGGCGTTCGCTGGGAAGACAACTTCAGCAGCCCCAACGGCAACAGCCGGTATATCCACTGTCCGACCTTGGCGGTCGGCCGCACCGCCGGCTTTGAGTTCGAGGTTGCCGAATGGATTTACAACGACTCGGTCGCCGAGAAGAAGGACATGATCTTCATCGAAGGCATGACCCACGGCGGCGGTACGACGCCTGGTTTCCCCAATGTGGTGACCCTGGAGAACAATTACATCGACAATTGGCTGCACGAGGTGTTCGCCTAAGCCGAATTGCCGGAAAAACATGCGCGAAGGAGAGGCCGCTGCGATCTTCGGAGGACAGGGCCTCTCTTTCGCGCGCCCGATCTTTTTCTTGATTTTCACCGGCCTTGGCAGTATCTTGAGCCATCACCACCGCTGACGCTTTCCGCTGTTCCTCTCCATTTGCCGATCCACCGTTCTGACGTTCCACCGATCCATCGTTCCAGCTGTTTTGCCGTTCGTCCCCCGGCTTTGGCTCGGGGCCGTCGTCGCCATTGATGGAACCTCCCGCGCCGTGGACGCATCCGCTTCCCACCGACGGCCCCTGTTCTCGACAAACCTGTTTTTTTGACGAGAAAAGGAGGATTTGCAATGGTGACCGTTCAACCTGCGACAAACTATCAACCCGGACAACTTTATCAGGTGGCCCTGGCCGAAATTCAGTCCGATCCCAACCAACCGCGGAAATACATGGACCCCGCCGCCCTGGAGGAGCTGACCGCTTCGGTGGCGCAAATGGGGGTGATCCAGCCTGTGGTCTGCCGTCTCGACGGGGCTACGGGGCTGGTCTACACCGTGGCCGGCGAACGGCGCTGCGCCGCGGCGAGGAAAGCCGGCCTGCCCGCCATCCCGGCGGTCTTCGTCAATACCGCCAACAGCGCCGAGATCGCCCTGGTGGAGAATCTGCTCCGCCAGGACCTCACCCCCGTCGAGGAGGCCGAGGCCCTCCAAAAGCTCATGGAGGACCACGCCTATCAGCAGGAGCAACTGGCCACCGTGATCGGCAAATAGCAACCCAGGATCTCAGAGGCCCTTTCGCTTAACAAGCCTCCCAAGGAGATCCGGGACGAATGCCGGCAGAACCCGACTGTTCCCAAAAAGACCCTGATCGAAATCGCCCGGAAGAAGCAGGAACGGAGCATGGTGACTGCCTTCAACAAATACAAGGCACAGCGGGACAAGGCCGCCGCCAAAGAGGGCCAGGCAGCTGTGCCCATGCGGAAGCGCACCAAAGCCGAGGCCATCGCCAACAGCATCGCCATGATGGCCGAAAAGATCGACGATCTGGAGTTTCCCGACTTTACCGCCGAGGACCGGACCCTCCTCATCGATGCCATGAACGCCTTTAAGGAGATTCTGGATCCGGCCATCACTCGGGCGGTGAAGAACAAGAAAAAGCCGGTATAAATCGGTCGGCGAGCGCAGGGGACGCGGAAAGTAGTGTTAGTGCAGAACAAAAACCAACTACCACAAAGGAGGATGGAAAAATCATGAAAGCAAAAGTATTCATAGCACTGATGGTCATGTCTGCGCTGATGTTTGCATGCGCGCCAGCTATGTCAGAGTTACAAGGGCGCACATCATCACTAACCGGATGTCCACCCGCAGCTGTAACAATCACCGACGTAAAGGTCGGACTGAAGACCGGAACCTACACAGCTCAATGCCAGGGAAAGACATACTACTGTGGTGGGGATGATGCATTTAGGAATGTTACATGCACAGAAGCAAAACAGTAGGCAGCAAAGTTCAAAGACCGGACTCTCCTCATCGACGCTATGAACGACCTGAAGGAGATCCGGGACCCGGCCATCATCCGGCAGTGAAGAACAAGAAAAAGGTGGTTTGATCTCACAGAATCAGCGGAAGAAGGCGAAGCTAAAATGATTGAGTCCATAGTAAAAACATTAATATAATCATACTTTTAAGTCGTATCGCCGCGGCGATATTTCTTGGACGAGGGCGTTTCCGGCAGGTGAGCGGGCAGCCGGAAACGCCCTTGGGAGGTGGCCATGACGAGCGAAAAAGGCCTCTGTAGCACTGACGATACTTTGGTTTCCGATATCCGTCGATTAATTGAGCAGGCCCGCGCCACTGTGGCGGCAGCGGTGAACTCCGGTCTGACAATGCTCTATTGGCGAATCGGCCGCCGGATACATCAGGAGATTCTTCAAGGCGAACGGGGAGAATATGGGAAACAGATTCTTGCCACGACGTCGCAAGCATTGTCCCGTGAATATGGAAATGGCTTTAGCTATTCCGCTTTGACGCGCATGGTGAAATTTGCAGAGGCGTTTTCCGATGAAGCAATTGTTGCCACATTGTCGCAACAATTGAGCTGGTCGCATTTCCGCGAACTTCTACCCCTTGAAAAGCCCCTCCAACGTGATTTCTATGCAGAAATGTGCCGCATTGAACGATGGAGCGTCCGCACCCTCAGACAGAAAATCGACTCTATGCTCTATGAGCGTACGGCCATTTCCAGGAAGCCTGATGAGGTCATTCGTTACGAAATTGATGTCTTGCGTGATGAAGACAGGCTGGCGCCGGATCTGGTCTTTAAAGATCCGTATTTTCTAGATTTCCTGGGGCTGCGGGACCATTATCTGGAAAAGGATCTGGAAGACGCCATCTTGCGGGAACTGGAACAATTTCTTCTGGAGATGGGGGCCGGGTTCTCATTCATTGCTCGACAAAAGAGGATTCAAATCGACAGCGACGACTACTATATCGATCTTCTTTTTTTCAACCGCAAGCTGAAACGACTTTTGGCCATCGAACTGAAGCTAGGAGATTTCAAACCGGCGGACAAAGGCCAGATGGAGCTATATCTGCGCTGGCTGGATCGCTATGAACGTCAGGATGGCGAAAATGCGCCCATCGGGTTGATCCTGTGCGCCGGCAAAAATCGGGAAACCATAGAACTGATGGAATTGGAGACGAGCGGCATCCGCGTAGCCGAGTATCTGACGGAACTTCCGCCCCGGAAGGCGTTGGAGCAAGAACTTCACAAAGCCATTGAACATGCCCGGGAACGATTTCAAAACCACGTTGAAGCGAAAGGCGATCATGAACCGACACGTTAATGCCATCGCCGAGCGGCTGAGGTTGCGGGTGCCGCAGCGCCATTCCCTGGAAATCCTCGACCGCATCATGGAAATCAGTTGGTGACAAATTGCCACCAACTGAATCCGGCCATCACCCGGGCAGTGAAGAACAAGAAAAAGCCGGTCTGAAGTGGCTAGAATCAGCGGCAAAAGGGGACACTGAAATGATCAAGGCCATCGGAAGAGCGTTAATTGTATCATATAGTTAAGTCGTATCGCCGCGGCGATATTTCTTGAACGAGGGCACTTCCGGTAGGTGGCGGTCGGCCGGAAACGCCCTTAACGAGGACTGCAATCAGGCGCTATGACGATAGAATGTTGAAAGGGTGCATCTCAGAGCGATGAAGATCAGTGAAACCACTACACCCTTGGCAAGTTACAACACCATATTTTAAATCAATTTTCATTGACGTTCATTTTGAGTACACCTATACTCGCTCTAAAGCAAACATGAACACTTCATAAATTGAGCATATCGAATGAGATTTGTAGCCAATGGACCATCAATCCCTGATGATCTTCTTGTCGCACGAGATGAGGGGAGAGTCGTCTTTATTTGCGGGGCCGGAGTATCTCAAGCACGAGCCAATCTACCCAATTTTTCTCAATTGGCGCGGAATGTTATTGAGAGACTGGGAGCTACATCTGAAGATCCAGCACGAAGACTTCTTGAAGAAGCAGAGAGACTTGATAAGATTACGGGAGTTACTAGCGTTATTCCATACGACAGAATATTTGGACTTCTGGAAAGAGACTTTTCAACACAAGAGATCGAACAAGAATCTGCAAAGGCTCTTAAGCCGACTGAGAATCCCGTCCTTTTCGCCCACCGGATCATGCTGGATTTGGCAAAGCTGCCAGACGGACGGACCCGACTGATCACGACAAACTTTGATCTCCTTTTCGAAGCCTGCGATTCATCCTTGCCATGTTGCCGCCCTCCTCGCTTACCGGACCCCCTGCGCGATGACGATTTCGAGGGAATAATTCACCTGCATGGCCGCGTGAATAGTGAATATAATCGTGCTGAAGGTGACGGCTTTGTTCTCTCCAGTGCGGGTTTTGGACGTGCTTACCTCGCTGAGGGATGGGCAACTTCTTTTATCCGATCCATCATAGATCAATATATTGTCGTCTTTGTAGGATATGCGGCGGATGACCCTCCTGTTTATTACCTACTGGAGGCGCTGAACAGCTACAAAAAATCTTTGGTAGGTGCATATGCCTTTCAGGCTGGCAATGCAGGAGATGCAGAGGCCAAGTGGAGGCATAAAGGTGTATGTCCCATCGCATATGATGAAGAAGACAACCATAAGGCTCTTTGGGATACGTTCGCAGGATGGGCAGAAAGAGCAAAAGACCCGAATGCCTGGTTCGAAAAAATCATTACCCTGACAAGGAATGGACCTGAGGCCCTCTCACCCCACGAAAGAGGTCAGGTCGCGCATATTGTTTCCACTAATGAAGGTGCCAGAAGGTTCGCCAATTCGGAGGTTTCCCCTCCAGCCGAATGGCTGTGCGTTTTTGATCCGGTCATCCGTTACATGACTCCAGGCAGTATCAATATTTATTCCGAGGATAAGCAGCCATTTGATCCATTTTATGACGCATATGGATTGGATAATGATACACCACCGCCGAGACTTGATCCGCAGGACCACTTTGCGAAAAGGGATTTGCCCTTCGGGGAATGGGATGCTTTTGCACTCAATGCGTCAGATATCAAGAACCTACAAGATGATCGTTATGCAGCACTGCGGGGACATTGGGCGATTAATGTGCCCCGCTTATCTCCGCGCTTGGAATTCTTGAGCGTTTGGGTCAGCAAAGTCTGTCATCAACCAGCTGCCGCCTGGTGGGCTGCCGGGCAAAAAGGCGTACACCATTCGCTTCAAGATCTGATCCATTCTCAGTTAGTGAAATTGGATAAAGATACCTGCCTTCCTGAGGTTTATAAGGCGTGGCAAATTATTTTCGCTGTATGGAGGGACCGTCAGCGGGATGCTGACCTGGATTGGCATAATTTAAAAACCTCCGTCGATCGGAATGGCTGGACAATTGACGCAATCAGGGAGTTTGCTGCCATCAGAAGGCCCTATCTTAGCATTGATGATAGGCCTCGCTGGAGCGGCCCCAAACCGCCTGTTGCGAAACAAGAGATTCAATTCAACGAAATGGTCAGTGTGGACGTGAAATACCCCTCGCCTTATGGTGATGTAGCAATTCCAGATGACTTTCTCTTATCTGCTGTCCGAGAATTCAGAAACAACTTAGAACATGCGGTCTATCTGGAGAAAGTAATCGGTGGATTTGGGTTGCGTCAATATTCACCTATTGAGCCGGATAAAAGTGCCAAGGGCGATTCATATGAAAGAACCTACGGCTTATCATGCATTCTTCTCTATTACGCCAACCTCTTCAAAAGACTCGTTGAAAAAGATCCGCAAGTAGCGAAGCGGGAAAGCTTGGCCTGGCGGGATGATGAGACTGTTTTTGATCTTTTAAGGATCTGGATCGTCGGCGACCCGAGCCTCTTCGGTGGTAAAGAAGCAGGCGAATTGCTCTTACAGCTCGGTATCCGGTCGTTTTGGGAACATCGCCATCAGCGTGACTTGCTACTCGCACTGGAAAATCGATGGAACGACTTTCCAAGGGCAACTAGAGCGCGTCTCGAACGTCGACTGTTACAAGGACCACCACCTTGGGAATCGGAAGAGAAAAGACAGTATATTGATAGACGGGCTTCGACAATATTGAATTTTGCTCATTGGCTGGCAGAACATGGGTGCCGGTTCAGTTTTGATCTACAGAAGAAGACCGAAGAACTCCGCAAGAAAGCACGTGAGTGGAAGTCGGAATATGCTGCGAAGGCTGCCCACTCCCTGGAAGGACGCGGAGGATCCATTGAGAGGAAAACAGAATACTCTGCTCTCATTGCCGAGCCCCCGGAAGTGATTCTTCAAAAAGCGAAGAAACTCAGTGGCACGGATTTCGACAGATTAACGGAGAATGATCCCTTCGCGGGCTTGTCGGCTGAAAAGGCAGACCTTGCCCTTGCTGCGCTTGTCAGCAATGCAGCTCGTAATGACTATCCCGAATGGGCATGGCGAACTTTCCTATACGCAGATGCACGCAAAAATGATCCTCCAGACTTTTCAGCACAGATTGGAAGTTATATTCTGAAAATGCCGGATGATATCATCTGTGGCCTCATTTTATCGGTCTCGGAATGGCTCTTAAATGCCAGCAAGGGCCTTTTGGCTTCTCAGCAAGAACGATTTTGGCAGATATGGGAACGACTGCTTACCATCCTAAATTCTAAGCCAGAAAGTGCTCCATCAAGCGTCCTAAGACAGAAAAACGAACCTGATTATGCAACAGAAAGTTTGAATGCACCAGTCGGCAAACTTGCACAAGCGCTAATGAATGATCCGGCGATTAAAAATTTGGGCAAGAAGAAAAGCCTACCGTCCGCATGGAAGAAACGTGTTGAAGAATTGCTTCATTTGGAGGGGAACCTGCGTCGGCATGCCCTTGCCATGTTTACGTACTCTCTTGGATGGTTCTTTGTGAGAGATCGCCGCTGGACGAAGGCGAATCTGCTTTCAGTGCTGGCTACCGATGCTGAAGATCAAAAGGCATTCTGGTCTGGGTTCTTTTGGAACCCCAAAGTCCATTCCAAACTTTTTGAAGTGCTGAAACCTTACCTGTTACGTCTTGTCCACGACAAAACAGTAGAGAAACAGGGCCGTCTAAATACCCTATCGGCGATTCTTCTGGCCTATTGGTGGCACGTGCTTCCCAAAACAGGCACACGATTTGTAAGCAACGCGGAGATGCGAGAAATTCTTCTCCATGCTGACGATAATTTTCGGGTTCATACTTTATGGCAAGCCAAAAATTTTCTTACGGGGAAGAAAGCAGATAGAAAACATTTACCGATATTCCTTAGAGATGTATGGCCGCGTCACAAAAAGGCAAAAAGCCCCCGAATATCCACTGCCCTTTGTGAGCTCGCATTTACAGATGCCGAGGCCTTCGGAAGCCTCGCAGACGTCATTCTGCCTCTGGTATCTAAAGTGGATACGCATGGCTTTTTCATCTACAAACTCGAAGATTCCAAAATTATTGATTTGTACCCTGAAAAATTACTTGCGCTTCTATGTGCAGTTCTGCCCGATACGACATCTGAATGGCCTTATGGTATAGGCAGTGCGCTTAAACGAATCGGTGAAGTAAAACCGGCTCTTATGAAAGATAAGAGATTGCTTGAATTAAAGAAACGATTGGGCTTTTGATAATGATAGCGATTTAAGATTTCCTGAACCGTACCAACTGAAAGCTGCTACAGAAGGATCCGATTATAGGTGCCGGTTATAATAAATAATCAGTGATTTGCAGTTAAAACTGAAGTAACAATACACAAGGAAATGCGCCAGCCGTTCTCAAGCAGAGCCGGGAACTCTAAAATGTATGCCTCCTTATCTTGAAGTCTGAAACAATTAAGGATTCTTCTGTTGGACACCATACTTAATTGTTTGTCCCTGAAAGCATGATTTTCAAAATTCTTAGCATGAAAGTCGGTGTTCACAGTAAGGCCAGATTTCATGCTATGCGGCAACGAAGTCGATTTTGACCTTCATCCCTGTTGCTTCAGCGACTTTTTCCAGGGTCTTGAGCGTGAAGCCTTCATATTCGCCGCTCTCGATCCTTGAGATCGCCTGTTGGCTGGTGCCCATCAGCTTGGCTAATTACTGCTGAGACAAACCCTTCTGCTCACGCAGGGCCGTAATCTTCATGGCCAGTTGCAGCGCCTGTTTTTCTTCGGCTTAGTGCCTTTTGAACCCGGGATCCTTAAGGTCTTCCCGCAACCTGCTCTTGAATGTCCGAACGCCTTCTCTTTTCATATTTCACCTCTCGCAGGAAACCTTTGCAGCCGGTCCACCATTCGTTTTTCCGCCAGAGGTCGTGGATTTGTATCGGCAGCCATAATGCAGTGATTGGGGACGTCCGATTACGGCAAAATAGAAATCGAGAGAAGTTCACATTCATCCTCCTCATCCATCCTTTTACCTCATTATCTTCCATTAGTGTGAAATGACTCACATATATCCACATGTCACCCTTGACAGATCATCGCAAATGTAAATAGTGAAACTCAATAAACTGATTTGCATCTGTTCGGCCCTATCGCGTGAACAACGTGATTGAACGGCTCATCATCGAACCGTTTCGGGTAACGAGAGAATAGGGGATTATCAAGGCACCATTCGACAAATTACGTTTTTTAGAGATTGTTACTTAGGCAGGAAGACATATCCCCTGTTTTTTCTGCCGGACCCCGCATCAAATATGGGGCATGGTTGATCGGGCATCGGGTCCTATCCTGGATTCCCGCTTCCGTGGGAATGACCATGGTCGGGATCGATCGTTGCCGGAGTGAAAACCCTCCGTGAGCGGAGATGAACGCGCCATCGCGCGTCATTGGAAAGGGATCGAGATTGACGGTTTTTGCGGAGATGGATGTCTCATATGACGGAATCCTTTAAAAACACGAAAAAAAGCAGGTGAGGTGAGATGGCTGCCAAGTGGGAACAATACCTTGAGCGATGGACCAATGCGGGGCTGATCGACAGATCTACAGCCGAACAGGTGCGCGCCTATGAACAGGATCAGGACAAGGCCCGGGGGCTGCGCTGGCCGATCGTGATCGCCATTGCCTTCGGCGGGCTGCTGCTCGGTGCGGGGATCCTGCTTTTTGTCGCCGCACACTGGGACACCCTTTCTCCGGCCCAGCGCTTTGCCGCTGTCCTTACATTGGTGGGCCTCCTGCACGCCGCCGGGGCCCTGGCGGCCGCGCGCTTCGGCGTCCTTGCCACGGCCCTGCACGCCGTCGGCACGATCTGCCTGGGTGCGGCGATCTTCCTGACCGGGCAGATCTTTCATCTCCAGGAGCACTGGCCGGGCGGGGTGATGCTCTGGGCATTGGGCGCCTGGGTGGCCTGGGCACTCCTGCGCGACTGGCCGCAGGCGGCACTGGCCGCGATCCTGACCCCGGCCTGGCTGGGCGGCGAGTGGCTGGAGGCCACGCGCGGCTGGGCCGGCAGCGAAACGATCCTTTGCGCAGGCTTCCTGCTTTTGGCCATCACCTACCTGACCGCCCGCCGAGAGGCGCAGGCGACGGCGGTGCAAAAGACCCTGACCTGGATCGGCGGCCTCTTGCTGATCCCGGCCACGGTGATGGTCATTGAATCCGGGATCTTCAGCCATGGGCGCGGTGCTTCGCTGCCCTGGGGGTATTACCTCCTCGGCTGGGCCGCGGTGCTTCTGGGCTCCCTTGGGTCGGCCTGGTGGCTGCGCGGGAAAGGGGCCTGGCTCAATGTCGTTGCCGCCTTCTGGGTGGCATTCCTGAGCGCCACGCGCGTGCGGTTCGGGGCGGATGGGGCCGGGCCCTTCAACGCCGGCGACGACCTGGCGATCTACGGCTTGTGCGCCCTGGGGGCGATCGGCCTGATCGCCTGGGGGATGAAGGAAGGCCGCAGGGAGCGGGTCAACCTGGGGATTGCGGGATTTGCCCTGACGATCCTGACTTTTTACTTCTCCACCGTGATGGACCGGATGGGGCGCTCGGCCAGCCTGATCGGGCTCGGCCTCCTGTTTCTGCTCGGCGGTTGGCTGCTCGAAAAGACGCGCCGCCGCCTTTTGGCGCAAATGGGAAAGGGGGCGTTATGAAACCGCTTGTCAAAGGACTGGTGATTGCAGTGATCCAGGTATCCCTCGTGGCGTCGCTGGGGGCGAAGCTGCTCTACGATCGCGTAACCCAGCCGCGGGTCTGGGTGAACACGGCCCCCTATGACCCGAATCTTCCCATCCGCGGCCGGTACGTGAGCCTGCGGCTGATCGTGGAGCCCCGCGGCATGGGCGAACCCAAAACGGAAGAAAAATGGCATCCCTCCCAGGCGGCCGTGCTGCGCGTCGAAAAGGAACGTCTGGTGGCGGAAGCGAAGCCCGAAGCCGTCCCCCATCGCGCATCCGGGGTGCGCATGCGCTATGCCACCGTCGGTGATGCTAAGGTGGCCGTCCTCGAAGAACCCGTGGCGTTCTTCATCCCCGAACAGGTTCCCGATCCCTCCCGTCGCGGCCAGGGCGAGCAGTTGTGGGTGGAAACGACCATCCCCAAGAAAGGACCACCCCGGCCCATCCGGCTCGGGGTGAGGCAGGACGATGGCCCGATCGTGCCGCTGGGCCTCAGGTAGGTCAGTGGTAGGTTTTGGGACGAGAGAGAATGATTTCAGATCGATAATCGATAGCGAGACAGGTTAGCCATGGGAAGAGATGCAGGGAAGGCAATAGCTAAGAAAAATAGGAACTCGTTCCTAATTGGAGATAATTTCTGCCCAGATAGGATCATTTATGGAAAAAGAAAAAAATTCTGGTTTTTAAAGCTCAGTGGCAGAATATGGATACCTATTTCATGGGAGGGGTGGCTCACCGCTTTTGTCTTGGTATTCGCACTGTTGTTGATCGGTACCCAAAGTTGGATATACTATAGGGAGGCATTTAGTCTTGCTAGGCATTGGCCAATACTATTGGAGCTTAGTATTACTCTTATTGCATTTTATTGGCTTTCTCACGGACACGTAAAGAAACGAAACTGACCTTCTTGGTTACCGGATGCTCCGGTTATTCTTCAAGGAATAAGGAGTGGCAAATGGCGAAGAAATTCTGTTTTCATCATCCGGCAAGGCTGGCCCACTGGACATGTCCGAAATGTGCGACGGCTTATTGTCCCGACTGCATCCTGAAAAGGGACAAGGGCGGCTTTCCCCGCCCCGATTTCGTGTACATGTGTCCCAAGTGCATCATGCCTGCGGTGTGGATCGGGGCAGAGAACCTCATCGAGCCTTTCTGGACCCGCCTGCGGAGCATCTTCCTCTATCCCTTTTCCCTCTGGCCCCTCATCCTGATGGCCATCCTGGCCCTGGTCGATTCTCTTTTCGTCGGTCGCTCCCTCTTCGGGCTCCTGGTCAGCGTGGCCATCTGGGCGGTCCTGATCAAGTATTCCTATGCAATCCTCGTCAGGACTGCCCATGGCGGCATGACGCCCCCGCGGCTCGCCGCGGAGACGCTTTCGACGGATCTCCAGGATGTCTTCAAGCAATACGGCCTCTTCGTCATCCTCGGCTTTGTCGGCTACAATGTCGTGAGGTATCTCGGGCCGCTCATGCTGATCCCTTTCGGGATCTTCGTGTTTATCTGCATGCCCGCCATGATCATCACCCTTGCGGCAACCAACAGCCTGCTCCAGGCGGTCAATCCCGTCACGACCGCCCGGCTGATCTCCCGCCTGGGACGCGGGTACTTCATCATGTTTTTCTTCCTTTTGCTCCTGGGCGGGGCCCCTTCGGCGCTCTACTATTCCTTTGTTTCCTATCTGCCTGCTGCACTGGCCGCTTTTCTGATCGGCCTCATCACGAGTTACTACACCATGGTTTCCTACCACCTGATGGGTTACGTGCTCCTCCAGTACCACAAGGAAATCGGCTATACAGTGGATTTTGAGGATTTCGTCCTGGCGCCGCCCAAGCCTGCGGCCCAAAAGGCCAAGGCAGCCAAAAAGGAACCGGAAAAAGCGGATCCCCTTGTCCTAGAGGTCAATCAGCTTCTGCGGGACAGCAAGCTCGAAGAGGCCCTGGAGCTGATCCGCGAGAAACCGGGCGCTGAGATCCTCTCGTCCCCTGCCTTGGCAGAGGTCTATTATCGGATACTGAAGGCAAAGAAGCTGACCGCCGACCTTTTGGCATTCGGTCCTGACTATCTCGATGCCCTCGTCAAATTCAATGAGAAACAAAAAGCCCTGGCGGTATTTACGGAACTCCAGGCCCTGGCCCCGGACTTCAAGGCCGCGGCAGACACCGCCTACACCCTTGCCGGGTGGATGAACGACCTGGGGCAGACCCAGCGGGCCAGCGATGCCTACCGGCAGTTCATCGCCGCCTACCCCGACGATCCGGCGGCGCCCAAGGCCTATTTCCGGGCCGCGCAGATCCTCCACGACCGGCTCTTCAAGATGGACGAGGCCAAGGCGCTGCTGCGGGAACTTTCCGAGCGCCACCCCTCCCATGCCATCATGGCTGATGTGAATTCTTACATGCGGAGCATCAGCGCCCCCGGCGGCCGCTGACCGCCGTTTTCGCACCTTTTCGAGCCCCATGAGGAGATTTCGCAATGCTTGTCGTTCCCATCATCGGTAAGATCGGCTGGCGCAACCCGCCCGTCGTTACCCTGTCGCTGATCGTTGTCAACGTCGCGGTCTTCCTCCTGAGCCTCTCCCTGGGGCTGTCAGAGGTCATCAAGGATTATGGATTTATTCCCGCCGCCCACGAGCCGGTGACCTTCCTGACCCATATGTTTCTGCACGGCGATTTTTCCCACATCATCGGCAACATGATTTTTCTCTGGCTCGTCGGCTCCATGCTGGAGATGGCCGGCGGCAGGGTCTTCCTTTTGATCTGCTATTTCCTGACCGGGCTGGGGGCCGTGGGGCTCTTCTGGGCCATCTACGGCAGCAGCGACGTCCCCCTGGTCGGCGCCTCCGGGGCCATCGCCGGGCTCATGGGCGCCGTGACGGTGATGTTTGGCAGGACGAAAATCAAGGTATTCTACTCCCTGGGATTCTATTTCGATTATGTCCGGATCCCCGCCATCGCCCTATTGCCCCTGTGGATCGGCAACGAGCTGTTTCAACTGGCCATGACCCCGGAAAGCCGCATCGCCTATGTGGCCCATCTCGGCGGCCTGATCAGCGGCGGCCTGATCGCCTTTGCCGGCAGGGCCGTCTTGAAGAACCGCGCTTACGACGTTGCGGAGGAGCCGCAGGACGAGATCACGCCGCTGGTGGAAGCGGCCCTGATGCACCTGGAGAAGCTGGAACTGGCCGAAGGCCGGGAACTGCTCGTGCAGGCCCTGGAAAAAAGCCCGCAAGACGAGGCAATCTTGCTGAGGATTTTCAACATCGATCAGCACGAGCCCGATAGCCCCCGGTTCCACGCTACGGCCCAGCAGCTCTTTTCCCTCCTGAGCGCCGACCCGGCGAAGCAGAACCTGCTCTATCAGACTTACTGCCAGTATGCCCGCCTCTCGCCGGAGCCCCGCCTCTCCCCGAATCTGCACGGAAAAATTTGCTCCGCATTCATCGCTCTGGGCCAGATTGAGACGGCGGAAGAGATCCTGGAGAGGCTCATCGAGAAAAGCCCCCAGCTCCATTTTCTTCCCTCCCTGAGCTACGACCTTGCCCGGTCCTGCAAGGCAAAGCGGATGGAGGACAAGGCCCTGCGCTGGCACCGCCTGATCTGCGACGCCTTCCCCGGCTCCCAGGAGGCCGCCCTTGTTCGGGAGCAAAAAAGGGACGGTTCTATTCAATGTGAATGAGTCATGAAGTATTGAAAAAATAGAACCGTCCCTTTTTTGTTATGAGAAAAACACCTGGGTGAGCAACTGCCCGGTGGCGTTTGCTTTTACTCCTGTCAGGTGCTATTATTAAAGCACCTAAAAGAAAAGGAGATTGACCATGTCACAAGTGGAAGTGTTGGAACAGACCGTCAGGCAGCTCAGTCCCAGTGAACTGGCCGATTTTCGCTCATGGTTTGTTGGATTTGATGCCTCCGAATGGGATCGGCGATTAGAGGCAGACTGCGAAAACGGAAAGTTGGACAGGCTAGCCCAAGGGGCCATTGAGGAGCACCAGGCGGGAAAGACGAAATGCCTCTAGACCACTTTGCCTCTTCGGCTTTCTGGGATTGTTATCGAAAACTGCCGCAAAGCGTTCAGGAACTGGCTGATGCGCACTTTGCCCTCTTAAAGGAAAATCCCGCTCATCCCTCCTCCACTTCAAGAAGATCGGCAAATACAGATCTGTCCGCATTGGCATGCATTACCGAGCGCTGGCAGTTGAAGCGCGGGATGGACTTCTCTGGTTCTGGATCGGGAGCCATGCCGATTACGGCCGAATCCTCGGATAAAATCCGAAATTGGTTTATTGCCGAACAGGGGATGTCTGATCACCAAATGTCTTGCAGCGGAAACCTCCTCCTCATCATCTTCTTCCTCCTGTGGATTTTATAACGACTTCTATTGACAGAAAGCTTTTTTGGGTGTAGTCCGCTGTCCACTTTTGTCTATGCTGCTGCCCTTTTTGGGCAAGACAGGGATAAGGTTGGGTGTAGAAGGAAATGAGACTGACTCTCAAAGACTTGACCGAGCTGCTCAATGTTTCTGAAAAAACGGTCCGGCGGTGGATCCAGCAGGGATCCATCCCGGCTTACCGGATTCAGGGACAATACCGCTTCAACAAGGCGGAGATCCTGGAATGGGCGACGGCGCAGCGGATCACCATGACGGGCAACCTCTTCCAGGAGCCCGAAGGCGTCGAGGTGACGGGCCTTGCCGATGCCCTGACCGCCGGGGGGATTTTCTATCGCGTCCACGGGACGGACAAGGAATCGGCTCTCTCGGCCGTGGTCGAGCACATCCGGCTTCCCGCCGACACCGATCGCGAGATGCTGCTGCAATTCATCCTGGCCCGGGAAGCCGTCTCCTCGACGGGGATCGGCGACGGGATCGCCATTCCCCATGTCCGCAATCCCCTGGTGCTCAATGTGGAGCGCCCGATCGTCACCCTTTGCTTTTTGGAAAAGCCGATCGATTTTCACTCCCTCGACGGCGAGCCGGTCTTCTGTCTTTTTACCATTGTCGCCCCGACGGTCAGGACCCATCTCTACCTGCTCTCGCGGCTGGCCTTTGCCTTGCGCGACCCCGATTTCAAAGCGGCCATCAAGAACCAGGCGTCCCGCGACGACATTATCGCCCTCTGCCGACAGGTGGAATCCCGCTTCCCCGGCGAACCGGGAGGGAGGACCTAGATGTCGCTCTTGCTGATGGCCTTAGGAGTCATGATGATCGGCGGACTGCTGGCCCTGGCCGCCGGCCGGAAAAGCCCAGCGAGCAGCTACGTGGGCATGGGCTCTCTGGTGATCGGCTCTGTCATCGGACTGGTTCCGGCCCTGCAAACCCTCGTCCAGGGCGAAACGAGGACCCTGCGGCTCGCCTGGGAGATGCCCTTCGGGTCTTTTTTCCTGCTCCTGGACCCCCTGTCCGCCTTTTTTCTCATTCCGATTTTTCTCCTTTCCGGCCTGGCGGCGATCTACGGCCGGGGCTACCTGCGGGGCTATCGGGAGAAGAAATGGCTGGGATGGACCTGGTTTGCCTTCAATTGGCTGACCGCCAGCATGGCCTTCGTCTGTCTTGCCCACAACGCGGTTTTGTTTCTCATCTCCTGGGAGGTCATGACCCTTTCCTCCTTTTTCCTGGTGGCCTTCGAATACGAAAAGAGCGAGGTGCGGAAAGCCGCCTGGATGTATATGGTGGCTTCCTCCCTGGGGACCGCCTTTCTGCTGCCCATGTTTCTGACCTTTGGTTCCGCCGCCGGCTCCCTCGATTTCAACGGATTTTCCCGGAGTCTCTCCTCGGGGGCGGCGAACGCCTGTTTTGTCCTGGCCCTGGTCGGCTTCGGCACGAAAGCGGGGATCATGCCCTTTCACGTCTGGCTCCCGGTGGCCCATCCGGCGGCGCCGAGCCCCGTCTCGGCGCTGATGTCCGGGGTGATGATCAAGACCGGCATTTACGGCATTGTCCGGACGCTGACCTTTTTGGGGTTGCCGCCGCTCTGGTGGGGACATCTGGTGCTGGCGATCGGTGTGGCATCGGGCGTGCTGGGCGTCCTTTTTGCCCTGGCGCAGCATGATCTCAAAAGGCTTTTGGCCTACTCCAGCGTGGAAAACATCGGGATTGTCCTGATCGGTTTCGGCGTCGGCATGATCGGCTGGAGTTCGGAGATGCCGGTCGTGGCGGCTCTGGGGTTCGCCGGCGGGCTGCTCCATCTGGTCAACCACGCCCTCTTCAAGGGGCTGCTTTTTCTCGGCGCGGGATCGGTTTTGGACGCGGTCCGGCATCTGGAAATGGACCGTCTCGGCGGCCTGCTCAAGAAGATGCCCGCCACGGGCCTCACGTTTCTGGTCGGCGCCGTCGCCATTTCCGGCCTGCCGCCCTTGAACGGCTTTGTCGGCGAATTCGTCATCTACATGGCTTCTTTCCGCGGCGCCCTGACCATGGACCCCTATGCCGCGTTGGCGTTGATCGGCGCCGTCGCGGGGCTGGCCCTGATCGGGGGACTGGCGGCCGCCTGTTTCACCAAGGCCTTCGGCATCGTCTTTCTGGGGGAACCCCGTTCCGAAGCGGCCCAGGAGGCCCGGGAGGCGAGTCTGTCGATGACGGTTCCCATGATGATCCTGGCGGCCGCCTGCATCGCCGTGGGGTTGCTGGGCGCGGCGGTCATGGAGGGGCTATCGCCGGTCATCGGCGTGATCCTGGGTCGCCCCCCTGTCGGCGAAATCCAGCGGACGGCCGACGTCCTCTGGCAGGTCACGGCAGGTTCCCTGGTGTTCATCCTTTTCATCCTGGCGATCGCCGTCCTGCGCTTCCGCCTCCTGGCCGGCCGTTCGGTGGCCCATTCGGCAACCTGGGATTGCGGCTACGCCGCCCCTACGGCGAGGATGCAGTATACGGCCTCCTCTTTTTCCCAGCCGATCATCGATCTTTTTCGGTTCACCCTGCGGACGAAAGAGCAGATGACGATCAACGACCCCTATTTTCCCGCAACGGCGGGCTCTCATTTCGAAAGCGATACGCCGGATATCGGCCGGGAGCGGATCTACGATCCGCTTTTTGCGGCCGTCGCCGGATTTTTCCGGCGGCTGCGGGTGCTGCAGGAGGGCCGCATCCACATCTACGTGCTCTACATCGTGGGGACGCTGCTTGCGCTGCTCTTCTGGAACATGAGGACGCCGAAATGACGATCGCTTCTTTCCTCAATATCCTTTTAGGACTACTTTTGGCCCCCTTGCTCCTGGGCATTGTCAATAGAACCAAGGCCGTCTTTGCCGGCAGGACCGGACAACCGCTGCTCCAGGCCTATTACGATATCGTCAAGCAACTGCGCAAAGGGGCCGTGTACAGCAACACCGCCTCCTGGGTCTTTCGGGCAGGACCCATCGTCGGATTTGCCGCCGTCCTCACGGCGCTCTGCATCGTGCCTCTGGGCGGCGTCGCAGCGCCCCTGGCCTTTTCGGGAGACCTGCTGCTTTTTGCCTATCTCCTGGGCGCGATGCGTTTTTTCACCGTGATTGCCGCCCTGGACACGGGATCGAGCTTTGAAGGAATGGGCGCCAGCCGGGAGGTCCTCTATTCGGCCCTGGCGGAACCGGCCTTGCTGATCGGCCTGGCCGCCGTTGCCCGGGAAACCGGCAGCCTCTCTCTTTCCACGTTGCTGCCGGCGGCCCATGTCTTCTCCCCCGAGGTGGTGCTGGTGGTCGTCGCCCTTCTGGTGGTCTATCTGTGCGAGAACGCCCGCATCCCCTTCGACGATCCCAACACGCACCTGGAATTGACCATGATCCATGAGGTCATGGTCCTCGACCACAGCGGTCCGGACTTTGCCTTCATCCTCTACGGCGCGGCCTTGAAACTGTGGGTATTGGGGCTGCTCATCGTGGGGATCGTCTTCCCGGCGCCTGCGGATCTCTTCCGGCCCCTGTCCGTCGGGACGGCCGTGGCCGGCCTTTTGGGCTTGGCCGTCGTGGTCGGCGTCATCGAGTCCACCATGGCGCGGCTGCGGCTGATCCGCATCCCGCAGCTTTTGGTCGCGGCCGGCTCCCTATCGGCGTTCGCCTTTTTATTGGTCCTGAGGTCGTAACATGGATTCGCCCATCGAAATCATGATGATTCTCCTGGTTCTCTCCGACTTTGCCCTTTTGGGGCTGAGCCGTCTGCGGACCTGCATCAGCATCGTCTCCTTTCAGGGAATGCTGCTGGGGGCGCTGGCGCTGGTGACCCAATGGGGAGCGCTGACCCCCCGTCTCTTTCTGATCGCGGCGGCCAGCTTCCTCATCAAGGGTTTTGTTTTTCCCATCCTGCTGCGCCGCGGCATTCGGGAAGCGGGGACCCAAAATGAAATAGAGCCCTTTGTCGGCTACATCACGTCGGTGATCGCGGGCTTGTTCATGCTGGGGGTTTCCCTCTGGATGGCCGAGAAGCTCCCGCTCTTTGCCTCCGGGAGCAGCGATTCCCTGATCGTCCCGGCGGCGCTGACCACTTTGTTCACCGGCCTTTTTTTGATCATTGCCCGCAAAAATGCGCTCAACCAGTGCCTGGGCTATATCATCATGGAAAACGGCATCTATACCTTTGGCGTCTACTCGGTGGTGGAGATCCCGTTGCTTGTGGAATTGGGCATTTTGCTCGATGCCTTTGTCGCCGTGTTCGTCATGGGGATTGCGATTTATCACATCAACAGGGCCTTCGATCATCTCGATGCAGATCGCCTGAATGTGTTGAAAGGATAAAACGAGCGGAGATGAATGAGGAAATCGTGATTTGGCTGCTCCTGGCCGTTCCCACCCTCGCCGGATTGGCCAGCCTTTTGGCCCCTTCGCCGAAGCTTGCGCTCGCCGTGATGTGCGCCGGGATTGTCGGCACGGCGGGGCTGGGATTGTGGGCCGTCGGCGCGGTCTTGCTGCACGGCCGGGTTCTCTTTGCCGCGGCAAACTGGCTGGTGATGGATGCCCTGTCGGCCTATCATTTTTTTGTGATGCTCGTGGTCTTCGGCTTGAGTTCCCTCTACGGCTGCATCTATTTCCAGCAGGAATTGTGGTATCACCACCTGACGCTCAAGCAGATCAGACAGTTCACCTCGCTGTGGTGCGGGGCGCTGGCGGCCATGGCGATGACCCTCCTTTCGAACAACCTGGGACTGATGTGGGTGGGCATCGAAGCGACCACCCTGGTGACCGCTTTTCTCATCTGCATTTACTTTTCCCGGGAATCGCTGGAAGCCATGTGGAAGTATATCCTCGTCTGCTCGGTGGGGGTGGCCTTTGCGTTCATGGGCACGCTCTTGGCCGCCGCGTCCGCCAAAGGCGCGGGGATCGATGGCCATCATGTCCTCCTCTGGACCACCTTGCGCACCCATGCCGATTTGCTGGATCCGGCCCTGATGAAAGCCGCGTTCATTTTCCTTTTGGTCGGTTATGGAACCAAGGCGGGGCTCGCGCCGATGCACAGCTGGCTTCCCGACGCCCACTCTCAGGCGCCGTCGCCGGTATCCGCCCTTTTTTCCGGCATCCTGCTCAGCACGTCGATGTATTGCCTGATGCGTTACATTCCCATTGTCGAGGGCGCCACCCGGCACACGGGATGGGGATTGAATCTGTTGACCGGATTCGGCCTGATCTCCATCACCCTGGCGGCGGGCTTCATCCTCTTTCAAACCCATGTGAAGCGCTTCCTCGCCTACAGCAGCATGGAGCATATCGGCATCATTGCGCTGGGGCTGGGCCTCGGCCCTTTGGGCACCCTGGCCGCCCTCCTGCACACCCTGAACCATGCGCTCGCCAAGACGCTGGCCTTCTTTTCGGCCGGACGTCTGGCGCAGATGACCAGCAGCTACAGCATGAAGTCGCTAAGAGGCGTGCTGAGGCTGTCGCCGCTCTGGGGTACGGCCCTGTTTGCCGGCATCCTGGCGCTGATCGGGATGGCCCCTTTTTCCCTCTTCATCAGCGAGTTCATGATTCTCAAGGCCGCCTTGCAAGGCGGTTCCCTGCTCGTCGCGGCGGTCTTTCTCGCGGGCATCGGCGTTGTGTTCATCGGCGCCTTGAGCCACCTCATTCCCATGGTCTGGGGGACGCCTGCCGATCCGTCCCTGAGACCGGCGCGGCCCAGCTTCCTGGAGTACTTGCTGGTGGCGGCGCCCCTGGCGGTTCTGCTGCTCCTCGGGCTCTGGATGCCCCAGACGCTCTTTAGGGTATTGAATGCGGCGGCCGGCATTGTCAGCCCCGCAGGCGGCATTGTTCCCCTGTCAGGAGGATGGCGATGATCCCTTCTGACTTGAAAACATTACGTAATTCCCGGATGATCGCCATCGACGAAATCCCGCTGGTGCCCATCGGCAGTTTCCGGTCGGCCGTCATCGACGCCGTTGCCGGCGGCATGCGCCTCTGCGCCTTTTTCGGGGTCCCCGCCGACCGTTTTGCCCCGCCCGGGGCCGGCGATCCGGAGTCCCGGGCCGTCCGGCTTTTTGCCCTGCTGGCCGGCGACCGCGCCGGGACGGTGTCCAGCATCGCGACCGATGTTTGCGGTTCCTATCCGGCCCTGACTCCCGACTGTTTGCAGGCCCACTGGTTCGAGCGCGAGCTTTGCGAGCAATGGGGCGTCGTGCCCGAAGGCCATCCCCGGCTCAAGCCGATCCGCTTCCAGAAGAGCTATCGTCATCCCGAAGGCCGGGACCGTTCGCCGGAAAACCGGATCGGCGTCACGGACTTTTTCCGTCTCGAAGGGGCGGAGATCCATGAGGTCGCGGTAGGTCCCGTCCACGCCGGGATTATCGAACCGGGCCATTTTCGCTTTCAATGCCATGGCGAAAAAGTCTACCATCTGGAAATATCGCTGGGTTATCAGCATCGCGGCATCGAAACGGCGTTGATCGGCGGCCCCACCAAACGGACCTTGCCCTACATGGAAACCCTCGCCGGCGACACGACCATCGGCCATGCGACGGCCTACGCCCATCTACTGGAGACGCTCATGGGCATCTCCGTGACGCCGCGCGCCAAGACCATCCGCGGCATTGCGTTGGAGTTGGAGCGGCTGGCCAACCACGTCGGGGACTTGGGCGCCCTGGCGGGCGATGTCGGCTATCTCCCCACGGCCTCCTTTTGCGGACGCCTGCGCGGCGATTTTTTGAACCTGACGGCCATGCTTTGCGGAAACCGCTTTGGCCGGAGCCTGGTGCTGCCCGGCGGCGTGGCCTTCGATCTGGACCGTTCCTGGATTCCGCCGTTCCGGGATCGTCTGCGGGCCGCCTTTGACGAAGTCGCCGCCGCCGTCACCCTGCTCTGGGAGACGCCGTCGGTCCTGGCGCGGTTCGAAAGCGCCGGCCGGATTTCCAAGGAAACCGCCATCCATTTGGGTCTCGTCGGTCCTGCCGCCCGGGCCTGCGAGATCGTGCGCGATGCCCGCTACGATCACCCGGCCGGCATTTACCGATTTGCGCAGATACCGGTTTCCACCTGGAACACGGGAGATGTCTTTGCCCGCGCCTATGTGCGGTGGCTGGAAATTCAGCGGTCCATGACCTTTATCGAAAATCAGCTGGAGATGTGGCCGGAGGGAAAAACGGAAACGGCGCTGAAGGACAGGGCGGCGCGCTCGCTGGCGGTTTCCCTCGTCGAAGGGTGGCGCGGGGAAATCTGTCATGTGGCCCTGACGGACGCAGAGGGACTGTTCAGCCATTATAAGATCGTCGATCCTTCCTTCCACAATTGGATGGGGCTGGCAATGGCCATGAGGAACCAGCCGGTTTCCGATTTCCCGATTTGCAACAAAAGCTTCAGTCTTTCTTATTGCGGTCACGACTTGTGAGTGGGACGATGAACGTATTTTTGAATGCTTTAACCCAAAAAAACAAGACCTTGCAGTATCCGAACGAGCTGCCCGTCTTGCCGGACCGCTTCCGCGGTTTGCCGGTGATCGATCGGACCCAGTGCGGAGACGGTTGTCGGCTCTGCCGGGAAACCTGCCCGACAGACGCCATCGGCGACGAAGGAACCATCGACCTGGGCCGCTGTCTTTTCTGCAATCAGTGCCAACGCGCCTGTCCGCAGGGCGCGATTCGCTTCTCCCAGGACCATCGTCTGGCCGTCCGAACGAGGGAGGCCCTGGTCTTGAAAGGAGCCTCTCTGAAATTGGCCGAGTCGCTGGATCGGGAAGCCCGCCGCCTGTTCGGCCGCTCCCTCAAACTGCGCCAGGTCAGCGCCGGGGGGTGCAACGGCTGTGAAGCGGACACGAACGTCTTGAGCACCGTGGTGTGGGATCTGGGGCGCTTCGGGGTGCAATTTGTCGCCTCTCCCCGTCACGCCGACGGCCTGCTCATCACCGGGCCCGTGACCGGCAACATGCGGCTGGCCCTGGAGAAGACCTATGCCGCCGTCCCGGCGCCCAAACTGGTCATCGCCGTAGGCGCCTGCGCCATTTCCGGAGGCCCCTATATCGACCATCCCGAAGCGGGCAATGGCGTCGATCCGGTCCTGCCGGTCGATTTATACGTTCCCGGCTGCCCGCCCCATCCCCTGACGATTCTGGACGGCATTCTGCGCCTGCTCGGCAAGCTCTAAGTCTTGCCGTAAGTCTTGCCGTGTTGACTTTGCATTTTTCGTCTGTTAAATAAAATAAACGATCTTCAGCTTATGTTTCGGACATAACGCCCTTTGGCGCGGGATGCCGGTCTTTGTACCGGACCTGGGCGCAAGGACCCGCGGACAAGCGCAATTCGAGAACCTGCCGAGAACCAACCATCGCACGTCATAGGAGGTCCATATGGCCCGCTTGCATGAGTACGAAGGAAAGGCGCTCTTCAAGATTGCCAAGATGCCGATTCCCCAAGGCGATGTCGCCAAAACTCCCGAAGAGGCCAGGGCCATCGCGGCCAAGATCGGAAAGCCCGTGGTCGTCAAGGTCCAGATCTGGGCCGGCGGCCGGGGCAAGGCCGGCGGCGTCCAATTCGCCGCTTCGCCCGAAGAGGCGGAAAACGTCGCCGCTTCGCTCCTGGGCCGGACGATCAAGGGGCTTCTGGTCGAGAAGGTCCTCGTCGAAGAGAAGCTGGCCATCGACCGGGAATACTACGCCGGGATCATCGTCGATGCCCGGGCCGAGGCGCGCTGTCCCGTCGTCATGTTTTCCACCTCCGGCGGCATGGACATCGAGTCCGTGCCGGCCGATAAGATCGCCCTCATGAACGTCGATGTCCTGCGCGGTTTTCGGATCTACGATGCCCTGAACCTGGCCAACCGGCTCAAGGTGCCGAGCCCCCATATCTCCCAGGTGGCCCGCCTCATGGTCGGCCTCTACGACACCTTCAAGAATTACGGCGCCCGCCTCATCGAGATCAACCCCCTGGTCGTGACCGCTGACGGCAAGGTCCTGGCCGGCGATTGCCGGATCTCCATCGACGATTCTTCGGTCATCCGCCATCCCGAACTGGGGATCGAGGTGGCTCGGGAATCGGGAACGCCGCCTACGGAACTGGACAAGCTTGCCTGGTGGGTGGAAGAAAAAGACCTGCGCGGGACCTGCTACTTCGCGGAAATGGACAATGTCCTGGCAGGCGAGGTTTTCGGGACCATCGGCTTCCACGGCATGGGCGGCGGCGGCGCCATGCTCGGCGTCGACGGCCTGAACAAACAGGGGCTCCGGGTGGCCAACTTTGCCGACACGAGCGGCAATCCGCCTGCCTCCAAGGTCTACCGGGCCGCGAAACTCGTCTTTTCCCAAAAGGGGATCGACGGCTTCCTGCTCGGCGGCTTCATGGCCGCCAACCAGGAGCAGTGGCATCACGCCCACGGCGTGGTCAAGGCCCTTAGGGAAGAGATCCCCAAACGTCCCGGCTTTCCGGTGCTGCTCCTTCTGGCCGGCAACAAGGAAAAGGAATCCCTGGAGATCCTTAGGGAAGGGACGAAGGATCTTCCCGCCCGGATCAGGATCTACGGCGGGGAACGGGTCTACGACACGGTGGGCCTTGCCGCGGAGATGAAGGAGATGGTCCTCGAATACAAAAAGGAACAAAAAAAGACAAAGGAGGCGACCCATGCAGGAATTTGAGGAACAGACCCTCAAGGTCCGTATCGAGGAAAGCCAGTGCGCAGCCTGCGAGTCCAAGGCCTGCATCGCCGCCTGCAAGACCTACGCACGGGGAATGTTGGTCCTGAAAGACGGCGTCTACCCGATGGTTGCCGGGGAGGCCAAACGGCTGGGGACCGAGTGTCTGGCCTGCGAATATGAATGTCGGCTGCGGGGCAAGGGGGCGATCTCGATCGACGCGCCGATCCCGGGACTTGCGGAATACCGGAAAAAACTCGGAATTGCCTGACCCAAATAAGGGGGTGCAAAGATGGCTATCGTGCTGACGAAATCGACGAAAGTGGTGGTCCAGGGGATCACGGGCCGCGAAGGCTCGATGCGGGCCAAGCTCATGCGGAGCATGGGGACCAACGTCGTGGCCGGCGTGACCCCGGGCCGCGGCGGCGAGGAGGTGGACGGGATCCCGGTCTACAATACGGTCCGGGACGCGGTGAAGCACCACGGCCTCTTCGACTGTTCCGTGACCTTCATCCCCGGGACGGGACTCCGGGATGCCGTCTTCGAGGCCTTGGATGCCGACGTCAAGTGGCTCGTCATGCCCGTCGAGCGGGTTCCCCTCTACGACATCCTGGAGATGGTCGCCTATGGAAAACAGAAAGGGGCGATGATCCTGGGACCGGGCTCCATCGGGGTGAACACCCCCGGGATCGGTCTTTTGGGCTGGCTCGGCGGCTCGGTCGAATTCGCCACCCGCCATTTCCTGCCCGGCCATGTGGGGGTGATCTCCCGGAGCGGCGGCCAGTCCGGGACTTTGCCCTACGTGATCTCCCGGGCCGGCTTCGGCATCAGCACGGTGCTCCATGTGGGAACCGAGCCCGTGACCGGGATGTCCTTTTCCGATGTGCTGCCCCTCTTCCAGGAGGACGAAGACACGGACGTCATGGCCATCTTCGGCGAGATGGGCGGCCATCACGAGGAAGAAGCGGCGATGCTCGTCAAGAGCGGCCGATTCACCAAGCCGATCATCATCTATGTCTCCGGCGCCTGGGCCCCGGCGGGGATGAAGTTTTCCCATGCCAGCGCCATCGTCGAGCGGGGCAGCGGCTCCACCCAGGGCAAGATCGAGCGGCTGCGCGACGCCGGCATCATCGTTGTGGACAATCCCAATGAAATCCCCCAGCGGCTCCGGGAATTGCAGGAGCAGGGGAAATTAAGGGTTAAAAAGGTCTCTTAAAAGTTCCGTCACCCAGCTTAGCCTAGAAAGGAGAACCGTTATGACCGTCATGCGCTCCGTCTTTTATGTCCCCGGGAACAACGAGAAGATGATCGCCAAGGCCCCGGAGTTTTCCGCCGATATCATCACCCTGGATCTGGAGGACTCGGTGCCGCCCGCCGAGAAGGTCCGTGCCCGCGAGTGCGTCCGGGAAAACCTCAAGCAAGCCGGGGCCAGCGGATCGAAGGTCTATGTGCGGGTCAACAACTGGGAGACCCTGATGACCAACGACGATCTGGAGGCCGTGGTCCATGAAGGGGTCGCCGGGATTTGTCTTGCCAAAACCGGCGAGGCGGATAACGTAAAGCGCCTGGAATGGAAGATCGAGGAATTGGAGCGCCGGCGTGGGCTTACGGTCGGCGCCATCGCCATTCAGCTCCTCATCGAAACGGCCAAGGGGATGATGAATGCCTATCCCGCGGCCCTGGCGAGTAAGCGGGTCAATTCGCTGATCTTCGGCGCCGTGGACTATACCAAGGACATGCGGGTGAAGCTGACTTCCGAGGGGACCGAGCAGCTCTACGGCCGCCACTACACCGCCGTGGCCGCCCGGGCCGCCGGCTGCATCGCCATCGACTGCCCCTTTGTCGATTTCTCGAACCTGCCTGCCTTCGAGACGAGCGTCCTCCAGGGGCGCCAGATGGGCTACGAGGGGCGGATGCTGATCCACCCCAATCAGATCGAGCCTTCCCACCGTCTCTACATGCCCACGGCCGAAGATGTCGAGTGGGCCACCGGCGTCGTCAAGGTCTTCGAGGAAGAGGGGATCGCCAAGGGCGCCGCCGCCGTCACCTACAAGGGGAAGATGGTCGATACGCCGGTCTACGACAATGCCCGGCAGATCCTGGCGACGATCAAGGAGATCCAAGAGATGGAAGCCCTGCGGAAGAAGTAACCCGATCTTTTTGTGCCGATCCTCCGGCGCCGGTTGGTGCGCCGGAGGAATTTTTTTGCCCCTCCTTGTCAAAAAGTGCGGGAACGTGGTAGAGAACAGACCATTGCCGCCCGGCGACAGAGGCCGACGAGGCGATAGGCGCTTCAGTGCAGCACCCTTTGCAAGCCACGCCGTGGCGCAACGGCATAAGAGAAAGCAGATCGGCAAGGAGGAGCGGTGACGACAAAATTGATCAGCGGCAGCGAGGTCGCTCGGCAGATTCGTGAGGAATTGAAAGGGGAAACGGCCCGTTTGAAGGAACGCGGCGTGGTCCCGGGGTTGGTGACGATTCTGGTCGGTGACGATCCCGGATCGGTCAGCTATGTAACGGCCAAGCAGAAGGCGGCCAAGGAGATCGGCTTTCATTCCGTCCAGGAAAACCTGCCGGCCGCGATCGGCGAAGCGGAACTCCTGGCCATGATCGACCGTTACAACCGCGATCCGCGGATCCACGGCATCCTCGTCCAGCTTCCCCTGCCCAAGCACATCAACGAGACGAAGGTCCTCTATGCCATCGATCCGAACAAGGATGTGGACGGCTTTCACCCCATGAACGTGGGCAAGATGATGATCGGCGAGGCGGCCTTTCTTCCCTGCACGCCGGCCGGGATCCAGCAGCTCCTGATCCGCTCGGGGGTGAAGATCGAAGGGGCCGAAGTGGTCGTCGTGGGCCGGTCCAATCTCGTGGGAAAGCCGATCGCGGCCATCCTCATGCAAAAGCAGCCGGGGGCCAACGCGACGGTGACCCTCTGTCATACCGGCACCCGCGACATGGCCAGCCACACGCGCCGGGCCGACATCCTCATCGTCGCGGCGGGCAAGCCCAATGCCATCACGCCGGACATGGTCAAGGAGGGGGCCGTCGTGATCGACGTGGGGGTGAACCGGATCGGAACCACGGCGGAGGGCAAGGCCAAGCTCTGCGGCGATGTGGATTTCGCAGGGGTGCTGAACTGCTGCTCCCTCATCACCCCGGTCCCGGGAGGGGTGGGGCCGATGACGATCACGATGCTGATGGAAAATACCGTGAAAGCGGCCAAGCTGGCTGCCGGACTGGAATAACGAGGAAGATCATGACCGACGAAACCTGCCTACAGCCCGGAGCAGACCCATTCCGGGGGGGCCGTTCCTTTCGGCAATCACTGGCGGAGGGGACCTTTTCCATTGCCTGGGAACTGGTCCCGGGACGAGGCGCCCGGGAGCCGGAGCAGGAGGAGGTCCTGAACCATGCGGGACTTGCCGCCCAGGGGGGGAAGGTCCACGCCGTCACGATCACCGACAACGCGGGGGGGAACCCGGCCTTTTTGGCCGACCTGCTGGGCGCGGAGATCCTCCGCCTGGGGATCGAGCCCCTCGTCCATCTCACCTGCAAGGACCGGAACCGCAACCAGCTGGAAAGCAGCCTTTACGCCCTCGACCGGGCCGGGGTCCGGAACATCCTGGTCCTGAGCGGCGATTATCCCGTGACGGGCTTTCAGGGGCGGGCCAAACCGGTCTTCGATCTCGATCCGGTCCAGCTGCTGGAGTTGATCGGGGCCATGAACCGGGGGCTGGAAACGCCGGGCCTCAAGGGGCCGATCCGCCACCAGCCGAGCCGCTTTTTCGCCGGCGTCGCCGTCTCCCCCTTCAAGGCGACCGAAGCGGAGGTGCTGGCCCAGTACTTCAAACTCAAAAAGAAGCTCGCCGCCGGGGCGGGCTTTGCGGTGACCCAGCTCGGCTACGACGCCCGCAAATTCCATGAGGTCCTCCAGTGGATGCAACAGGCGGAACCGCCGGTTCCGCTCGTGGGAAACCTCTATGTCCTTGCCTTCGGCGCAGCCAAGGTCATGCACGGCAACCGGATTCCCGGCTGCATCGTCAGCGACCGGCTCCTGGCCGAGCTGGACAGGGAAAAGGGGGCCCCCGACAAGGGGGTGGGGGCGCGGCTGCTGCGGGCCGCCCGGATGTATGCGATCATGAAGGGAATGGGCTTTGCCGGCGTCCATATCGGCGGGCACCGCATCCCCTACAGCCAGGTCGAGGAGATCATCGAACAGGGGGAGGCCCTGAGTCCGAACTGGCGGGACCTCGTCCATCATTTCGACGATCCGCAGCCCGGCGGATTCTACTATTACGAGCGGGACTCCGAATCGGGCCTGAATGCGAAAGCGCCGACGACCCGCGCCGGGCGGCCTCTTGATGCGCCGGTGACGCCGGTCTATCGATTGTCCCGCTTTGTCCACCGGCTGATCTTCGAGCCCGGAAAGAACCTCTATGGCGCGATGGCGGCCCTCTCCAAGCGTCTGGCCGGGACGCCGTGGGAAGGGCCCTTCCATAAACTGGAGCATCTTTCCAAGGTGCTCCTCTACGACTGCCAGGACTGCGGGGATTGCGCCCTGACCGACGTCGCCTACAGCTGCCCCATGTCCCAGTGCCCGAAAAACCAGCGCAACGGGGCCTGCGGCGGGAGTCTCAACGGCTTTTGCGAGGTCTATCCGAACGAGCGGCACTGCATCTATGTGAAGGCCTACGCCCGGCTCAAGCACTACGGCGAAGAGGGGAGCCTGGCGGACCGACAAGTCCCCCCCTGCAATTGGGACTTCTACCAGAGCTCTTCGTGGATCAATTATTACCTCGGCCGGGACCATACCTCCCGGAGGCTGGGGATTCCGAAAATCGCAAAGAAGTAGAAAGGAGAACCGCATGCTCATTATCGCCGAAAGGATCAATGCCTCGCGAAAAACGATCGCCCAGGCCATCGCCGCGGCGGACCGGGCCTTCATCCAGGAGGAGGCGAAATCGCAGACCCTCGCCGGGGCGCAGTACATCGATGTGAACGCCGGGACCTTCGTGGGGGAGGAGAAAGAAAAACTCCAGTGGGTCGTCGAGGCGGTTCAGGAGGTGACGGAATTGCCCCTTTGCATCGACAGTCCCGATGCCGAGGTGATCAAGGCGATGCTGCCCCTTTTGAAAAAGACGCCGATCATCAATTCCATCAACCTCGAACCGTCGAGATACGACGGCATCCTGCCGCTGGTTTTGGAATACAAGACCAAGGTGATCGCCCTGTGTCAGGCCGAAGATTCGATGGCCGAAACGACGGAGGAAAAGGTGACCCTGGCCGGAAGGCTCGTGGAGAAGCTGACGGCCGCAGGCGTCGCGCTCGACGACCTCTATCTCGATCCGCTGGTCTACCCCCTTTCCACCAATCCGCAATCGGCTGTGGCGACCCTGAACGCCATCGAGGAGATCATGAAGCGCTTTCCCGGCGTCCATACGGTCTGCGGCCTCACGAACGTCTCCTACGGCCTGCCGGCCCGCAAGGCGGTGAATCGGGCCTTTTTGGCCGCCGCGATCACCAAGGGACTCGATTCGGCGATCATCGATCCCACGGACAAACTCCTCTATACGATGCTCAAGGCCTCCACCCTGGTGGTCGGGAAGGACAATTTCTGCATGGACTACATCCGCGCCTTTAGGGAAGGCCGCCTCGAATAGACAAAAAGGGGGGAGCTTGTCCCGCTACATCCGTTCTCTTGTGAGGGTGTTGAACTGCGCGCGGATGGTTTCGATGCGGCGGCGATTCACCCCCAGATCGGAGTAACCTACCCGGGAAGCGGACCGGACGTGGATGGTCTTGGCCCCGTCGTCAAAGAGAAACTCGACGTCGTCGACGAAGCGAAAGAGGGCGGAGGTGAATTCAACGTGGAGATAGGTCGCGGTTTCATCGACGATATGGGACCTTTTCATGCCTGCGATGACCTTGAGCAGGATCTCCCTGGCCTGCTCGGCCGTTCCTGCATAGCGCAGGGGGGCAATGGTGTGTTCCGGATCCTGGTCTTGCGAGCAGACGCAGTTGGGGGAGGGGGGACAAGGCGCGAGCCTGCCTCCCGTCACTCCGATTTGCGACGAGCGGGCACCGGAGCAGCCCGTCATCATGACCACGAGGCATAATAACCAGTATCTGGACATCTTTCTCCTCGTCAAAGATCTCCCAGGCGTACCTTCCCGAGGCGATGCGATCCTATAACGATTCATTTGCCTCTGTCGAAGGGGTCCGACGGATCGCAGTCAGGGAGCGTCTGTTACCCTTATATTCCTATTAAGGTTTTCTTTTCGGCTGCTTATCAAGTTTGTTCTTGGAATTTTGTTTCTGCTTCTCGGCGTTCTGCTTCTGACCCTTTTCCTTGTCTTTCTTGCCGCCTTTGTCGCCCATGACGTTCCTCCCTTGGGTTGTTGTTCCACCTAGCTTGCGTCGTTTGGCTTCTACGACAACGAAGTAACCTCATAAATATTGACTATAATCTCGCATTCTTTTCCCCATCCGTCAATGAATGGTTTAAGTCGACCGATGGCTGGGAATATAAAAAAAGCGTTCCGCCTTGATTCATCTCAATCGGGTATGCTAGGATTTTTTTTAAGACGAAGGGAAAACGAGAGCGGTTGCAACGCTAGCGATCCTGGTAAAAGCCGAGTGCAGTTGCATACCGACGAGCAACGGGACATAGGCAACAGAACCATAAAGGAGATGAGCGTATGAATCGAAAGAAATGGAACATAGGCCTTCTTGCTCTAGCGCTGGTGTTTCTTCCTGCTGTGGCCGCTTGGTCTGCAAGCGCAGATAAAACGATCCTCCTCAAACTCAGCCAGCCGACCCCGGCGGCCGGTTTTTACGGCGAAGGATACGCCTATTTCGCCAAGGCCGTGGAAGAGGAGACCAAAGGGCAGGTGAAGGTGCAGGTCTACCCTTCGGCGTCCCTGATTTCCGACCCCGAAGCCTTCGATGCCGTCCAGGCGGGGAATGTCGACATCGCCCATTTCATGGTCGCCAGCGTCAGTCCGACGGTCAAGGCGATCACGCCGATGGAGATCCCCGGCGCCTATCCGGGCGAGAAGTATAAGGAACTCGATACGGCCACAAGTCCTCTGCTGGAGAAAGTCTTCGCCAAGTACGGCGTCAAGTACCTCTGTCCCGGCTATCCCGAGACGGCGGCCTTCGGAACGGGCAAGAAGCTGGCCCCCGTGAAGTCACCGGCGGACCTCAAGGGAAAGGCCGTCCGGGCCTCCGGCAAGTGGCTCGGTGAGGCGATGAAGATGTGGGGCGGGAGCGCCGTGACGATCCCCCTGGGCGATCTTGCCGTGGCGCTCCAGCGGGGGACCGTGGACGTGGTCTACACGAGCTGGATCGTCATCGATTCCTTCAAACTCTACGAGTCGGCCCCGAACATCACCTTTACGGGCCTGCAGAATGTCCTCACCGGGATGATCATGTCCGAAAAGGCCTGGAAGCGCCTCAACCCGGAGCAGCAACAGGGGGTCTTGCGGGCCAAAAAACGATACATGGATTTCATCAACGGCAGCTACAAAAACCTCCGCACCCAGTTCGAGGAGAAGATCAAAAAGTCCGGCGGCACCGTGACCGTCCTGACCGCTGCCCAGAACGCCGAATTCAAAAAGGTCCGGCAGCCCCTTTTCGAACAGGTGAAGGGCGTCGCTGGCCCCGATGGCGCGGAACTCATGAAAGCCCTGGACACCATGAAATAACCGCTTGCGGATCTCCCGTCCGTCGGTTCCTCGCCGGCGGACGGGAGGCTTCTCGTCAAAGGGGGAGCACCATGAAGTATCCGAAGGTTCTGGAAAAGATCAATGGGTTCACCGCCGTTGTTTCCGGGGGGCTGATCATCTGCCTCGGTCTTTTGGCCACGCTGGAGGGGATCTTGCGCGGCTTCTTTTCCCAGCCCACCTCCTGGAGTCTGGACCTCTCCCAGTACATCCTGATCTGGACGATCTTTCTGGGCACCGCCTACGCCTTTCAGGAAAAGGGGCATGTGTCGGTGGATCTGGTCAAGGAGTGGGTCGGCAAGCGCTACGGAATCACGGCGCTTAGGGTCATGAACATCATCGGCTATCTGATGGCCCTGACCTTCATCGTCGTCATCGGCTGGTGCAGCCTCGCTTCGTTCACCGCGGCGCTCAAATACGGCAAGCTGACCCTGGGAAACTTCCAGATCCCCATGGCTTACCTCTATGCGGCCATGGTCACCGGATCGGTTTTCATGCTGATCACCGTCGTCTGCATCATCCTGGATCTGCTCGGCGGCGGGAAGAAATACCTCTAGGCGCAGCTTCCCGGGCGGTGCCGTTCATTGTAGACCGGAATGAGGGAGGTTCCCATCGTGACCACACAGCTGATCGTCATTGGCCTGATCATTCTCGGATCGATCTTCATGGGCGCCCCGGTCTCCTTTGCCCTGGGGTTCGCGGGCGTCGTGATTGCCCTCATCTATCTGGAACCCCTGCAGCTGTTGCAGATGGGGAGTATCATCTTCAGCCAGGGGACGAACATGAACCAGCTCGTCGCCCCCCTGTTCATCCTCATGGCCGAGGCCTTGGCCCAGGGGGATG
>JAKAFS010000132.1 GCA_021817825.1 Deltaproteobacteria bacterium | reverse complement strand
GGCCGAATAGATGATTTTTCCGCTGGCCAGGGTCTTGCCCTTGTCATGATCGAAGAAGATCCCCGGTGAACGGTGGAGTTGGCTGACAATCACCCGCTCCGTCCCGTTGACGATGAAGGTCCCGTTTTCGGTCATCAGGGGAATCTCCCCGAAGTAGATCTCCTGTTCCTTGATGTCCCGGATGGGTTTGGGCTCGATATTGCGTTCCGTATCGAAAACCACCAGACGGACCACAATTTTCAGCGGCGCCGCGTAGGTCATCCCCTTCTGGACGCATTCCTGCTGATCGTACCGGACTGCTCCGATTTTGTAATTGACGAATTCGAGAGAACACTTTCCACTGAAGTCGGAAATGGGAAAGACGCTGTGGAAGGCTCCCTGTAGACCATAGTTCGACCTTTTGTCCAGTTCGATCCCTTCTTGAAGAAACTTCTTATAGGAATCGGTCTGGATATCGATCAGGTTGGGAATATCCAATATTCTCCTGATGCGACCAAAATTTTTTCTAAATTCGCCCATAACTTCCTTTCGGCTCTATGCCGGCAGCGATCTTGAGGTTTTAACCAATACAAAATGAGGGAAAAGAACCCCTGCAACCTGTCCTGCTGAACTTTGCAGAGAACATACTGTTGTTTAACGGGGTTCTGATCCTTGGCTGTTCTTTACTGTAAACCGGCGCTCTATTTAATTTCCACGGTTCCGCCGACTTCTTCGATTTTCTTCTTGATGTCGGCCGCTTCATCCTTGGAAACGCCCTCTTTGATCGGCTTGGGAACACCGTCCACCATGTCCTTGGCTTCCTTCAGCCCCAGGCCCGTGATCGCCCTGACCACCTTGATGACCTGAATCTTCTCCGCCCCGAACCCGGTCAGGATGGCGTCAAACTCGGTCTTCTCCTCCACTGCCGCGGCGGCGGCAGGACCGGCGGCCGCCATCATCGCGACCGGCGCGGCGGCGGATACGCCGAACTTCTCTTCCAGTTCCTTTACCAGTTCCGAAAGCTCCAGAACCGTCATTCCCTCAATGAACTTTACGACATCTGCCTTGGTAATCTCAGCCATTTTTCTATTCCTTCCTGTATGCGATGATTAGTTTTCCGATGCCTTCTTCTCGCGATAGGCATTCAGTACCTGCACAAAGTTCCTGGGCACCCCGCTCAACACGTTGACCAGTTCGGTCTGCTTTCCGATCATGACGGAGAGCAGCTTCCCGATCAGCACCTCGCGGCTCGGCAGCTCGGCGAGGACCGTGAGCTGTTCCTTGCTCAGGATCTTGCCATTCATCATGGCGGATTTGATATCCAGCTTGTCGTTTTTCTTTGCGAACTCGACAAGCGCCTTGCTGGTCTCGACCACGTCCCCATGGGCGATGGTCACGGCAAGAGGCCCCTTGAAAGTCCCATCCAGGGCACTCAGCTCCGTACCGCGCGAGGCGATGGACAGCAGCGAATTTTTCACCACCTTGAGTTCCGCGTTCGACTTGCGCAACGCGATCCGCAGGGCCGTCATCTTCGCCACGTCCATGCCGCTGTAGCCGGCAAGAACCGCCAATTTGAAATCTTTCAGTCGCTCATGAAGTTCCGCAGCGACCTGTTCCTTCGTTCTCCGATCCAATCTCAAACCTCCTTTCCCTTGATTTGCCTCTTGTGACTCCTGTTGATGACGAGCCACGCATAAAAGTCGGAGAACAGAACCACATACAGGATGATTCGCGAGACCGAAAAATGGCCGCCTTTTCATCACAGTCTCGGCAGGCCACCGATCGCGTTTAAACTTCCCGTACCTGCTGTCTCAGACCCTATTCTATTGTCAAAACGCCCAGGGCCCAACGGAGGGCCGGGTCGCTAAATGCTCCGGACGGCCAAAGGATCGATCTTCACCCCGGGACCCATCGTTGTCGAAAGGGCGATGCTGCGCAGATAGATGCCCTTGCTCGAGGCAGGCTTCAGCTTCATGATCATTTCCAGCAGGGCGACAAAATTTTCCGCAAGCTTTTCGGCTCCGAAGGAGGACTTGCCGACGGGACAATGAACGATGCCCGCCTTCTCGACCCGGAACTCCACCTTGCCGGCCTTCAGTTCCTGAACCGTTTTGCCCACATCAAAGGTCACCGTTCCCACCTTCGGGTTCGGCATCAGACCGCGGGGGCCGAGAACCTTTCCCAGCTTGCCGACGCTGCCCATCATATCGGGGGTCGAAATGACGCGATCGAATTCGAGCCACCCCCCCTTGATCTTCTCGACCATGTCCTCGCCGCCGACGAATTCGGCGCCGGCTTCCAGGGCCTCTTTTTCCTTCTCCCCTTTGGCAAAGACCAGAACACGAACCGATTTTCCCAGCCCGTTGGGCAGAACCACGGAACCGCGGACCATCTGGTCGGCATGCGCCGGATTCACCCCGAGACGAATGGCCGCATTGACGGTTTCGTCGAACTTCGCGCTTGCCGTAGCCACGACCAGCTCCATCGCCTCATTGACGGGATAGCGCTTGGTCGTTTCGACCTTCTTTCTTGCCTCTACGTATCTTTTGCCTCTTTTTGCCATGACAAAACCTCAAATCGGAACCAACCTCCGGGGGATGAACGGTCCCCGAAATGGTCACTCTAAGACACCCGCCGGACCAAAACACCTGTCCTGCCGGCCGCGCCCCGGGTCATCATCCCGTGATTTCAATCCCCATGGACCTTGCCGTACCCTCCACAATCCGCATCGCCCCTTCGATATCCACGGCGTTCAGATCGTTGTACTTCAGCTCGGCAATTTCCCTGACCTGCTTGGACGTCACCGCCCCCACCTTGTCGCGCTTGGGATCACCCGATCCCTTGGCAATTTTGGCCGCCTGCTTGAGCAACACGGACGCCGGCGGAGTCTTGGTCACGAAGGTGAACGAACGGTCCGCGTAAACAGTGATCACGACGGGAATGATCGTCCCCTCCTGATTCTGCGTCATGGCATTGTAGGCCTTGCAGAATTCCATGATGTTCACACCGTGCTGACCGAGCGCCGGACCGATCGGCGGCGAGGGCGTCGCCTTGCCCGCCTTGATTTGAAGTTTGATGTTTGCGATTACTTTTTTTGCCATTTTAGGTCACCTTCGTCTGATATGGACTGTTTACGGCTGCGAAAGGGGCGGCGTTCGCCCTTGCCTGCCGCCTTTTCATCTCAATTCTGCATCACCTGGATAAAATCCAGCTCCACAGGCGTCGACCGCCCGAAGATGCTGACAATCACCCGGAGCTTGCCCTTCTCCGGCTTCACCTCATCGATGAGTCCGTCAAAATTGGTGAAGGGACCGTCGATGATCCGCACATGATCGCCCACATCGAACTTGAACTTCGGCTTGGGCTTCAGCGTCCCTTCATCGATCCGGGTCCTCAAGGTTTCCACATCCCGGTCGGGAATGGGAGAGGGCTTATCCTTGCTGCCGATAAAACCGGTCACCTTGGGCGTATCTTTGACAATATGCCACGTATCGTCGTTGAGTTCCATGCGGACCAGGATGTAGCCCGGAAAGAACTTCCGCTTGGAAGTCTTCTTCTCACCGGACACGAGTTCGACGATATCCTCCTCGGGGATCAAGATATCGGAAAAGAATTCCTGCTTCCCCGCCGTCTCGATCCGCTCCTGGAGAGAGAGCTTCACCCGGTTTTCAAACCCAGAATATGTATGTACTACGTACCACCTGAAAGCCATGCGCTTATCCCAGTACGAGCTTGACGACTTTCGTCAGGCCGAAATCGACGATCCCGAGGAAAACAGAGACAATGACGACCACAATGATGACGATCGATGTGGAGGCAAGGGTCTGCTTGGGTGTCGGCCATGTGACCTTCTTCAGCTCCGCCTTCGAGCCGGCCAAAAACTGCCTTACCTTCTCTAAGATATTTTTTATCTTTTCCATCCCCACCCTCTGATCACGCGCTACACCCGGTTCCGGCCGAAAAAATGGCAGGCCAGGAGGGACTTGAACCCCCAGCATCCGGATTTGGAGTCCGGCGCTCTATCCATTAGAGCTACTGGCCTGTCCGGTCGAATGCGGCCGCACCTCAATCCATCAATTACTTGGTTTCCCGGTGCAGCTTATGGGATCTACAGAACTTGCAATATTTCTTCATTTCCAGCCGGTTCTGCATGGTTCGCTTGTTCTTCGTGGTCGTATAATTCCGCTGTTTACAGTCCGTGCAAGCCAAGGTAATGATATTTCTCATAATAAAGCACCTTGCATCAATGGAGCCCACGACCAGGATTGAACTGGTGACCTCATCCTTACCAAGGATGTGCTCTACCGACTGAGCTACGTGGGCTGGTTACCTTTAAAAGCGCCTCTGCCTCCCTAAGAGGACCCTCGCAGCACCAAAACCAGGGCTGCGAACCGCCCATGCGTCTATAAGGAGAAACACACCGCTTATACCGAACAAATTGGAGCGGGAAACGGGATTCGAACCCGCGACCCTCAGCTTGGAAGGCTGACGCTCTAGCCCCTGAGCTACTCCCGCTTACGACTAAAGTCACGCATCCGCTTTTACGTGGCAAGCCCGTCATGCAAACAAAATGGTGGAGGGGGGAGGGTTCGAACCTCCGTAGGCTTCGCCGGCAGATTTACAGTCTGCTCCCTTTGACCGCTCGGGAACCCCTCCATAATGATTCAGATATCTGCTTGGAGCTGGCGATGGGACTTGAACCCGCAACCTGCTGATTACAAATCAGCTGCTCTACCGATTGAGCTACGCCAGCAAACCTAACCAGTCAATATCGATAGCAATACTACTAAAATGGCCCATCAAGTCGATCCAGCCGATGTTTAAAGCCCTGCGCGAAACGCAGACACTAATTTTTATGTCACCGTTTGTCAAGATAATTTTTCATTATTTTTTCTCTTTTCCGTCCAGGCGCGGCATCGCTTTCCGTTTTCTCCGACCGAGAAAGCTCACCGCAGACGCCAGGTCACCCCTTGCGCCGTATCGGAAAGATCGATACCCATTCCCGCCACTCTTTCCCGGATGGCATCGGCCTCTTCCCAGCGGCCTTGCTTTCGGAGCGCCTCTCGTTCCTTCAGGAGGCAGCGCGCCTCCTCCCCGATCTTCTCCTCTTCGAAGCTCAGGATCCCCAGGACCCTATCGAGCGTCGAAACCGTATCGAGGATCCGCTGCCCCTCCTGAGGTGTCAAAAGACCGCTCTTCAGGGGGATGCCGACCTTTGCGACAAAGGCAAAAAGGGAAGCGAGGGCGCCCGAAATATTCATATCATCGTCAAGGGCATCGGTAAAGCCCTGTTTGACATCATAAATCAATTGATCCGTTTCGGCATGTCCTCCACCCCCCGGTGCGATATGGAGCAGCCGCTGAATAAAACCGTCCAGTTTCTTAACCGGTTGTT
>JAKAFS010000131.1 GCA_021817825.1 Deltaproteobacteria bacterium | reverse complement strand
ACCGCTACTACGTCTGCCTGAACGCCCAGCAGAAGGGTTGGGCGTCCTGCCCCACGAAATCGCTCAACGCCCACGAGATAGAAAGCGCGGTGGTGGAACACATCCGCGGCCTGGGCGCGAACGCGGCAATCTTCTCGAAGACGGCGTCCGAGGTCCGGGCGCGGAGTGAAAAGCGCCTGGCCGAACTCGATACCGAACGCCGGGCGCACGAGCGCGAACTGAAATCGCTGCATACCAAGCTCCGGGCCCTCGTGAAAGACCAACTCTCTCCGGGCAAGGACCGCGGCCTGGTGACCGACCGGATGGCCGATCTCCAGGACCGGATACGATCCCTGGAACAGCGGCTGACAGCCATTCGGGAAGAAATCTCGGCGATCCAGAAGGATGCGCTCGACAACGGAGACCTGGAAAAGGCCCTCTTGGCTTTCGCCCCGGTCTGGGACTCCCTCTCGCCCAAGGAGCAGGGCAGAATCATGAAGCTGCTGGTCGAGCGCGTCGCCTACGACGGCCGGGACGGGAATGTGACCGTGACCTTCCGCACGCCCGGCATCAAGGCTTTGTGCATGGGAGACGGAATGCGCGAACAGGAGAAAGGCCGATGAAAGAAAGAGGAAGCCCGTTCGGGGGCCGGGAACGGATGGAGGTGACGTTCACCCTCAAGCTGAAGGCAAAGCGGAAAAGCGATGGTCCGTGCGCGGAAGCCCCCGATGAAAACATCCCTGCGGGAAGCATCCCACGTGTTTCCCGGCTCATGGCCCTGGCGATCCGCTTCGAGAGCCTCGTCCGGCGTGGCGAGGTGCGGGATTACGCGGACCTCGCCCGCCTCGGCTACGTGACCCGGGCACGCATCACCCAGATCATGAACCTCACCAACCTGGCCCCGGACATCCAGGAGGAAATCCTTTTTCTCCCGGCCACCCAAAAGGGCCGGGACCCGGTCCTGGAAAGAGAACTCCGCCCCATCGCCGCCGTCCCCCACTGGCCCCGCCAGAGAAAAATGTGGGCGCAGAAGCGCAGGGAAGGAGTCTTCTGAGTATCGAACCCCGGCAGACATTTTCTCCGCTGTTGGCCGCAACCCCGCAACGTTGCCTTCCTTAAAAGAGATCAGACTATCCGGCTCGAAATTTTTTTCTTGACCTGATGTACATCAGGTTTATAGAATCAGGTTGTCACGGCCCGGAAGGGCCTTTTTGTTTTGAAGGTTATGGGAGAGACCATGGGCAGAACGAAGATCGAAACCATCTCGCCCCTGCAGAGGGAGACCCTGGAAGCCATATGTAGGTGTGTGGATTCGAGGGGTTTCCCGCCCACCATCAAGGAGCTGAGCGAAACGTTTGGCATAAGCCACGCCAGCGCCCACGACCGGGTGAACCAACTCGTCCGCAAGGGATATCTCAAGCGCGAAGGAAACAGGGCCCGGGGACTCAGCATTGCCCGGCGGCCCAGGGAAATGGTCGCTGCCTTGGTTTCGGTGCCGGTGGTGGGAGTCGTGGCCGCCGGACTGCCCATTCTGGCCGAGGAGAACATCATCGGCGAGGTGCTCGTGGAAGCGTCCGCAGTACGGTCCGGCAAACATTTCGCCTTGAAGACCTCGGGCGAAAGCATGATCGGCGCCGGGATCGGCGACGGTGACCTCATAATCGTTCGCAGGCAGCCCATCGCCGAGAACGGGGACATCGTCGTGGCGCTCGTGAACGGCGAAGCCACGGTGAAGCGGCTAAAAATTAAGGATGAGCTGATCGAGCTTGCGCCCGAAAATCCGGGCATGAAGCCGATCCAAATAAAGCCGGAGGACGATCTGCTGGTTCTGGGTAAGGTCGTCGGGTGGAAAAGGAAAGGATGAAGACGGGCGGCAACTGAACACAGGAAACGACAGGAGTGACCGATGGCGACTTTGAACGTGCGACGCTTTTCGAAGCCCGAGGTGCTGAGAAGGATCGGCAGGAGACACCTCCTCGCCTTTCTCGCCCCTCACGAAGCCTATTTCAAGACCAGGGGCGTGGAACTCCCTCCCGCGCACGCGGAGGACGGTCTGAACTACGGCGAACTGAGTCACATCCTGTTGACTCCGGACTCTTCGACTCCCCCGGACCTGGCCGAGGCCCTGTTCTACGTGAACGAGATTTCGACTCCGGAAGGCTTTGACGCCATCCAGGAGGCGATCGTCGGTTCGGACTTGGATGTTGAGATCGGCGAAGACGCCGCCTACGCCGATCTCGCCATCCAGGTCTGGCTCAAAGGCCGGGACATCATCGAAAAGGTGCATGCCGAGCAGTTCATCTTGTCACGAAAGACTTTCGAGTATTTCAAGACCACCATGAACCCCGTCCCGCGATTCATGGTGCCGACGTCCGCAACCATCGCGGCCCTGGAAGCGGACCTCGACGAGTGGTTCGCCAGGAAGCGTCGCGGGAGATTCTCCAAGGTCCACGTGTTCCCAAGGGCGGATTACGTATGGTTTCTCGTCCGGCATGGGAAACCATACAGCCGCGAATCGGTCATCGAAAAAGGAGAGTCCGCCAGCCATTATTTCAGGCCCGAAAAATTCGACGTGGTGGTTTACAACTCCGCCATAGGCGAGATCAGGATCAATGCCGAGACCAAGGGCGAAAAGGAACTCTACCGTACCAAATTCGGCCTTCACGTCTTCGGTGACTCCGACTTCTTCAAAGCACGCAGCAGGTTCGATCTCGAACCGCTCCGGCGGACCGGTGAGGACTCGTTGCTATGCGAAGACATCGAAGGAATCGAGTCCGTCAAATTGAAGGAGGTTCAGATTTTTTACGGCGGTACACAGAAGGATTACGACATAAGGAGATCGGAAGATTTTTTCGCCTCTCTCAGGGAACGCGAGCGCACCTTTCCGGCGGGCGGCAAACTCACGAAGGCGAAATTCCTCATCAAGTTCACGGACTCCAAGACACCCCGAACCATCGCCCTCTCTTCCGGGAACCGCGCCCAGTTCAAGCGGGACGACGACGGCGAAGTCATCGAAAAATGGTTGGGACAGAGGGGCTTCATCGTCGGTAATGGAGACGGGGAAAATGGATGATCCGGTATGGGATGTGTTGGAAGACCTCCCGGGCGAAGCGGCGGCACTATTCGATTGGAACCTGCGTCTCGGTGCCTGGCCCAGGTACGAGGCTTTCAAGAGCCGCTTTTTCCGGCTGACCCGCGATCACGCCTCGGCGGTGGACTGCCCCACGGACTGCGGGCTCGGTTGTCCCAGGAAGGTCATCGAACACTCACCCGCCGACATCGTAGCGATCTGCCAGGAGCGGGAGGCGGAGCCGGTGCAACTCTCCACGCAAGACCTTCGTATCTACAAAATCGATCACCCCAGGTTCAACGAGGAGATATGCACTGCCTTCGGGATCGAACACCGTGCAAGCAAGGTTGACGGGTGCAGCCACACTTGGCGCCTGGGGGATTTCACTCCGGCGGCCGGAATGGTGTTCCCGGTGTTTTTCACCCGGCCGGATGAAGGGGACGGCTTGTCCGAAGTGGCGCGGACCCTTTGCATAGCCCAGGAAAATTCCTTCGCCCTGATCGCGCCCACGCGCAGACGTCTGAATCCGGTCGCCGAAGGACTCCTCGCCCGGCGCAAGGCCCTGTTCCTGTCTCTGAAAGAGGAGATTGCGATCTCCGAGGACGGCGGTCTGAACAGAATTCAAGCCGGCCCGTCATTCAAGAGCCTCATGCCCGCCGGTTTCTACGCAAGCCCCGCCGACCCGCTCCCGAAGAACATTTTCCGGCGGTCCGGCGATCGTTGGCAGATCCGTTTCAACGGCGGGGAACCGATCTCTCTCGGACGCCAGAAAGGGTTCGAATACCTGACGGCGCTCCTTGAGTCTCCTCAACGTTACATATCCGTGCTGGACCTATACCACGGCGGGAAAATGGACGAAGACGCACGCCGGGCGCTCCAAGCGGGCGGCCTCGACATCGGCTCGTATAGGGAGGCGGCGGAATTGCGGAGTGAACTGCTGGAGATCGACAAGGATATCGGGGACGCGGAACGCTGCCACGATTTCGGAAGGTTGGAAAGCCTGCAAAAAAAGCGTGACGCTTTGACTTCGCATCTCAAATCCATGATTGGCCCAGGTGGAAGGCTTCGGAAGGCGAACGATCCCTTGAAGAAACCGCGGGACAGTGTGAGCAAGGCCGTCGGCAGGGCGGTGAAAAGCATTCGGGACGCCGGCATGACCGGTTTGGCGGATCATCTGGAAAAATCCCTGGAGTCCGGCGGAGAAATGTCTTACCGCCCCGTCGCTAACGTCTTATGGGAAACGAAGCCCATGACGGGATAACCTGAGCAAAAAAAGTTAAGAAAAATTTCCCACGACGCCCTTTGTCGTGAATCACGACGCCGGATGTCGCCCTTCAGTTTTGAAGGCGCGACATCCGACGTTTTTTTTGGGTCGAACGACCCAGGGTCGCGCCGGCAATCTCCAGGTTAAGGAGTCCGGCAATGACGCAAGCCAGCAGCAAATCTAACCTCACCCCCGCCAAGCAATCTCTCATCGGCCTGATGCAACGCATCAACTTCGGCTGCATCCAGGGACTCGTCGTCCGTGACGGCGAGCCGGTTCTGGAACCAAGGCCCCGCGTCGTAAGGGAAGTGAAATTCTGCTCCGAGAACGGCCCGCGTCCCGAGGCCGCCAAGCAGGATTTCACACTCAAGAAAGAGGTGCGCGACCTGTTCGCCCAAATCGAGGCCCTGGGTAGCGGGACCATCCTCTCCCTGGAGGTCAAACACGGACTCCCCTTCAAAATGAGCTTCGAGGAGGACGCCGCCTGAGAACGGGGCCCGGCCCCCCGATTTTGAATTGAACGTTTCGCTTTTCGATACCTGACAACCAACCGGCCACAAAGTGGAGGCGTTGTGGGTGCCGCTCGCGCGGTGCACCTGCAACGCTTTCCCGGCCGGTCACAGCCCTTGTCGGCACCCACGCCCCCTCGGCCACGAGGAGGTTCAAATGGGTTCCGACAATCGTTTCGATGCTCTCGACGGGTATGCACTCAACCTCATCAAGTACAAGGCGCGGCAACTGGTCGGCAGGGCGGGTTTCACCCCGTCGGATCGCGACGACCTGGAGCAGGAAATGCTCCTGGACCTGATCCAGCGCATGCCCAAGTACGACCCGGACCGTGCCGGCGCGCGCACCTTCATCGCCCGCATGGTGGCGCACAAAATCGCGGACATCATCCTGGCGCGCAAGGCAGGCATGCGGGACTTCCGCATCTGTTTTTGCTCGCTCGACGATCACCTGGAGGACGAGGAAGGCGGCCTCATCGACCTCGAAGAATAACTTGTCCGGACCGGACAACTCGCCCGTCCCGTCTCCGATCGCCACGATCTCTTCATCGACATCCACAAGGTC
>JAKAFS010000130.1 GCA_021817825.1 Deltaproteobacteria bacterium | reverse complement strand
CCTGGACGAGGCGATCAAACAGAAAGTCAGCGACATCCACATCGAACCCTATGAAAACGAACTGCGGGTCCGGCTCCGGATCGACGGCAGCCTGATCACGGTGCTCAACCCTTCGAAGAGCTATGCCAGCGGCTTGTCTTCCCGGCTCAAGATCATGTCGGGCCTGGATATCTCCGAGCGGCGTCTCCCCCAGGATGGGCGGTTCAAGGTCCGCAAGGAGGGAAAATTCATCGATTTTCGCGTTTCCACCTTCCCGGGCATCTTTGGCGAGAAGATCGTTCTGCGCCTCCTGGATGATGCCAATCTCGTCCTGGACATGAACCAACTGGGCTTCGACAAGGACGACTTGACGATCATCCTGTCGGCCATCTACAAATCCAAGGGGATGATCCTGGTCACCGGTCCCACGGGGAGCGGCAAGACGACGACAATTTACTCCATGTTGCGCGCCCTGAATGACGGAAGCCTCAACATTTCCACCGCCGAGGATCCGGTCGAATACCACCTCAAGGGCGTCAATCAGTTCCAGATGAACACCCGGATCGGCCTCGACTTTGCCCGGGCCCTGCGGACCTTTTTGCGGCAGGATCCCGACATCATCATGGTCGGGGAGATCCGGGATCTCGAAACGGCGGAGATCGCGTTCAAAGCGGCGCTGACGGGGCATCTGGTTCTCTCCACCCTCCATACCAACAGCGCCCCCGAGACGATCACCAGGCTCCTCGACATCGGCATTCCCCCTTACATCGTCGCCTCTTCCCTGAACCTGATCGTCGCCCAGCGGCTGATCAGGAAAAATTGTGAAAAATGTCGGGTGGAGGCCGTTCCGACGGAGCTACAGGCCAGTGTCCTGCGCAGCAACGGCTTTTGCCTCGACGGCCACCGTTTTTTCCGGGGGGAAGGGTGCGAGGAGTGCAGCGGCACGGGCTACAGGGGCCGGATCGCCGTCTATGAAGTCATGCCGATGTTGGCGGACCTCCAGGAATTGATCATCGCTGGCAAATCTTCTTTTGAAATCAAGGCAAAGGCGGAGGAAAGGGGGTTCCTCCCCCTACAGAAGCAAGGGTTTCAGAGCCTGACGGCGGGCGTGATCTCGCCCGCCGAATGGGTGCGGGTGCTTGCCTGATGACGATGGCCCGGACGTGCCCCACCTGCCGATGGAGGAAATCATGGTCTCAATTGCTATCGAAAGGAGCTCAAGGTTGTTAATATGAAAGAAGCTCTTCCGCAAATGGCCTTTCTGGGGGTGTTGGCCATTCATTTCCTGACTTCACTGGCCGATAGTGGTCGCAATTCCACGTCGATCCTGATCCTGATCATTATTTTGGTGGTCCTTACCTATTGGGGCGGGTTTTACGGACCGCTCCTGGATTTATTGACCGCTAAAACATGACTTCGCCCCGGAAGCTTTGTCGTTTCCGGTGCGCCCGGGGATCACTTTTTTTCTTTTTGGATGCGTTGCAGGAGGTTTTGGGCCTGGCCGTTGGCGGGATCGAGAGCCAGGACGAAATGGAGCCGCTCGGTGATTTCGGCCAGTAGCTTGTCGGCGGTCCCGGATTTCCAGAGGGTATATTGGAGGCCGGCCAGATTGAGGTTCGTCTTGATCTGCATCGGATCGATTTTCAAGCTCTGCCGCCAGGCATTCAGCGCCGCGGCGCTGCGGTCCAGCTGCTCATAAAGGGCGCCGATGGCGTTCCAGGCATCCGCATGATCGGGGGTCAGCCTGAGCAGGAGCCTGAGCAGCTCCAGCGCCCGGGCATGACTTCCCGTTTGAATGTACAAAAGGCTCAGGTTGAAGAGGGCCTTCCCATGGACGGGATCGCGCTCGATCACCTGCCGGTATTGCTGTTCCGCCTCATCGAACATGTCGTGCCGGTCGTAGAGGACGCCCAGGCAGAAATGGGCATCGACGTTATCGGGGGCGACGGCCAACGCCGCTTCGTAACTCGAAAGGGCGCCGTAGTAATCGCCCGCCCGGTCCCGGATATGGGCGATATTGATCAGCGCTTCCACATTTTTGGCATCCAGCGCCAGGGCCTTTTGATACCAATGCAGGGCGCCGGACAGCCGATCGAGCTGTTCGTGGGCATATCCCAGATTGTTGCAGGCCTCGGGACTTTCGGGCTGAAGTTCAACCACTTTGCTGAAACAGGGCAATGCCTCTTCGAACTTGCCCTGTTCGATATACTGGAATCCCAGGTCTATAAAGGATTCGGGGGAGGCCTTTTCGGCGGCGGCAGCCGAAGCGGTTGCCCTGTTTTGCTGATTCATGTCCTTCTCTTCTCCCTGCGCGGCCGTTACATTCTGCCGGCGCCGGCATGGGTCAGCCGGGTCATCACGAAATCCCTGATCTCCATCCAGACCGGAACGGGATCCGACGACAGCGACGACATCAGGTCGGGGTACTTTTTGAGCGTCTCGGCGGCCAGCCCCCCGGCCAGTTTGTAGCAATGTTCGTGGCTTGCGGACAACGACTGCTTGAGCAACTGTTCGGGGATCTGGATCTTGATCTTGACCTGGCCGATACACATCTCCGCTTCGGAATCCAGCTGCGTCGCTTCCGGTTCCGCGGGCGGCGCTTCTTCCGGCGCGAGGGAGACCGACTCGACCGCCGCCGGCGCCGACAGCTCCTCCTCGGCGCTTTCCTGCACTTGCAGGGAAATGGGCGGGTCCACCACCGCTTCCTCGGCTTCTTCCTGTTGTTCAGCCTGCATTTCCTCGATGTCTTCCTCGTAGGCCGGCTCCTGGCGAACCGGTTCCCGGCGGTCCAATTCCCTTTCCTGGGCCACCAGCGTTTCGATGACCTCCAGGTGATCGAGCGCATCTTTGCCTTCGGCAAGGTTTTCCTGCGGAAGGGGCTTGCGCGATCGCCGTTTGGGGCTGGCGGGGCCCGACAATTTATGAAAGCAGGAACCGATTTGCTCGACCATTTCCCCGGTGATCGCTTCGAAACCATTGGTCTCGCCGGCCTTGAGGCAGAGCTTGGAGAGTTTGTTGACCAGACGGGGAACGCCGCGATCGGACTGCTCATATAGTTTGACGAAGGCGTCATCGATAAATATTTTCTTGGTGCCTCCGGCCAACCTCAGCCTGGTTTCCACATATTGCTGCACCTTCTCGACGGACTCGAGCCGATCGATCCGGCAGTAGGTGCCGATCCGCTGGAAAAGATTGGCCCGGCTGGGTTGCTCCAGCCTCTTGGCGAACTCGATCTGCCCGGCCAGCACGATCGTGAAGAGATTCCTGCCGTCGCCCTGCATGTTGGTCATCAGGCGCAGATTCTCCAGATTGGCCGGCGAGATGGCGTTGGCTTCGTCGACGAAGATAAGGACCTTCTTGCCCTCCGCGAGCGTCGAAAAAAGCAGCCGGTTGAATATTTCCAGCAGCTGGACCTTTCTTTTCTCCTGGCACTGCTTTCCGGTGAGCTGGCCGATGATCTCCTGGAGGATTTGGGCGAAGGTGACGCCGGGATTGGTGATGAGCGCCATTTTGTACTTTTCCTGATCCAGCGTGTCGATGATCATCCGGATCGACATGGTCTTTCCTAAGCCCACATCACCGACAATCACGGCGATGCATTCGTTTCCCTCCTCGATGGCAAAGAGCGTCTCCGCGATGGCATTTTCCATGGAAGCGTGGCAGTCCACGTACATCGTGGGGTCGGGAACATTATCGAAGGCCGGTTTGTGCAAACCCCAATATTCGTAGTACATCTTTCATTCCTCCTTGATCGGCTATGGTTGCGTCATCCCCTTCGGGATGTCTTTGTCGTCGTGGCCGGCTCTTCGTGACCGGGCGCTTCCTGGTGCGACTCCAGATAGGAAAGGAGTTCGTCGAGCATCACGCGCCGCAGTTTGCCGAATTTATAACTATTCAGCTTCCCTTCGCTGAGAATCCGGTTGAGAAACCCTCTGCTGACCCGGAGCATCTGGGCGACTTCACTCAATTTCAGAAATCGCACCGGGGGCAGGGAGGGCAATTCCAGGTGGATCACCATCTCCTCGTCGCGCTGCCCCACTTTTCCCGATACTCCCTGGGCTTTTTCGTAGAGCAGGGAGGCCGCATAGGGATCCAATTTCAGCGCCCGCATCTGTTCTTGGGTCAACGTCAAGGAGAGCCTGGGACCCGCCGCATCCCTGCGGTTGTCCGCCGAACCTTCGCTTCCCTGCGTTGCCGGCACGGGTTGCGTTTCCGCCGGAGGCAGAAAGGGGGCATTGCCGATTCTGTTTTCGCCCGACGCTTCTCCCGGCCGGACCGGATACAGTCCCCCCAGCTGATTCGGGGCCTGTTTTCTCAGTTTGACGATGCAGATCTTTTCCATGCAGTTCCCTTCTTTAACAAAAAACGATTTTTCAGCTTCCCAGGCGCTGAGTGAGCGGAATCGACAGCCAGTGCAGTACTTTGGGGAAATAAACAAATCCGAGGACAATCCCCGCCATGGAAGGCCAGATCTTGTAAGTGGCGTCCTTGGCCCAGTACCAGAGCGAGGCGACGACGATCAGGAGAAAGGGCACTTTCCAGACCACCGGGATGCCCAGCTGTCCGAAGGCCAGCCCAGCCAGCAAAAGGGCGATGAACCCCTCGATGGCGGCGTCGGCGACCTGCTCCAGCCGCAGGGCGATCAGCCCCAGAACCTTTGTCGAGACAGCGGCCGGAAGAAGCCAGAGAATCTTGGCGGCCAGGAGCGGCAACCCCAAGGCCACCATGACATAGGCCACGATCAATCTAGAATTTTCATCCACGGTGACGCACCTCTTGTTTCGGACTTTCCGCACTCGCGGGAATCCACGTTGGGGACAACGGCGGTCGCCGGTGCAGGCAGCGATCGACGCGCCCGGGTTTGCGGTCTCTCGTCGTCCAGCAAAGGCAACGTGCTTTCGAAAAGGGAAAGGCCGGAACCCTCCCGGACCGTGCGGGAAACCCGGGCATTCAATGAGAGCCGGGGCAGTGGGGAGCGACGCTCCCGGCATTGCCAAGCGTTTGCCGATCGTGACCGTATTTTCATGACTGCACTCCTTGTTTTTTCGAAACCGCAAAATCGTCGATGGGTTTGGTAATTTTGCTTGCCTCCAGAATAAAGACAGATTAAAGTGCCGTCAAGCCGTGATGAGCTAAGTTACGTGAACCTATTCACATTGGCGCAGTGATTCCTGTCACACAAGGAGGGTTCGGTGATCGATCCGATAAGTGTCCTGAAAAGAATCCCGTTATTTGCTGCCATTCCCGAAGCGGACCAGAAGCACCTCGTGACCCTGCTGCGCAAGACAACCCTGAAGAAAGGCGAGATCCTCTTTCGCCGGGGCGACGAGGGAAATGCGCTCTATCTCATCCTCCAAGGGCGGATCAAGATCTCCCTTTCCCGGCAACTGGATGCGGTGACTTTGGCGGTCCTCGGCCAGGGAGAGTTTTTCAGCGAGATGGCCCTCCTG